>NZ_RRZJ01000072.1:0-840 GCF_004368175.1 Pseudomonas sp. CH235
CCAACGTGCTCAACGAGCAGTTCGCCGTGACCGTGGTCGATGACAACGGCACCACCGCCAATGCGACGCTGGACGTGAACATCGTCGACGACCTGCCAAAAGGCGTGGACGACAGCAACGCCGGCACCGCGTCGGAAACCAATCTCACGCTGAGTGGCAACGTCCTGACCAACGACGTGCAAGGCGCTGACCGCGTGCCTGTCGGCGAAAACGCCGGCCCGATCACCGCCGGCACTTTCACCGGTACTTACGGCACGTTGGTGCTGAACGCCAACGGCACTTACACCTACACGCTGAATACCAGTGATGCGGACTTCAAAAACCTGCACGGCGGCGGCAACGGCACTGAAACCTTCACCTACACCATCACCGATGCCGACGGCGACACCAGCACCGCCAACCTGGTGCTGCAAATCCACAACAACGACGATCCAGTGATCATCAACGGCCTCGACGTGAATGGTGGTGAACTCACCGTCTACGAGAAAAATCTCGGCGACGGCAGCAGCCCCGATGCGCCAGCCCTGACCCAAAGCGGCACCTTCACCATCACCGCACTGGACGGCGTCACTACGCTGACCATCGGCGGCATTGCCGTGGTCACCAACGGCGTGGCAGCAGGCTTCCCGCAATCAACCGTCACCCCGTTGGGCAGCACGCTAACCATCACCGGTTTCAACGCTGCAACCGGCGTTGTCAGCTACAGCTACACCCTGGTCGACAACGAAGCGCACCCGAATGCCAACGGCGCCAACGTGCTCAACGAGCAGTTCGCCGTGACCGTGGTCGATGACAACGGCACCACCGCCAATGCGACGCTGGACGTGAACATCGTCGACG
>NZ_RRZJ01000012.1:0-176929 GCF_004368175.1 Pseudomonas sp. CH235
GTTCGAATGCAGGTCTATGCCACAGAATTTCATCACGGCCTCCTACGCAAAAGACTAAGTTCGCACCTTGAATTTTGCGCCACCTCCGTGAGGTGGGGAGGCCGGCCAGATGATTCTCAGATTTATTAAAATAAATAAATCCGCCCCCCCTTCTTCTTTCTTCTTTTAAAACAACAAGTCAATCGAATCGCTCGCGACAATCTGATCCGAGGTAAAATCCAGCTTATCCGAGACTAAAACTAATGACCTCAAATCCTCGGGAAAATCTTCGATTCCCCCATGTACAGTTGGTACTAAAAACCGAAAATAATCCCCAACAACTGTCTCTCCTTCGTATCCGACCGGATAGTCCTCACCAGGAGCAGAGCTTTCAACTGCATGGTAAATGTAAAACCCCTTAATTGACGGAATTGAATACTCTGAAAGCTTTTTATCAAATCCCGACCTCTCTGAAACTATTAATTCCACATCTATGCGCGAACGGGCATTACGATATCTGCGAAATGAGTACATATCCAACAAAGTACGGCCTACTTTATTTTTCGGATAATCAAAAAAGTCTGACGACTCCTCCCACATAAACTCGTTTATGCTATCCAGCTTTGCCTCCAAGTCTGGAACTTCCAACAATGCAGAAGGCAGGCGACCAAAACAGTTATTGACCATAACTGCTATCAACCCATTTCTATCCATGGCGAACCAAGTTATTATTTCTCCAAAACTAGGCTGCCAGTCTTTATTCAGCGACATCACTTTCCCTCCGGCCAGGTAACACTGCAGTTCGCACAGGTGTCAATTATAGCATTTTTCGTAATCCCGCCCTCATCTCTAACAATACGGGGGCGCAGAGCACTGGTAAATTTCACTTCAGCAGGATTGACACCCATCCTAACTAATTTGTCAACCGCCGAGACTTCAGCACAGGCACCAGCAGCATTGCGGCAGAGGTTTGTGATCTCACCGACCTTCACACCAAGTTGTGTTTCTATATAGTTAACGGTTCGCACATCCAACATATCAGCTCTAATATTGCCATTACTGCTCCCTACCGCAATCTTCCCTGATACAGGATCATAGGCACTAATCATAGTTGCCACTTTAGATGCTTGGGTATTGCTAGGAATCGCATTGATAGCATCCAGTAATTCTTGGGTCGCCCGCTCATAAAACTTATCATTTGCAGGAGCGTGTAACACTGTTCGATCAAATAAGCCTACTGCCTCGGTAGGTCGTGTGTATTGACCCGTTTCGGAGATTAACCCCGTTGTTGCGTTGTTAGGCAGTTTGGTACCAGGAAGTCCCGCACTGGCAACCCCCAAAGCCCCAATGACAATATTTCCAGCTGCGTTCCAAAGATCGCCGTTGAACGCCTGGTTTGTTCCTACACCTATTTGGAGTAAACCATTGGCCGCTGCCGCCATACGTATGCTGGAGCCCAATGGACCGGTCAGTCCATAAATTGCCGGATTTCCAAGATTCGACAAACCCTGCAGTTCGTTATTGATGCGTAAATAACCTTGAGCGTCCCTGAAGATCAGTTCGTTTTCAGTTTTTGTCCGAGTCCAGACCAATTGATCGAACCATCCACCTGCAATGGCACGCTGAGCATCGGCAAAAGCATTTTTGGCTTCGGTGGTTCCGGCGTAACGGTACAGCTCCGGGTTCTCGGGGCCATTGCTGATTAGCTTGCTGACCCGGGCATTGACCTCTGCCACCGTCGAGTTTTCCAACTCTTGGGCGGCGTACACTTGGAGGTAAGCTGCTAACTCCGTGCGCTCCTGTGGTGTCAGAGAATTTCTGTCCAGGCGGAACTTGGCGAGCAGATCATCACTTCGGTGATCCGCACCCTCCAGTCGCACCAGCCGCTTAGCAGGATCTATTGCTCCTGTTTCCTTGAACTCCTCACGTGCGTTATCACGTTCCGCCTTGTCGTGCTTCCCAAGGAAGTTGTATTGCGTTGCGTTTGCCGCCACCGTCGCTGCGACGCCCAGATCGCCATCGGAAGCTGCCGCTCCCAACACACCCACGACCTGCGAGAGTGCGAGCAGGTTCGCCTGAGCCTGAGCGTATTCGGCGCTTCCTTTTACGAGATTTTTAGGAAGGAGCCTCTCTCCAAGAAGACCGATCAACACTTCGTTGGCGCCCCCCGCGATGGCACCCGTACGGAAGTCACCGCCCGTGGCCTCAGCCAGCAACCCGCCCAATCCGGCGTGCAGGAGGATTTTCCCAACGCTCCCGTCTTTCAGGGAAAGATCACCGATTTTCCCGGCCCCATAGGCGCCACCGATGGCCGCAGCGGTGCCCACTGCAGAACTCGCAAAATTGTCTTTCAGGCTGCCGCCGTAAACAGCGGTTTTGATCAAGGCATCCGAACTCACCTTGATCGCCACAATCTTCAAGCTCTCGGGATTCAGTCCAATTGCGCCTGGGTCGTAGTTGAGGCTTTGGGTAACGCCCGCGGTTGCTGCCGCCACGACATAGCTTTTAAGCGCTTCCTTGGAGGTAACGTCCTTTGCAATCTTGCCCAGATTGCCTCGGTTGTCGATGGTGCTGACGGCGGCCTTTGTCGCTGCGGTAACCGCAACGGATTGCAGAATCATGCTCGACATCGGACCGATAACTGCTGCCATCACGATTGCAATGATCAGTTGCGAAGCTGGCCCAAGGCCCGAGTTTTGATATTTGAACGACTCGTGGATTTCCTTGACTTGCCTCCAGTCGATGTCTCCTCGCGCTTCTGCCTGCTTGAGCCAGGCAAGTTGAGGATCGGCCTCGACCATTGCGTCAATGGCTTGGTGCACGCTTTGCTGATCGACATGTTTGATATCGATCTTCAGCCCGTCTACAGCTTTGATCGTAAGCTTTCCAGATGCGATCAGATGACTCTGACGCAGCGTTTCATCGTTATTGCCCCGGCCTTTTGACGAAGTCCAAAAAGCATCTCCATCGCTTTTGGTATGGCTCTCGTCGTGAGAATCCTTCACCCCTTCAAAAACAATCGCCCCACCACTGTCCAGCGTGATGTCATTGCCACTTTCAAGCTTCGCCACCTGATAGCGCTGATCCCCCTCGCTAACCAGCGTGAGATTGCCCCCGGTCTTGATCTCGCTCCCCACATGAGTGATCTGGGTAACTTCGTCGCGCTGCATTTTCTTGGCGCCGAAACCACCCTTCTCCTTCATGTCGTACAGGGTGTAATCCTTGTTCTGCGCTGCCAGCAGACTCAGGTCATTACCCGCATACACATAGGCTTCATTGCCCGCGCTGATCTTGCTCGCCACCAATGTGGTATCGCGGCCGGAGTTGGTTTTGACGTCGCCACCGGCGATGAACTCAGCGGCCTTCTGGACGGTGTGATTGTCTTCTTCGTGGACGCGTTTCTTGCCACTTTTGCTGTTGGTTTCGACATTGTGTTCGTCGCTCGCCGAAGCCATGTTCAAGTCTTGTTTCGCGTCGGCAAGCAGATCGCCTTTGGCTTGTGCCGTACTGGCGAGGACGTTGATGTCGCGACCGGCGTCAAGCTTCAGGTTGCCGCCACTTTTCACGCTGGACGCGAGGTTTTCCACGGTTGTGGTGACGGTCGAGCGATGTCCGCCGTTCTCGATTGTGTGGATCTCGTTGACGTTCTGAACCGCCAGTAAGTTGATGTCGCGGGTCGCGCTCAGGTCTGCATCGGCGCCGCTGTTGATCGTGCCGGAGTTGGTCAAGTCACGGCCGGACTTGATGCTCAACGTATCGCGGGCGCTGATGTTGCCGCCGTCGTCAAGTGACGTGCGCAACCCCTGCCCCGGGCTGTAAGTCACGGCGGTCCGGTCGTTGACGATGTCACCCTTGAGGGTGCTCAGGCTGACCTGATTACCGCGAATATCACCGGCCAGCGCATTGCGGATGCTGTCGGTGGCCATCAGGCTCAGGCGTTCGTTAGCCTCGACCAGACCACCGTTATAAAGGCTGCCTTTGACGTCTGCCGTGAGGTTGTTGGTGGCCCGCAGAGTGCCGACGTTGACCAGGTCGTTGCCGGCGATCATTTCCAGATCACGCCCCTGAATCAGGCTGCCGCCGCGCACGTTGCGCGACTCGGCCTGAGCCAGGTACAGCACTGGCACCAGTACTTTTTGACCATCGACGACGCGCTCTTCCATCCAAACGATGTCATGCGTCAGCGCCGCCACCTGCTCCGACGTCAGGGTGACACCCACCGTCAGATTCAGCTCGTTTTTGCTGGCGAGCGCGTTGTCCATCAGGTAACGGAATTGCTCGTAATCGTTGTTCAAGCCACCGGCCAGAAAGCGCTGGCCGGTCTGAGCCAACACTGCATCGCTGATCAAACGCGATTCGTAGCGACCGTCGCCGAGGCGGCGAGCGGCCTCATCGGCGTTGAAATTAAGTTTGCCCAGCAGGTAGTCCGAGCTCATGAATGGCGCGGTCTGAGTCAGCTCCGGATTGGTTTCGATCAGGTAGCGGCTCTGCGGATTCGGGCTCTGCACGAACATGCCGTAAGGGCCTTTCGGAAGCCTGAATGTCGAAGACGCGGTTGGATCTACTGCAGCAAACGGTACTCCACGGAAATCAACCGGGACGAAGCTGATCTGCTTCACGCCGTCCGCATCCACCTTTTCGATGCGAGTGACGTCCTTGGCGACCTGAACGCTGGCGGCGCTGCTGCGCTTGCCCAGATTGATGTCGACGACACCCACACCGGTGGCTTTTTCGCTGTCCAGATTTCCGGTGAGCTGATCGTAAGTATTGTTGTAGAGCTTGCCGTTCTGGATGGAGTCAGTGACGTTGAGGCTTACCGTTCCTCCCGCCTGCAGGGTGGCCGGATACAAGGTGTTGCCATTGGGAGACCACTTTATTTGTACGTTCTCAGGGTGAGCGAAGCGACTGTCATTGGTAACGGCGACCAACTCGTTGAAGCGTGCCTCATCGAAATTCCCCTGCTGCGTCTGCGCGTTGAACGCCGGGACTTCGATGAACTCCATCCGATCCCACAGACTATTGTCGATCCTGCCAGGCGTGCCAATCGATTCTGTCGAAGTGCCGGAGCGCGATTCCGCGCCGAGGTTTAACAAGCGGTCGGCGGTTACCGTTAGGCTGCCGTTCGCAGCCATCATGCTGTAGCGGTTTTCGACATTGCCGGCATGAATCGTCAGGTTTTTGCCCGCGACGAAGCGTGATGCGGTCGAGTCTTTGAGAACCACATCGTTATAGGTCCGATCAATAATGATCGTGCCTTTTTTCCAGCCATCGTGGCCACCGCAATGCTGCCCGCAAATCCATCTGATGGAGCCGGAACTGCCGCCCTGCGACATTTCGAAAACCGACTTGGCGTTTTCCACCGACATCGCATTGATGTCGATATCCCCCTCGCCCTCGACCGTCCCCGACAAGTTGCTGAACAACGCAGCACGACCACCACCCACGGCGTCGACCGTGAGATTGCCCCGGCTGTAGATATCGCCGTAATAGTTGTTCAGGCTGTTGCCATGCAACTTCATCGTGCCGCCGCTGAACAGCAGCGTATCGGCTCCGTTGGAGATGCCGTTGGCGGCGTTGAATTCCAGATTGCCCTGGGCGCCCAGGGTGCCTTTGTTGTCGATCCGGGCAGCCGTCACCGTAAGGTTCTGGTTGGCGATCAGCCGACCGAGGTTGTCCAGCGTGCCGCGCAAGGTCATCACGGTTTCGCCACCGCTGACCAGCCGCCCGTCCTGTTGAATCACGTCGCTGGCGTTGATGGTGAGTTTCTGCTGAGCCGACACTCGACCGCTGTTGATCAGGTTACCGCCAAGGGTCAGCGTCAGATCGCCATCGCTGAGCAGTTGCCCGGCGTTATTCAGATTGGCGACATTCAGGTTCAGCGCCGAAGCACTGGCGATGCGATCCCCGACATTAAGGTTCAAATCCTGCGAACTGGTGTAAGTCAGCCCACCATTGAGTTGCCAGGTGCCCACACCATTAACCGCCGCGACATCCCAGACGCCTTTGCCCAGACCGGTGAGGCTGCCCTGCGTGCCGGTCAGGTTATTCAGATCCAGGTCAAACAACCCTTGCGCGGCGTGACGCACGCTGCCGCTGAGGTTGTTGAGCTGGGTGCCGGCGAGTTCCAGATCCTGACTGCCAATCTCGATGACGCCGTTCTGGTTATTCAGGTTGCCGTTCAGTTTGATCTTGCTGGAGGTGCCGCCCAGGGCACGAATCTGCCCGCCAGCGCTGTTGTCCAGCTGGACGCCGCTCAGTTGCAGATCCGCCGCCGACTCGATCAGTCCGCCCTGATTGAGAATCTGGCCGACCGCTTCGAGACCCAGCCGATTGCCGCTGATCTCACCACCCGCGTTATCCAGACGGGTGCCATCGAAAGTGACCTGACCTTTGCCGAAGAGCTTGCCGCCATGGTTGATCAGGCGTGTCACGGTCAGCTGCAAATCGCCCAGCAGGCTGGAGATCAAACCGGCCTTGCCGTTGACCACGCTGTTGTCGAGGTCGGCACTGGTGATGTCGAGCGTGTCAGCCTGTAGCGTGCCACCCTGGTTTTGCAGGTTGCCGGTGCCCAGCGCGAGTTCTGCGTGGCTGCCATTGGCGAGGATCGCACCCTGCTGATTCAGTACGGTACTGCCGACGATTTTCAGACCATCACTACCGGCAACAATCTGGCCCGCATCACGGTTGTCGATGGACGTACTGGTGATATCCAGACGCTGGCCGCGCAATGTGCCGCCGCGATTGTCGAGTTCGACCAGTTGTTCGAGCAGCAGGTGTTGCTCAGCGGCGTCGACCACGCCCGTGACGTTTTTGAAGACACCGGCAATTTTCAGCGCAATGTCGCCGCCCGTGCCGACGATGCCGCCCTTGTCGCTGTTGTTCAGCTGCGTGGCGTTGACTTCGATGGTTTTGCCCAGCAACACACCGGCACTGTTGTCGACCGTATCGCTTTCGATGTACAGGTCGGCATCGCTCTGGATCCGGCCTTTTTGATTGAGCAGTTGCGACTGACCGGCGACGGTTTGCTTGAGAATCAACCGGGCCCCGTCAGCACCAGCGGCCAGCAAACCGCCCTCGCCGTTATCGAGGCTGCCGGCTTGCAGGTTGAGGCGATCGCCAATGCCCCGTCCGCCACGGTTGTCGATATGACCGTCGCGGGCGACCAACAGCAGCTGTTGCGCGGCCACCACACCTTTACGGTTGTCGATACTGCCGGCGTGAACATCCACGTCACCCTGGCTGGCTTGCAGTCGACCCAAGGCATTGTTCAGGTGCTGGTTGACGACCAGCGTGAGCTTGCCGGTCTCGGCACTGATCGCGCCTTTGTCATTGCTGGTGAGATTGTCCAGCGTCGCATCGACAACACCGCCGAGCAGTTGGCCGTTGGTGTTGTCCAGATCGCGTGCGGTCAGGTTCAGTGTCGTGTTGCCCTGAATCAGGCCCTGAGTGTTGTCCAGGTCTTCGCTGGCCAGCACGCTGTCATCGGATGAAATCGTGCCTTGGGAGTTGTCGAGCTTGCCGCGACTGGTGACCTCAAGGGATTTGCCGGTCAGGCTGGCATTACGGTTGTCTATGCTCTGGGCAGCGACGCTCAATCGATCCGAGGCTTGAAGCTTGCCAGCGTGGTTATCGAAGCCCTGATCCAGTGCCAGATCAAGATTGCCGTTTTCGGCACTGATGACACCCTTGCTGCTGTTATCCAGTCGGGTGCCGGTGATCCGAATCGAATCGGCGGCCAATGTGCCGCCCTGATTGAGCAACTCGGCGCCCGACACAACGAGGTCGGTCTTTGCCTGGATCTTGCCTTTGCCATTGTTCAGACGTTCGTGGGCGACGACCTTGGTTTCGCCCTGGCTGGCAGCAATCAGGCCGCCAGCGTTGTCGAGTAGCCGGGTATCGATATCCAGACGTCCGGCGATGATTTTGCCGTCATCGTTTTGCAGCGCCCGCGCATTGAGTTTCAGACTGCCGCCGGCGATTTCGATACGACCTTTGCGGTTGTCCAGACTGTCGACGGAGAGCGTTGCCGCCTGGCCGTCGGCGAAGCGGATCAGACCACTGAGGTTGACGAATGCCGGGACGTTGAAGGCCAGGCTGGTCTCGCCGTAAATCCGGGCGTCAGCCCCTTGGTTGAGCAACCGAGTGGCGCTTAGCGCGACGTCTTTGGCCTGGACGATACCGTTCTGGTTATCGAGCACACCTGCGGCACTTGCGCTCAGCGAGCGACTGGCCAATACGCTGCCACGGTTGCTCACCGAGCCGCTGTTGATGGAAACATCGCCATTGCTGTTACGGCTGTTATCCGCATTCACTCCGGCTTCAATCACGCCGGCGTTGGTCAATGTGCCGCCGTTGGTCAGGCGAACGCTGTCCCTGGCGGCAAGGCTTTGCTGGTTGACCAGATCCTTAGCGGTTTGCACGGTCAATTGCGTGCCCGCGTAAACGGCCTGCTGCGCCTCAAGACTGTTGGCCTTGATGTCGACCGCATTGCTGGCCGTGGCCTTCGCCAACGTCAGTTGGCCATTGGCGTCGATCTGGATATCCCCGGCGCTGGCCGCCAGTTCGCCTGCCAGTTTCACGCCGACACCGGCCTCGGTGCCCACCAGTTTGATCGCCCCGGCGTACATCCCACCCAGCGCCGAAGAGTCGATCGCCAGTTGCGGTCTGGCGCTGCCGTCATCGGCACGCGCGGTGGCGTTGAGCGTTTCGGCGTTTACATCGTTGCGACCGGTGGTGATGTTCAGGCGTTTGGCGTGGATCTGCGCGTTGATCTGTGCACTGCGGGTGAGGATTTCAAAGCTGTCGACAGCGCTGGCATCCAGACCTTTGCCATCGATGGAGACGCTGCCCTGATCGACTTGAAAACGGTCCAGTCGACCCGCGCCATCGAGCACAGGTTTGCCGGTGGTCAATGTCACACGCGGGGTGTTGATGAAGCCGCAGCCGTTGCAACTGATGCCATACGGGTTGGCCACGATCACCCGCGCCGACTGCCCCGCCACTTCGGTGTAACCGCGCAGTTGACTCGGACTGCCACCGTTGACTTCGTTAAGGATGGTTTGCGCCGCCGCACCGCGCAGGTTCGGGTTGCCGAGAATGATTCCGCCAATCTGCGTCAGCTGCGTGCGGCTCGTAGCGTTGTTGAGGATGACGCCTTGAGCATCCACGTTGTAATCGTGGAACTGGTTGTGCGAAAGACCCGCACCGTTGGGCGTGGCGATGTTGATGATCGGCACGCCATTGCCTGCCCGGTCGAGCGTGGTGCCGGGCGCACTGACCACGATTCCGTCTGCCTGCGCCCACATCGGCTGCCAGAACATGACGTTGGCCAGCAGGAACGCCAGTCCGCGTTTGGGCATGCCCCAGAAGCGTTCGCGGTTTTTTACGGCAGCAGAAGGCTGACTGGCCAGAAAAGCCAGTTGGCGGAAGTCCATAGCAGAATCTCGGAAAGGGCAAAAACTAGAGGAAGAAATCCACGCGGAAATAGATCGGCGCTTCGCGCTCGGTCAGCACGTCAGGGCGTTCCAGGGAGTGGGCAAAGGTCACGCTGGCCGCAACGTGTTCGCCCCGGGCAAACAGTTCCAGCGAGTTGCTCGACATGCGCCCATGCTGGTCACCGTTGTAGCGGTCACCACGGATCACGCCCTGATCGTAACCGAGGCTGGTGCCGTATTCGGCGAACACCGGGCGCAGCCATTCGGCGTTGATCGGGCGCGACCAGCGCAGGTCATTGCGCCAGTAGCCACCGCTGTCACCAGACAGCGATTGATCCTTGTAGCCACGGATCGAAGACGACCCGCCGAGGCTGGTACGTTGCGGGCTGAACAACACGTCTTCACTGCGCTGGCCGGTCATCAGGCTGCTGAAGGTGAAGGACTCGCCCCACACTTTGAATGGCTGCAGATAGCTCAGGGTTGCGGTGTATTTGCGGTAACGCGCATCCGGCTCGCCGGGACCTGGATCGTGGCTACCCTGAGCGTCGAATGCACCGATGCCTTCCTGCATGCCGGCGTCGAAGTTGACGAAGGCGCTGCCGATCCGCCGCCCGTGGTTGAAGCCGAACTGTGCTTCGCTGATACGGTTGCTGCTCAGCTTGAGCTTGCTGTCTTCAATGAAGTTGTTGGTGCGCAGATACGACAGGCCGGCGTTGAGGGAGGTCTTGCTGACCGAGTCGCGGTGGATCACCCGCTCTGCGCGCAGCTGATGGTTTTCGCTGTCGCCGGTCTGCTTGAAGTTGTAGCCGTTGGCCGCGATTTGCGAGCGGTACTCACTCTGGCTGTAGGTGTAGCTGAAGTTCCACCAGCCCCACGGCAGGTTGTAGTTGAGCATGGCGTTGTTGGAGGTGTGCTGGTGATCGGTCATCGCATCGTGACCGCCGCGCAGACTCAACTGATCAGCCAGACCCAGCGGGCTGTCCCAGTCGAATGTCGTGCCCCATTGCTGCTCACCCGTGCTGCGCTGGCCATCGTTGCTGCGCGACAGTCCGGCGCGCCATGGTTTCTGCGGGGTGTTGGTGACCAGCACCTCACTGCCGCCGACGTTCTTGCCTGGCGACAGCTCCATCTTGGCCTGGTTGGAAGGGAGGCGATTGAGCTGATCGACCATTTGCTCGATCTCGCGCAGGTTCACCAGCTCACCGGCCTTGCCGGGAAACGCCATCGACAACTCACGCTCAGAGAGCTTGCTGTTGTCGGCGCCTTTCAAGCCCTCGAGTTTGCCTTCGACCACCAGCACTTTCAGGTGCCCGCCGGACAGATCCTGCTGTGGCAGATAAGCACGGCTGGTCACCCAACCCTTCTCGATGTAGTGATCGGTGATGACCTTCAGCACTTCATTCAGCTGAGGCACACCGAGACACTGGCCGATGTAGGGCTTGAGCAAACGGCTCTTGTCGTTCTCCGACAGGCTGTCGGCGCCTTTGAGCTCGATGTCGTTGATCTGAAAGCAACGTGTGTCGGCGGGGGCTTCCGGCTGCGCCGGCTTGGCCTCTTCACCGGGCAGATCCTTGAGCTCTTCGAGCCGCCGCTGCTGCTCTTCGAGCAAACGATTCTGGCGTTCGCGGATCAGGTCGGTTTCACCGGGGGTGGGTGCTGCAAGTGCGGTTTGGAGTGGAGAAAGGCATAGCAAAGCCAGGCACAACCTCGCCACGAGGGCGGGTGAGGACATGTTCGATCCCTCGAGACGGAAACTGATATCAGAATAGTGGCGCGATAGTAATGAGCCACTATTCTGACGTCAATTTTTGTCATTACTAAATATGTATTGCCGACCAGCGGCATCAGTAAAAGTCTTCCGGAATCGGTGAATCACATCATCTCAATGCTCAACCGCCAGTTTCGTCGCCACATCTTCCGGCGCCAGCACCCGACCATCGGCCGACAGCAACTGAAGCTTCCTGATCGGCTGACGCTTCTGCGCATCCACCATCACCGACCCCGGCTCGCCAGGCTCGAACATGAACTCCCCACCCCACTGCGACAACGCAACGATCACGGTTTGCAACGCCCGACCCTTTTCGGTCAGCACATATTCCTTGTAAGCGCTGCCATCGGAGGCCGGCACCAGGCGCAGGATGTCGCGCTCCACCAGACCTTTGAGCCGGGTGCTCAACATGTTCTTGGCGATTTCCAGGCTCTTCTCGAAATCGCTGAAACGACTAATACCTTCCAGCGCATCGCGGATGATCAGCAACGACCACCAGTCACCGATCAGGTCGAGTGTCCGGGCGATCGGGCAGGCATTGCCCGCAAGGCTTTTGCGCTTCATTTCGGGTGTCTCCGGCAAAACGGCAGGTTCGATGCGGTTGCATCTTACAACTCATGCCGCCAAACCGTTAACGCGTGCGGCTCGAAACTTAGCACCTGCGTACAAGTGGCCAATGCCCTTTGTCGCGATAGTGAACGCTGCCATCACGGCATCCACGCAGGCCCTCACCCAAGGAGTTTTCATGAGCACGTTCACGACCCAAGACGGCACCGAGATCTATTTCAAGGACTGGGGCAGCGGCAAGCCCGTGCTGTTCAGTCACGGCTGGCCGCTGGACGCCGACATGTGGGAATACCAGATGGAATACCTGAGCAGCCGCGGCTACCGCACCATCGCCTTCGACCGTCGTGGTTTCGGGCGCTCCGAGCAGCCGTGGACCGGCTACGACTACGACACCTTCGCCGATGACATCGCGCAGTTGATCGAGCACCTCGACCTGCGTGACGTGACCCTGGTCGGCTTCTCCATGGGCGGCGGCGATGTCAGCCGCTACATCGCACGCCACGGCAGCGAGCGCGTTGCCGGACTGGTGTTGCTAGGCGCGGTGACACCGCTGTTCGGCAAGAAACCGGACTTCGCAGAGGGCGTGGACACGTCGGTATTCGACGGGATCAAGGCGGGGCTTTTGAAGGATCGCGCGCAGTTCATCGCTGACTTCAACACTCCGTTCTATGGCCTCGATAAAGGTCAGAAAGTCTCGGACGGCGTGCTGACACAAACCCTGAACATCGCCCTGCTGGCTTCCTTGAAAGGCACCGTGGACTGCGTCACCGCGTTCTCGGAAACCGATTTCCGCCCTGACATGGCGAAAATCGATGTACCGACTCTGGTAATCCATGGTGACGGCGACGTCATCGTGCCATTCGAAACCACCGGCAAACGCGCCGCCGAACAAATCAAGGGTGCCGAGCTCAAGGTTTATGCCGGTGCGCCGCACGGTTTTGCCGTGACCCATGCGCAGGCACTGAACGAAGACCTGCTGGCGTTCCTCAATCGTTGAGTTCGATGTAAATCGAGCGCCATCTGAAAAGGGCCGTCGACACACCTGTCGATGGCCCTTTTTTTCTGTGTCCAGAACTCCGGCGCAATGGCGAGGCCCCGTATTTACAGAGCTTTCAGGCCTCTGCATCACGTTTTTATCTTCACATGCCAGCTTAATAATATTTTACCGATAACCACCCCCTCCCTAGTCTGATCCCAAGCACAGAGAACAGGTCGACAGCGACCTGAATCCAACGGCCTCGTGAGAAGGGATCAGAGATGACCACTGAAATAATAAAAACAGACACGCTTGTTGTCGGCGCCGGTCAAGCGGGTGTGGCCATGAGTGAACACCTGAGCAAACTCGGTGTGCCGCACCTGGTGCTGGAGCGCAGCCGCATTGCCGAACGCTGGCGCACCGGACGCTGGGACTCGCTGGTGGCCAACGGTCCGGCGTGGCACGACCGGTTTCCGGGGATGGAATTCGATGATGTCGATCCGGACGGTTTCGCTCACAAGGAGCGCGTCGCCGATTACTTCGAAGCGTATGCAAAGAAATTCAACGCGCCGATCCGCACTGGCGTCGATGTGAAAAGCGTAGTGCGCAATGTCGGGCGTCCAGGTTTCACTGTCGAGACTTCCGAGGGCGTGATTGAAGCGGCCCGCGTCGTTGCCGCCACTGGCCCGTTCCAGCGTCCGGTGATCCCGGCGATTGCGCCGAAGGATGAGCGCCTGCTGCAGATTCACTCGGCTGATTATCGTAACCCGCAACAACTGCCGGCCGGTGCCGTGCTGGTAGTCGGCGCCGGTTCGTCGGGCGTACAGATTGCGGACGAATTGCAGCGCTCGGGCAAGCAGGTTTACCTCTCGGTCGGCGCCCATGACCGCCCTCCTCGCGCTTACCGCAATCGTGATTTCTGCTGGTGGCTCGGCGTGCTCGGCGAGTGGGATCAAGCCGCAATGAAACCCGGCCGCGAACACGTGACCATCGCCGTCAGCGGCGCCCACGGTGGCCGCACCATCGACTTCCGTGGTCTGGCCCATCGCGGCATGACTTTGGTTGGTGTCACCGAATCGTTCAGCGACGGCGTGGTGACCTTCAAGCAGGACCTGCGCGACAACCTCAAGCGTGGCGACGAGAACTACCTCGCGCTGCTGGATGCCGCCGACGCCTACATCGAACGCAACGGCCTCGATCTGCCGCTGGAACCGGAAGCCCGCGAAACGTATCCGGATCCTGAATGCGTGAAAAACCCGCTGGCCGATCTCGATCTGGCCGCCGCCGGCATCACCTCGATCATCTGGGCCACCGGGTTTGCCGTGGACTATTCCTGGCTGAAAGTCGCGGCTTTCGACGACAACGGCAAGCCGCAACACCAGCGCGGTGTGTCCAGCGAATCGGGCGTGTATTTCCTCGGCTTGCCGTGGCAGTCGCGACGTGGTTCGTCGTTCATCTGGGGCGTGTGGCACGACGCCAAGCACGTGGCCGATCACATCGCCACCCAGCGCAAATACCTGGCCTATCGCGATGCCGAACAACGCGAAGCCGCGCTGCACAACAACGCTGTCGACACCGTCGACGCTTGATTTCCCTCTTCAATCCTGGCGCCCGTCGCGCCGGGTCCGAATTCGTCAGGAGCCGCACATGAGTCAGCCAACCCACACCCGCATCCGCATGTTCAACACCAAGGACACTTACCCGAACCAGACCCTGGACAACGACCTGTGCCAGGCCGTGCGCGCCGGCAACACCGTGTATGTCCGTGGTCAGGTCGGGACCAATTTCGACGGTGAACTGGTCGGTCTCGGCGACCCGCGCGCGCAGACCGAACAGGCCATGCGCAACGTCAAGCAACTGCTCGAAGAGGCCGGCAGCGACCTGAGCCATATCGTCAAGACCACCACTTACCTGATCGACCCGCGCTACCGCGAGCCGGTGTATCAGGAAGTCGGCAAATGGCTGAAGGGCGTGTTCCCGATCTCCACCGGGCTGGTGGTGTCGGCTTTGGGTCAGCCGCAGTGGCTGATGGAAATTGATGTGGTTGCGGTGATTCCCGAGTAATTCGACCTTAGCGAAAGGAGGCCACACATGACATTTTCCATCGCCGCCCGCTGCCCCGAAACCGGTCAGTTCGGCATCGCCATCAGCTCCTCCAGCATTGCCGTCGGCGCCCGCTGCCCGTGGCTCTTGCCGGGTGTCGGCGCGGTGTCGAGCCAGAACATCACTCTGCCGTCGCTCGGCCCGGAAGTGCTCGCCCTGATGGAGCAAGGCCTGGCGCCCGAGGCGGCGCTGGACAAGGTGCTGACCCGCAACGGCTACAGTCAGTACCGGCAGATCACGGCCATTAACCACCTCGGCCAGACCGCGCATTTCAGCGGCGCGCAAACCTTGGGCGTGCACAACGCCGTGTCGGGAGAGCAATGCGTGGCGGCGGGCAACATGCTCGCCGGGCGCTCGGTGATCGAAGCCATGGTCAGCGCGTTCGAAGAAGGCGAAGGTCAATTGGCCGATCGCCTGATCAACGCCCTGCACGCCGCCCAGGCCCTGGGTGGTGAAGCAGGTCCGGTGCATTCGGCAGCCGTGGTCGTGGTCGGCGAGCTGACCTGGCCCATCGTCAACCTTCGGGTGGACTGGGCCGATGAAGACCCGATCGGCCAACTGCAAAAACTGTGGGACGCCTATCGCCCGCAGTTGCAGGACTACATCGACCGCGCCCTCGATCCGGCCAAGGCGCCGGGCTACGGGGTTGCCGGAGACGACCGATGAGCGACAGCGTCGCGTTGCTCAAGACGCTGGTGGGGTTCGACACCACCAGCCGCGAGTCCAACCTGCAATTGATCGATTTCGTGCGCAGCTACCTCGAAGGTTTCGATGTGCCGTGCGAGCTGATCTACAACGATGAGCGCAGCAAGGCCAATCTGTTCGCCACGATCGGCCCGGCTGATCGGCCGGGCATCGTGCTGTCGGGGCACACCGATGTGGTGCCCGTTGATGGCCAGCCGTGGACGCTGCCGCCGTTCGAACTCAGCGAGCGCGACGGCAAGCTTTACGGTCGCGGCACGGCGGACATGAAGGGCTACATCGCCTGCGTACTCGCGCTGGTGCCGTCGTTGGTCGAAACACCGTTGCGCCTGCCGGTGCACATTGCCCTGTCGTACGACGAAGAGGTCGGCTGCCTCGGCGTGCGTTCGCTGCTCAAGGTGCTGGAGCAACGTCCGGTCAAACCGCTGCTGTGCATCATCGGCGAGCCGACCGAACTCAAACCGGTGCTCGGGCACAAGGGCAAATTGGCGATGCGCTGCGATGTCCAGGGTCACGCCTGTCACTCGGCTTACGCGCCGCTCGGAGTGAACGCCATCGAATGCGCCGCCGAACTGATCGGCGAGCTGGGACGCATCGGCCGGCAACTCAAGGATGAACACCTCGATCCGCGTTTCGACCCGCCGTACTCCACGGTGCAAACCGGCGTGATCAACGGTGGCAAGGCGTTGAACATCGTCCCCGCCGACTGTCGTTTCGACTTCGAAATCCGCGCCCTGCCCTCCCAGGATCCGGCGTTTGTCGCGCAGCAACTCAAGACCTACGCCGAACAGCAAATGCTGCCGCGCATGCGGGCGGTCAGCGAGCAGAGCGATATCCGGTTCAGCGAATTGTCGGCCTATCCGGGGCTGGCGACGGATGCCCGAAGCCAGGCTGCGGCATTGATCGCCACTTTCTGTGGCTCGGACGATTTCGGCACCGTGGCCTTTGGCACAGAAGGCGGATTGTTCGATGCGGTGGGGATTCCCACGGTGGTGTGCGGCCCCGGCAGCATGGATCAGGGCCACAAGCCGGACGAGTTCGTCAGCCTCAATCAACTCGAGGCCTGCGATGAGATGCTGCAACGGATGCTGGTTTCGATTCGCCTCTGAAAAAACCGGTCTGGCTGCTGGATTCAACCCGCAGCCAAGCCGCAGGATCACCGACAGACAGCTGCTCCGATGGAGGTCAGCTGCGTTGTCGTTCATGGCGCTGAAACGCCCGAAACAGAGCGTTTTCAGCTGACCGGAGAGCTTCGTTTTTTTAACGCCTGAAGCAACAAAACTACTAATTTATCTCTCCCCTTTCCTTGCCCATGATCAACCCCAACAAGAAATGCGCCGTCCGTGCCGGCGCTCACTGAAGTACGTCCACGTACTCGTCCTTGCCTTGGAGTTCGTCATGGCCACCTCTGCAACAACGTCCGCACCGCTCATTGAGAAACACACGATCGGCTACGTGCCGCCCGAAGATCGCCACGGAAAGGTTCGGGATCTGTTCACCCTCTGGTTCGGCGGCAATATCGCGCCGTTGCCCATCGTCACCGGCGCCCTCGGCGTGCAGTTGTTTCACCTGAATCTGGTGTGGGGCATCGTCGCCATTCTGGTTGGCCATCTGGTCGGCGGTGTGCTGATGGCGCTGCACTCGGCGCAAGGCCCGCAGATGGGCATTCCGCAGATGATCCAGAGCCGCGCGCAATTCGGCTCCCTCGGCGCGCTGCTGGTGGTGTTGATTGCCGGCGTCATGTACATCGGCTTCTTCGCCTCCAACATCGTGCTCGCCGGCAAGTCCCTGCATGGCGTGGTCGACAGCGTTCCGGTGCCGGTCGGCATCGTCATCGGCGCGCTGGGCTCGGGAATCATCGGGATCATCGGTTACCGCTTCATCCACGTGCTCAACCGCATCGGCACTTGGGTGCTGGGGATCGGCATCGTGGTCGGCTTCGGCTACATCCTCACCCACATCCAGACCGATGACTTCCTCACTCGCGGCAGCTTCAACATCTCGGGCTGGCTTGCGACGGTGTCGCTGGCGGCGCTGTGGCAGATCGCGTTTGCGCCTTACGTGTCGGACTACTCGCGTTACCTGCCGGCGAATGTGCCGGTGGCGGCGACTTTCTGGACGACCTATCTGGGATCGGCGCTGGGCTCGAGCCTGTCGTTCGTGTTCGGCGCCGTTGCCGTGCTGGCAACACCGGTGGGCATGGACACCATGGACGCGGTGAAACTCGCCACCGGCGCCATCGGCCCGTTGATGCTGGTGCTGTTCCTGCTCAGCGTCATCAGCCACAACGCCCTCAACCTGTATGGCGCGGTGCTGTCGCTGATCACCCTGGTGCAGACCTTCGCCTACCGCTGGATCCCGACCGCCAAGAGCCGCGCGGTGATTTCGATCATCGTGCTGCTGGCCTGCTGCTTCGCTGCGGTCGGCGCGTCGGCAGACTTCATCGGCCACTTCGTCGACATGGTGCTGGTATTGTTGGTCGTACTGGTGCCGTGGACCGCGATCAACCTGATCGACTTCTACGCCATCCACAAAGGCCAGTACGACATCGGCTCGATCTTCCAGGTCGATGGCGGCATCTACGGCCGCTACAACCCGCAGGCCTTGCTGGCGTATGCGATCGGTATCGCGGTGCAGATTCCATTCATGAACACGCCGCTGTACGTCGGGCCGGTGTCGGCGCACATCAACGGCGCGGACCTGTCGTGGGTGGTTGGCTTGCTGGTGACCTCGCCGCTGTATTTCTGGCTGGCGACTCGTGACAGTGCTTATCGTCGGCGGCTGACTTCCGGAAAACTGGCGGGCAGTCTGTAAGCCATTCGTTCTGCGCTGACACACGAAGGCCCTCGCAAATGAGGGCCTTTTTTGTTTTGGATGAAGCCATCTATTTCGCCTTGAACGCCTCACGCCGCGCCTGTCGTTCCGCGGCGTACGCCTCTTGCGGCTGGCTGATCAAATCCTCACGGCGCAACACTTCACCGCAGTGATCGCACATCGGTCCGAGGCCGGCGCTGTGGTTGCAGTTCTTGTGGGTCATGTTCACCGCCAGCCCTTCCTCCGGCGACTTGCACCAGGTCTCGCCCCAGGCACGTAACGCAATCACCACCGGGTAAAACGCCTCACCCTTTGCAGTGAGGTGGTACTCGTAGCGTTTCGGCCGCTCGTTGTACAAGCGGCGCTCGACCAGCCCGTCCGCCTCCAGGCTTTTCAGACGGGCGGCGACCATCTGTGGCGTACCGCCCGTCTGGGCCAGGATCTCGTCGTAGCGATGGCTGCCCATGAACAATTCGCGCAAAACCAGCACCGTCCAGCGGTCGCCGACGATCGCCTCGGCCCGGGAAATCGGGCACAGCGTGTCGGGAAGACTATCGTTTACAGCCATCAGGGCTTGCCTCTTTCACAGTTACTATGATTATCATATCAACAAGATGCGGGAACAAGCCCTAAGCATCGATCACTCTCATTGCCGGAGTACATCGTCATGTCGAAACCTCTCTATCCGCTCGACAGAACCGCCTACCTGCTGGTCGATCCGTACAACGATTTTCTCTCGGACGGCGGCAAGATCTTTCCGCTGCTCAAACCGATGGCCGAGCAGAACGGCCTGCTCGACAACCTGCGCAAACTCGATCGCGCCGTGCGGGCCCTGCCGATTCCGGTCGTCATCGTACCGCATCACCGCTGGGTCAAAGGCGACTACGAGAACTGGGATCACCCAACCCCGACCCAACAAAAGATCATGCACATGCACCACTTCGCGCGCGGCGAATGGGGTGGCGAATGGCACCCGGATTTCGCGCCGAAGGACGGCGACATCGTGGTCCAGGAACACTGGGGCTCCAGCGGTTTCGCCAACACCGACCTGGATTTTCGCCTGAAACAGCAAGGCATCACCCACGTGATCATCGTCGGCTTGCTGGCCAATACCTGCATCGAAGCCACCGCCCGCTATGCGTCCGAACTCGGCTATCACGTCACGCTGGTGCGCGATGCGACCGCCGCGTTCAAAGAGGAAATGATGCACGCCGCCCACGAACTCAACGGCCCGACGTTCGCCCATGTCATCACCACTACAGACGAACTGATTGCCAACCTTCAGTCGCAAGGTGACGCAAAATGACTCTGACCGGCCACATGCTGATCGGCGCCACTGACGTCGCCGCCACCGAGGGCACGATGAAGGCGCTGAATCCAGCGACCAACACGCTGATCGAGCCGGATTTTGCCTTCGGCGGCGCGGCGCAAGTCGATCAGGCTGCAACCCTCGCCGACGCGGCATTCGATAGCTATAGCCACACCTCGCTGACCGAACGTGCGGCGTTTCTGGAAAGCATCGCCGACAACCTCGACGCCGTGCGCGAAGAAATGGCTGCCCGGGCCGCGCTGGAAACCGGCCTACCCCATGCACAACTGGAAGGCGAAGCCGCCAAAGCTGCGACCCAGTTCCGTCAGTTCGCCGAGGTGGTGCGCAGGGGGCGCTTTCTGCAACTGGCGATAGACCCGGCGCAACCTGATCGCCAGCCGCGACCACGGATGGATCATCGCCTGCAGAAAGTTGCCATCGGCCCGGTGGCGATCTTCGGTGCGAGCAATTTTCCGATCTCCTATTCGGTGGCCGGCGGGGACACCGCGTCGGCACTTGCAGCCGGTGCGACGGTGATTCTCAAGGCGCATAACGCGCATCCTGGAGCCTCGGAAATCCAGGCTCGCGCCATCCGTAAAGCGGTGCAGAAGCATGGCTTGCACGAGGGTGTTTTTTCGATGGTGCGCGGTGGCGGCAATGCGATCGGTGAGGCGCTGGTCGATCATCCTTTGATTAAAGCGGTGACGTTCACCGGTTCAGAGGTGGGCGGCATGGCGCTTTATCGTCGCGCGCAGTTGCGGCCTGATCCGATTCCGGTGTTTACCGAAATGACCAGCGTCAACCCGACGTTCATTTTGCCCGCCGCGCTGGCCGCGCGCGGCAGTGAAATCGGCGATGGTTTTATCGAGCGGATGCTGGTGAATGTCGGGCAAGCCTGTCTGTGTCCGTCGATTCTGATCGCGGTCGAGGGTGAAGGTCTGCAAGCGCTGCGCAGCGCCATGATCAAGCGAGTCAGCGAAGCGCCGGCACGCACAATGTTGACGCCGGGGGTTCACGGTTCATACGTCAAAGGCCTGGTGGCGATGGAAAGCGTGGGGGCGAAGCTGGTGGCGGTCGGCGCGCCGGCGGATGGCCAGTTTGAGGGGCGCTCGGCATTACTGGAAGTTAACGGCCAAGGCCTGCTCAGCGAACCGACGCTGGCCCATGAAGTGTTCGGTCCGGCGGCGCTGTTGGTAACGGTCAGGGATGATGAAGAGTTGCTGGCGGTCGCCCGTTCGTTCAAGGGTCAACTGAGCGCAGCCATTCACCTTGAAGACCGCGATCTGGATCTGGCCCGGCGTCTGCTGCCGATCCTCGAGCGCCGCACCGGACGCATCGTGGTCAACGCCTTCGCACATCCGCAGGAAGTGACTTTCGCCACCGTACACGGCGGGCCGTTCCCGGCCACCTCGGACAGTCGCTTCACCTCGGTCGGCATGACCTCGATCGAGCGCTTTTTGCGGCCGGTGGCGTATCAGGGCTTTCCGGATACGTTGCTGCCGGAGGTGTTGCGCGACGGTAATCCGCTCGACCTGCCCCGCAGCATCGACGGCCAATGAAAAATGCCCGGTTCGGCGGATCACCGAACCGGGCAAGCTTTTCAATCAAATGAGCAGGTCTTCATAGAAAGCACCGTACGGAAGCTCAGGGTGTTCGATCTGGATTTCCAGAATCCACACACCGGCATTCGGAGCCTGATCGAAGTCACCGAGATTGCCACCCCGATAAATCGCGTGAGGGAAATCGCTGACCCGGTGGCCCTTGATGTCCAGGTTCAGTTTCCAGCCCATCGCCTCGGCCTGATCGGTGGCGTAACGGTACAGTTCGACACCGGTCACGCCCTGACGCCAGAAGGCTTCGACCTTGTCGAAGAGTTCTTTGGAAGCCGCTGCGCAGGCAATCATCTGCGGATCGGAACCGGTGACATACGTCGCCCCGGCATCGCCTTCGTGCCCCTCCCAGACCACGCCCATGTCGATGAAGAAAATGTCGTTCTCGCCCAGCACCGGATCACCGTCGGAACGCTCCTTGAAGGTCTTCAGCGTGTTGGCGCCGAAGCGGATCAGCAGCGGATGCCAGATCCGGTCCATGCCCAGTTCAACGAGGATTTCCTTGCCCCGTGCATGGGCTTCCGACTCGCGCATCCCGGGTTTGATCGCCTTGGCGATCTCGTCCACGGCCTTCCAGGTCAACTGCTGGGCGTGGCGCATGGTTTCCAGCACAAAACGCTCACCTACCGCTTCTTTTCCGCTCAGGGCTGTGGTCATCGCTGATTCCTTCTGGCTAATCGCTTGCGCTGTATTTTTTTTATATTGCGAAACAGGACGCCTGAGATACAACCATGACACAACGTGTCAATTCTCTTCTGCGCGCACCACACCGCGCTCTTCCAGCAAGCGCACAAACATGCTCAGACTGCGCGAAACCGTACCCCGCCGCCATACCAGCCACGTCGTCAGATAGCGAAAATCCGACGCCAGCGGCCATACGCTGACCGTCGCGCAGCCGGGCATGCTTTGCAGCATGCTGCGCGGCATCAGGGCCAGGCCGGCGCCGGCACTGACGCAGGCGAGCATGCCGTGATAAGACTCCATTTCAAAAATCTTGCCGGGCACGGCAGCATCGGTGCTGAACCATTTTTCGAAGTGATGGCGATAGGAGCAGTTCGAGCGGAACGCATAGATGTTCTCGCCGTTCACGTCCGCCGCGCGCTGGATCGGCCCGTGATGAAGCGGCGAGATGATGACCATTTCTTCTTCGAACGCCGGAATGCCTTCCAGCGCCGGGTGCAGAACCGGGCCGTCGACGAACGCGGCCGCCAGGCGCCCGGAGAGCACACCATCGATCATCGTCCCGGACGGGCCAGTCGACAGGTCCAGATCAACCTTGGGATGTTGCTGGTTGTAGGTCGCGAGCAAACCGGGAATCCGCACCGCCGCCGTACTTTCCAGCGAGCCCAGCGGGAACGCACCTTGCGGTTCCTCGCCGGCCACCGTGGCTCGCGCTTCTTGCACCAGGTCGAGAATCCGTCGCGCGTACTCGAGAAAACTCCAGCCGGCCGGCGACAGGCGCAAGCGGCTTTTCTCACGGATGAACAGGTCGACGCCCAGATCTTCCTCCAACTGCTTGATGCGGGTCGTCAGGTTCGACG
The DNA here is from genome assembly GCF_004368175.1 of Pseudomonas sp. CH235. Lineage (NCBI taxonomy): Bacteria > Pseudomonadati > Pseudomonadota > Gammaproteobacteria > Pseudomonadales > Pseudomonadaceae > Pseudomonas > Pseudomonas sp. CH235. Next base: position 22,804 of record NZ_RRZJ01000012.1, read on the forward strand.
GCACGCGATGGATCTGCGCCGCCGCCGCGCTGATGCTGCCGTGCTCGGCAACGGCCTTGAAGATTTCCAGTTGCACCAGATCCACAGTCATTCTCCAATCGTGAAAGAAACGCTTTTTATTATTCAGTTTCCAGAAACCAAACGCCACCCTACTCTGAGCGCATCCACTGACCTCGCAGGACGATGCCATGAGCCCGATTTCCAGCCAGACCCACGCCATCTCGATCAACCCCGCCACCGGCGAGCAGATCGGTCACTACGCCTTCGAATCCGCCGAAGCCCTCGACGCTGCGCTGACCCGCGCCGCCTTCGGCTTCAACAAGTGGAAACGCAAACCGCTGCAGGATCGCTCCCGCGCCCTGACCGCGCTGGCCGGCGCGCTGCGTGACAGCAGCGAAGCCATGGCGACCATGATCACCCAGGAAATGGGCAAGCCGATCGCCCAGGCCCGTGGCGAAATCGAGAAATGCGCCAAGCTCTGCGAGTGGTACGCCGAACACGGCCCGGCCATGCTCAACGCCGAAGCGACGCTGGTCGAAGGCGGCAAGGCGCGCATCGAATACCGTCCGCTCGGCCCGATCCTCGCCGTGATGCCGTGGAACTTTCCGATCTGGCAAGTGCTGCGCGGCGCCGTCCCGGCGCTGATCGCCGGCAACACCTACGTACTCAAGCATGCACCGAACGTGATGGGCAGCGCCTATCTGTTGCGCGACGCCTTCACCCGCGCCGGTTTCGCCGATGGCGTGTTCGAAGTGATCAACGTCACCCCGGAAGGCGTTTCCACCGCCATTGCTGATCCGCGCATTGCTGCCGTGACCCTGACCGGCAGCGTCCGCGCCGGCATGGCCATCGGCGCACAGGCCGGTGCCGCGCTGAAGAAATGCGTGCTGGAACTCGGCGGTTCCGATCCGTTCATCGTGCTCAACGACGCCGATATCGACGAAGCCGTGCAAGCAGCAGTGATCGGTCGTTATCAGAACTCCGGCCAGGTCTGCGCCGCCGCCAAACGTCTGATCATCGAAGAAGGCGTGGTAGAAGAATTCACCCGCAAATTCGTCGAAGCCACTCGCCAGTTGAAGATGGGTGATCCGTTGTCCGCCGACAACTACATCGGCCCGATGGCACGTTTCGATCTGCGTGACGAGCTCGATCAACAAGTGCGCGACACCCTGGAAGAAGGCGCCACCCTGCTGCTCGGCGGCGGCAAGGCCCAAGGCCCGGGCAACTACTACGAGCCGACCGTACTGGCCGACGTCACCGATCGCATGACCTCGTTCAAGCAGGAACTGTTCGGCCCGGTGGCCTCGATCATCACCGCCCGCGATTGCGCCCACGCCGTGGCCCTGGCCAACGACAGCGAGTTCGGCCTGACCGCCACGATCTACACCGCCAACGTCGCCCTGGCCCAGCAACTGACCAGCGAACTGGAAACCGGCGGCGTGTTCATCAACGGCTACTCCGCCAGCGACCCGCGCGTGACCTTCGGCGGCGTGAAGAAAAGCGGTTTCGGCCGCGAGCTGTCGCACTTCGGCGTGCGCGAGTTCTGCAATGCGCAGACGGTGTGGCTGGATCGCCGTTGATCCAATGAAAAAAGCCCGGAAGCGTTTTGCGTTCCGGGCTTTTTCATTTATGCCGCAGCCTGTTGGGGTTCCGACACCGTCCGATCTTTGCTTAATAGCCCCAGCACCACAGCCGCCGACACCAGGGTGATGATCGTCAGGATGTGCAGCAGATACTGGAACGCCGAGGCGTAACCCTGCACCAGCCGTTCGTTAGCCAACCCCGGAACTGTGTTGATCGCATGGGCCATGTCGCCAGTGGTCACCCGGTGCGCGGTCTCGGCAATCAGCGCTGCGTCTGCACCGCCGGCCACTGCTTGTAGACCCGTGTGTAGCAGCGAAGCAAGAATCGCCGCGACGCTGGCCAACGCAATCCCCTCACCCGCCACCCGCACCGTGTTGAATATCCCGACCGCCATACCGGCGCGCTCTTTCGGCACCACGCTGACCGACAGTCCATCCATCAAGCCCCACGGCAGACCCGCGCCGATTCCGATCAATACCATCGGCACCACCAGCGCAAATTTCGGCTCGCCGACGTTGTACAGACTCAGCCAGTGCAGCCCCACGGCGGCAATCAGGAAGCCCACGCCCGACAGGATGCCGGCCGAGACAAACCGGGTCATGGACGCCGCCAGCATCGGCACCACCAGCATCGGCGCCGACAGCGCCAGCAACAGCAGGCCGGCATCGATTTCACTCAAGCCTTCGACACCGATAAAGCGCAGCGGCAGCATGACCACCAGCACGATGTAGCAATAGCAGGTGCCGATCGGCAGCATCTGCACGCCGACGAAGCGCGGAAAGCGGAACAGCGTCAGATCGAGCATTGGACGTTTGACGCGCATTTCGATGAAGACGAACAGCGCCAGCAACAACGCCGAAGCACCCAACAGACCGACCACTAACGGACTGCCCCAACCGCTTTCGGGCGCCTGGATCACTCCGAACGTGAACAGCGCCAGCATCGAGCTGAACGTCACGGTACCCGCCCAGTCGAGACCGCTGGCGTCGGGGTCGCGGGTTTCACGCATGCGCGGCAGGCCGAAGACCATCGCGATCACACCAATCAGCGCGGTGAACACAAAGATCGCGCGCCAGTTGAACGCCTCGATCAACGCTCCGGCCACCAACGGGCCGAACGCGAGACCGATACCAAACGTGGTGCCGAGCATGCTGTACGCACGGGTGCGCGCATGACCTTCGAACTCCTGCGCCAACGCCGCCGAACCGCTGGCCAGCGCCGCAGCACCGGCCACGCCCTGAATCGCCCGCAACACATCCAGCCAGAACACCGAAGGCGCCAGGCTCTGGGCAATCGACGCTGCGGTGAACAACAGCATGCCGGCGGTGAACAGGCGCTTGCGTCCATAGACATCGGCCAACGCCCCCGCCGCCATCAGCAGACTGCCGAACGACAACATGAACGAATTGGTGATCCAGGTCAGCGCCACCGGGCTGCCGCCCAGGTCACGGCCAATGGCCGGCGTCGCCACCGCGCCACCGGTAAAACTTAACGGAAGGACCAGCGCCGACAGGCAGATGGCCGCGAGGATCAGCAGCTTGTCGCGCGTGCCAGTGTGTTGGGAGACGTTTGTCATGATTTCATCCAATGAAAAGAAAATCAGGCTGCGATCAATAGAGCGCAGCCTGCGATAGCTTCAACGAGGGGCTAGGTCAGTTCTTGAAATCCGTGGACAACGCCAGCTCATTCCACTCGGCCAACTCCTGCGCCACCAAGCGGTTCTTCGCCTCGATTCGCGCGACCGTGTCGCTGCCCAACGCCAGCCGCTGCGGCGGGTTCGGCGCGTTGACCAGCGCCAGCATCGCTTCGGCAAACTTCAGCGGATCGCCCGGTTGTGCATGGTTGGCCGCTTCGGCAAACGTGCGCATCTTGCCGACGGTTTCGTCATAGTCCGGCAGCACCAGCGCGGTCTTGATCAGCGATTGTTCGTCGAGGAAGTCGGTGCGGAAGAAGCCCGGTTCGACCACCGTGGCATGAATGCCCAGCGGCGCCAGCTCCTGATGCAGCGCTTCGCTGATGCCTTCCACTGCGAACTTGGTCGAGCCATAGACACCCCAGCCCACGTAGGCCTGATAACCGCCAATCGACGAGATGTTGATGACCCGTCCGCTGCGCTGGGCGCGCATGTGTGGCAGGACGGCGCGGGTGACGTTGAGCAGGCCGAACACGTTGGTGGCGAACAGGCGCTCGGTTTCGCTGGCGCTGGTTTCTTCAACGGCGCCCAACACGCCGAAGCCGGCATTGTTGATCAGCACGTCGATGCGACCGAAGCGCTTGATGCCTGCTGCCACCGCTTGGTGGGCTTCCTCTTCGCGGGTGACGTCCAGCCGCACGGCCAGCAGGTTCGGGTGTTCGCCGAGGCGGTCGGTGATGTCTTGCGGGTTGCGGGCGGTGGCAATCACCGCGTCACCGGCACGCAGGGCCTGTTCAGCGATAAGGGTGCCAAAACCACGGGAAGCTCCGGTAATCAGCCAGGTACGCATATCAACTCCTCCTGTCGGTGACCCTGGCGAGATTGCCGGGCCTTCTTGATGAGTTGAGTCGACTTTAAAGCCGTGCTACTGATGTGATAATCCCAACAAATTTGCATGACTTTGTGAAAGGCGCTCACAAATGAAAAACCCGTCCACGACGGATCTGCCGATCTTTCTCTGCATTGCCCAGCACTTGAACTTCAGCCGTGCAGCGGTGGATCTGGGCCTGACGCCGTCGGCGCTGAGCCATTCATTGCGAGCGCTGGAAAATCGCCTCGGCGTGCGCCTGTTCAATCGCACCACCCGCAGCGTGGCTCTGACCGAGGCGGGCGAACGGTTGTATGCGCGGCTGAAACCGGCGTTTCGCGATATCGAAGATGCGCTTGAAGACCTCAATCACTTTCGCGACAAGCCCTCGGGCAATCTGCGCATGACCTCCGGGCGCCAGGCGTGCGAGCTGGTGCTGCTGCCTATAGCCAGCGAGTTTCTGAAGATTTACCCGGATATTCGTCTGGAAGTAGTCGAGAGCGATGCGCTGCTGGATATCGTCGCCTCAGGATTCGATGCAGGTGTACGCTTCGGCAACCGGCTGGAAGCTGACATGGTGTCGATGCCCATCGGACCGAATCTGCGTTCAGTGGTGGTCGGCTCGCCCGGTTTTTTCGAACGACATCCCGCGCCACAGAAACCTGAAGATTTGCATGCCCTTCCCTGCATCCGACATCGGTTCCCGAGCGGTTCGATGTACCGTTGGGAATTCGAACGCGGTGGCATTGAACAGGAAATCGAGGTCAACGGCCCCCTGACCCTGGGCGATGTCAGCCTGATGATCGGCCCGGCGTTGCAGGGCTTGGGACTGGCGTATGTGTTCGAGGACATGGCTCGCGAGCACTTGGCGAGCGGACGGCTGGTGCAGGTGCTGGCGGACTGGTGTCCGTACTATCCCGGCCTGCACCTGTACTACCCGAGCCGACGCCATGTACCGGCGCCGCTCAAGGCGTTTATCGACTTCGTCCGCAATGCCCGCGAGGGCAAAACGAGCTGAGCCGTTCTACAGATACTTCAACCAGGCGATGTCACGGCGTCGGGCCTTCAGTGCCGAAAACCAGCGCACGGCCGGGAACAAAGCGACCGCCAGCACCATCGCCGCCAGCCACACCGCCGTCACCGACGAGAAACCGAAATAGGTGCCCTGATTGAGCCCGAACAGCGCCACGCCAATCAGGTACAGCACCTTCAGCGCGTACAGGTGCAGCAGGTAGAAAAACATCGGCGCCGAGCCGAACACCGTCAGCCAGCGAATCCAGCGTCGATCCTGCGCGCGTTCGAACACCAGCAACAGCAGTAGCCCGACACTTACCGTCAACGTGATGAACAACAGCGACGGCGGGTATTTGGTGATGTTGAAGAAGCTCATCAGGGTTTGCAGACCGCTGTCACCGAAGGCCCAGGGTTTCTCGCCGTAACCGTTGACCAGTCGTAGTCCGACAAAGCCCAGCAACCCGGCGACACCACCGATCAACAAACGGCGCTGGCGCACGCCGGAATCGGCTGCGCGAGCGAACCACGGCCCCAGCGCGTAACCCAGCCCGATCACGCCGATCCACGGCAACAACGGGTACGAGGTGCGCAGACGCAAAGTCTCGCCGGCCTCGATCCAACCGCGGTCATGCAGGATTGCCCATGGCACGTGCAGTGCCGACTCGGTTGCGAAGTGCAGTCCGTCGAGCAGGTTGTGCCCGGCGATGATCGCAACGCTCAACGTCAGCAGCAGCCAGCGTGGCAGCCAGACCAGCAGCGACAGCGCGATCATGCTCAGGCCGATCGCCCAGATCACTTGCAGGTAGATCACGGTCGGCGGCAGCTGGAACGTCCAGGCGAAATTCACCAGGGTGAATTCGAGCGCCACCAGAAACAAACCGCGCTTGAACAGGAAGGCACTGACGTCAGCCTTGCCGTCGTACTTCTCGCCGAACAGCCACGCCGACAACCCGGTCAGCAGCACGAACACCGGCGCGCACAGATGTGCCAGGGTGCGGCTGAAGAACAGCGCCGGTTCCGTGCTGGCGATGTCCATCGGGTCGCTGACCTGTCGATGCAGCAGAAAGGTTTCGCGCACGTGATCCAGCAACATGAAGAGAATCACCAGGCCACGCAGCGCATCAATGGACAGCAACCGGCCAGTCGCCAAGGGGGCAGAACGGGGAACCGCAATCGTCATGGAGGTATCGCAATCGAAAGGTTGATCGATGCAGCCGCCCGAAAGCGGCCGCATAATTTGCGTTACCTTATAACATGAAAAACCGATCCAATCGCCAGTGGTTCTCAAGCAGCGATCACGCGGTACGCAGGGTTTCCAGCACGACCTGCAACGGATGGCGTAACTGTCGATCGGCTTGGCGCTTGACCTGACTACGGCAGGAATACCCGGTGGCCAGCGCCTCGCCCTTCTCCGCCGGCGCCTCGATCTGCTTCGCCCAGGACTGCTCGTAAATCACCGCCGAGGTCTCGCGATTGCGCGCTTCGTGTCCGTAAGTACCGGACATCCCACAGCACCCGGTGGCCTGGGTCGCCAGCTTCAGGCCGACACGTTCGAACACCTGCTCCCATTGCCGGGTGGCGGCCGGGGCGTTGGTTTTCTCGGTGCAATGCGCCAGCAGGCGGAAGGTGTCCTCGCGGCGCTGATCGGCCTGCTCCGGCATGACCTTGAGCAACCACTCCTGCACCAGCGCCACCTCCGGGCATTGCTCCATCCCAGGGACTTTCAGATATTCCTGGCGATAGACCAGAGTCATCGCCGGATCGAGCCCCACCAACGGCACCCCGATCTCGGCCAGCGCGCGCAACTGCCCGGCATTGCGCAACGCCGCGCGATTGAACGCCGACAGGAAACCCTGCACGTGCAGCGGCTTGCCGTTGGCACTGAACGGCGCCAGATAAACCTGATAACCGAGACGCGAAATCAGCTCGATCAGATCCGCCAGCAGCGGCGCCTCGAAATACCGCGTGAACGCGTCCTGCACCAGCACCACGCTGCGTTCACGTTGCTCCTGGGTCAGCGCCGAAAGTACCTCGACCGACGCCGGCTGAACCTGCCAGCGACGCATCGCCGCATAAAAATCGAAACGGCTGAGCAACGGCACATCGACCATGCCGCCAAGGCGCTCGATCAAGCGCCGGCTGAACGAGGCGCCCATCACGCCGTTGTAGAGCAACGGAATCCGCGCCATGTACGGAATCGTGTACTCCAGCGAGGCGATCAGATAATCCCGCGCCGGCCGCAGATAACGGGTGTGGTACAGCTCGAGAAACCGCGAGCGGAAGTCCGGCACGTTCACTTTCACCGGGCACTGCCCCGCGCAGGACTTGCACGCCAGGCAGCCGGCCATGGCGTCGTACACCTCGTGGGAGAAGTCCTGTTCCTGCGCACGACTGTTGCGCCAGCGCTGCAGCAATGTGCTGAAAAACGGCGGACGGCGGCTGGCATCGGCCAACACATCAACACCCGCCTCGCCCTGCAAACGCAGCCATTCGCGAATCAGCGAAGCGCGGCCCTTGGGCGATTGCGCGCGCTGGCGGGTGGCTTTCCACGACGGGCACATGGCGTCGTCGGGATCGAAGTTGTAGCAGGCGCCGTTGCCGTTGCAGTGCATCGCCGCGCCGTAGTCCTGCCAGACTTTTTCGTCGATCTGCCGATCAAGTTCACCGCGCAGGGTCACTTCGTCGATCTTCAGCAATGCCGCGCCGGGAATGTTCGGCGTGGCGATCTTGCCGGGGTTGAACTGGTTGAACGGATCGAACGCCGCCTTCAAGGCTTGCAGCGCCGGGTACAACTCACCGAAGAAGGCCGGCGCGTATTCCGAACGCAAGCCCTTACCGTGCTCGCCCCACAGCAGGCCGCCGTAACGCTGGGTCAATGCCGCGACGCCGTCCGAAACGGGGCGCACCAGTGCAGCTTGTTGCGGATCCTTCATGTCGAGAATCGGCCGTACGTGCAGCACGCCGGCATCGACGTGACCAAACATGCCGTACTGCAATTGGTGGCTGTCGAGCAGGTCGCGCAACTCGGCGATGTACTCGGCCAGGTGCTGTGGCGGCACGGCGGTGTCTTCGACAAACGGCTGTGGCCGCGCTTCACCGGCGACGTTGCCGAGCAACCCCACCGCGCGTTTGCGCATGCCGTAGACGCGATTCACCGCCGCATGCCCGACGGCCAGCGTATGCCCCAGTCGCTCGACCGTGGCGTCGTTGCCCAAGTGCCGGACGAAGGCTTCGACCCGGCGTTGCAACTCCTCGGGATCGTCGCCGCAGAACTCCACCAGGTTGATCCCCAGCGTCGGCCGCTCGGCGCTTTCCGGAAAGTACTCGGCGACGCCATGCCAGACAATGTCCTGCATCGCCAGCAACAGCACTTTGGAGTCGACGGTTTCAATCGACAGCGGCTTGAGCGCCATCAGCGCCCGGGCATCGCGCAAGGCATCCATGAAGCCGGCGTAGCGAATGTTCACCAGCATCGTGTGCTTGGGGATCGGCAATACGTTGAGTTTGGCCTCGACCACAAACCCCAGCGAACCCTCGGCGCCGCACAGCACGCTGTTGAGGTTGAAACGGTTGTCGGCCTCGCGCAGGTGCGCCAGGTCGTAGCCGGTCAGGCAGCGATTGAGATCGGGGAAGGTTTCCCGGATCAGCTCGCCCTGCTCATCAATGATCTGCCGCGCACAGCGATACACCTCACCGGCCCGGCCCTCGCGAGCACACTCCGCTGTCAGCTCGCTTTCTTCCAGCGGGCGACCGTGCAAGCGCTCGCCACCCCGCAGGACCATGTGCAGTTCCAGCACGTGGTCGCGGGTCTTGCCGTAGGTGCAACTGCCCTGGCCGCTGGCGTCGGTGTTGATCATGCCGCCGACCGTAGCGCGGTTGGAGGTCGACAGTTCCGGGGCGAAAAACAGCCCGGCGGATTTCAGGGCGGCGTTCAGTTGATCCTTCACTACGCCGGCCTGCACACTTACCCAACGCTGTTCAACGTTGATTTCGAGAATGCGGTTCATGTGCCGCGACAGGTCGACGACGATACCGTCGGTCAATGACTGGCCGTTGGTGCCGGTGCCGCCGCCGCGAGGGGTGATCACCACTTTCTGGTAGGCCGGTTCGGCGATCAGGCGTGCCAGCAGCGCCACGTCGTCGGCGTCACGCGGGAATACCGCCGCCTGCGGCAAGCGTTGATAGATCGAGTTGTCGGTGGCCAGCACCACGCGGCTGGCGTAGTCGGCACTGATTTCGCCGCGAAAACCGCTGGTTTCAAGGGCTTTGAGAAACTGTTGGTAGTCGGTGTTCAACGTGGTGGAAGGCGACAGCTGAGCAATCATCGGAAGTGCAATCTCGGTCAAAAACGGGCCGTGTGGCGGTGAACAGTTGTGCGCAATGAATGATTGCGTCACGCTCCCGCCATCTCATAGGCCTTATGTTCATTGCAGACCGATGTCGGGACAACCGTAAAATCGACCCGCAATCCATGACTAAAACGAATGAATCCGCGAACCCTTACTCCCTCGATGTCGTTGCTGCTGGCGTTTGAAGCCGCTGCACGCCATGAAAGCTACACCCGCGCCGCTCACGAACTGTCGCTGACTCAGAGTGCGGTCAGCCGTCAGGTGCAGATCCTGGAAAAGATGCTCGGCATGCGCCTGTTCAGCCGCGAAGGACGGCGAGTGATCCTCACTGACGTCGGGCGCATGTATCAGCGCGAACTGTCCGAAGCCCTCGGCCAGATCCGCAGCGCGACGTTGCAGGCCATGGCGTTTGGTTCGGGAATCCACAGCCTGCGCCTGGCGACCTTGCCGACCTTCGGCTCGAAATGGCTGCTGCCACGCTTGAAGGATTTCTACACTGCCCACCCCGGCATGACTGTGCACCTGCATTCACGCATCGAAACCATCGACTTCGACACCAGCGAAATCGACGCGGCGATTTGTGTCGGCGGCGGTGACTGGCCGGGGCTGACCGCCCACCGCCTGCACACTGAAGAACTGGTGGTGATCGCCAGTGCGCAGCTGACCGATGCCGAACGTCTGGCGGCCGACAAGGATATCGCCGGGCAACTGCTGCTCAACGTCAGCAGCAACGCCCAGGCCTGGTCCGAGTGGTTCAGTCATCACGCCCTGCCCCATCGCAGCATGCGCATCGGCCCGAGTTTCGAGATGACCTCGCACCTGATTCAGGCCGTGCGCGCCAATATCGGTATCGGGCTGGTGCCGAGGATTCTGGTGGAGGATGAGTTGCACAACGGCGAGCTGCTGCAACTCGGCGAGCCGATCAGCAGCCGGCGCAGCTATTACCTGGTGTACCCGGCGCGTAATGAGTCGCTGGCGTCGCTGAAGGCGTTTCGCGACTGGTTGATACGCACGCTCTGAAACAACAGAGGGCGCCGTTTGGCGCCCTCTGGTTTTGCTCGATCAGAACCGCGGCTTCAGCGCTTTCCAGTCAGGTTTGTAGCGCTGCATCTGCCGCACATCATCGCGCTGGCGAATGCCGCAGGTCAGGTACTGGTCATGCAGCTTGCCCAGTTGATCGTGATCCAGTTCCAGCCCCAGGCCCGGTGCACGCGTGATCTTCACGCAGCCATCGACGATCGGCAGCTTGCCGCCCTTGATCACTTCTTCATCCGGTTCCTGCCACGGGTAATGGGTGTCGCAGGCGTAGTCCAGATTCGGTACGGCAGCCGCTACGTGAGCCATCGCCATCAGGCTGATGCCCAGGTGTGAATTGGAATGCATCGACACGCCGAGGCCGAAGGTGTCGCACATTTTCGCCAGCGTTTGCGTGTCGCGCAGGCCGCCCCAGTAGTGGTGGTCGGCGAGGACAATCTGCACGCTGTTCAGCGCGACGCTGCGTCGGAACTCGTCGAAATCGGTGACCACCATGTTGGTCGCCAGCGGCAACCCGGTGCGTTTGTGCAGCTCGGCCATCCCATCGAGACCCGGGGTCGGGTCCTCGTAATACTGCAGATCATCACCCAGCAACTCGGCCATGCGGATCGAGGTTTCCAGCGACCAGTTGCCGTTGGGATCGATGCGCAGCGGATAACCGGGAAAGGCCTTCTTCAGCGCCTTGATGCACGCCACTTCATGTTCCGGCGGCAGCGTGCCGGCCTTGAGCTTGACGCTCTTGAAACCGTACGCCTCGATCATCCGCGCGGCCTGGGCGACGATCTGCTGTTCATTCAGCGCCTCGCCCCAGTTGTCCGGTTTGTACGGTGAATCAACGTGCTGCGCATACTTGAAAAACAGGTAGGCACTGAACGGCACTTCATCACGCACCGCCCCACCCAGCAGATCCACCAGGGGCACATTCAGGTAACGCGCCTGTAAGTCGAGGAACGCCACTTCGAACGCCGAATACGCATTGCTTACCGCTTTACTGGCGTGAGAACCGGGCGCCAGTTCGGCACCCGCCAGACTGGCCGGTTTGTTGGCAGCGACCGTGGCCTGAACGATGCGACGCAACTGACTGAGGTTGAACGGATCGAGGCCGATCAACTGCGATTGCAACTGTTGCTGGATCGCCAGCGCCGGGGCATCGCCATAGCTTTCGCCGAGGCCGATGTAACCGTTGTCGCTCTCGATCTCGATGATCGAGCGCAGGGCAAACGGTTCGTGGATGCCACTGGCGTTGAGCAGCGGCGGATCACGGAAAGCGATCGGAGTGACGGTGACACGAGTAATTTTCAAAATGACGCTCCTGTTGAGTCGGAATCAGTGGCTCGCCACCGGATTGGCCGTCGGCGCAACGGCGGTCTCGGGTTCAGGCTTTGCCGGGGTTTTGCCTTTGGTGCCGGGCGCCATGCGGGCGAAGAAAATCACCACTGCTGCCACCAGCGAAGTTGCGGCCAGACCATACAGGCCGCCCTCGATGGAGCCGGTGGTCTGCTCCAGAAAACCGAACGCGGTCGGCGCAACGAAGCCACCCAGATTGCCGATGGAGTTGATCAGCGCGATCACCGCCGCCGCGATGCGCGCATCCAGATAGCTTTGCGGAATCGGCCAGAACAGCGCCGAAGCCGCCTTGAAACCGATGGCCGCAAAACAGATCGCGACGAAGGCGAAAATCGGCCCTCCGGTGGTGGACATGAACATGCCGAACGCGGCGATCACCAGAGTCAGCGCGACCCACGCCTGCTGGAATTTCCACTTGCCGGCCAGCGCCGCAAAGCCGTACATCGCGACGATGGAAATGATCCACGGCACCGAGTTGAGAAGTCCGACCTGGAAATCGCTGAGGTTGCCCATTTTCTTGATCATGCTCGGCAGCCAGAAGGTGGCACCGTAGATCGTCAGGGCGATAGAGAAGTAGATGAAGCAGAACAGCGCGATCTGCCGGTCAGCCAACAGTTTGAACATCGAAGGTTTGGCGACGTGGGTTGCTTCGCGGGCACGCTGCTCCTCGGCGATCGCGGCCACCAGCGCCTCGCGCTCCTCTTCGCTCAGCCACTTGGCCTGGCGCGGATGGGATTGCAGCCAGAACCAGACAAACCCGCAGAGCACCACCGACGCGGCGCCTTCGATCAGGAACATCCATTGCCAGCCGTGCAGGCCCAGACCGCTGATATGCAACAGCGCGCCGGACACCGGGCCGGATATCACCGAAGCAATCGCCGAACCGCTGAGAAACACCGCCATGGTCTTGCCGCGCTCCGAGGCCGGCAGCCATTGGGTGAAGTAATAGATGATTCCAGGGAAGAACCCGGCCTCGGCAGCGCCCAGGATGAAGCGCAGCACGTAGAAACTGGTTTCGCCTTTGACGAACGCCATGGCCATCGCCGCTGCGCCCCAGGTGAACATGATCCGCGTCAGCCAGGCGCGGGCGCCGTAGCGTTGCAGAAGCATGTTGGACGGCACTTCAAACAAGGCGTAACCGATGAAAAACAAACCGGCGCCAAGGCCATAGGCAGCGGCGCCAATACCCAGATCGGTTTCCAGATGACTGCGCACGAAACCGATGTTGACCCGGTCGATGTAATTGACGATGAACATCACCACGAACAACGGCAGCACATGGCGCTTGACCTTGGCAGCGGCGCGGGCGAGTACCGTGATGTCCGGCGGACTCTGGAGGGTATTCAAGGGGCGACTCCCGATCTTTGTTTTTGTAGGGATAGCGGTGGCCTTTGAGGCGTAGAGCGATCATGGACGGGGCAATTGATCCCGTCTAATCTAACTTGGCATTCGATTGATACCTGGATTAGATCAATGTTCGAACTCACCCAACTGCGCTGCTTTACCACTGTCGCCACCGAACTCAACTTTCGTCGCGCTGCCGAGCGGTTGAACATGACCCAGCCGCCATTGAGCCGGCAGATCCAGTTGCTGGAGCATCACCTGGGTGTCGAACTGTTTACCCGCAGCACTCGCAGCGTGGCGCTCACCGCTGCCGGCCGGGCGTTTTTCATCGAAGCGCAGAATCTGCTCGAACGCGCGCAACAGGCTGCCGTCACCGCCCGGCGCTTTGCCGAGGGCGATATCGGTTCGGTGAACATCAGTTTTGTCGGCAGCGCGGTGTACGAGTTTCTGCCCAAGGTCATCGCCGAGGCGCGCCTCAAGCAGCCGCAGGTGAAGATCGACCTGACTGAAATGAACACCTATCAGCAACACGAAGCCCTGCGTGCCCGTCGCATCGACCTGGGCATCGTCCGCGCGCCGTTGCTCGAGCCGGGTTACGCCACCGAATGCCTGGTGCGCGAGCCGTTTGTGCTGGCGGTGCCGAGCGGCCATCGACTGGCGGAGGCAGACGACGTTTCAGTGAAGGATCTGGATGGGCAACCCTTCCTGATGTATTCCCACGCGGCCTATCCGCCGTTCAACGAATTGCTCACCGGCATGCTGCGCTCCGCCCGGGTCGCTCCGGATTACGTGCAATGGCTGGGGTCTTCGCTGACGATTCTGGCGCTGGTCAATGCGGGCATGGGCCTGGCGCTGGTGCCGCGTTGCGCGACCAGTGTGGTGTTCAGGAATGTGGTGTTTCGCGAGATCGATCTGGGCGAAGGGGTGCAGAGCGAACTGCATCTGATCTGGCGGGAGAACAACGACAACCCGGCGTTTGCGATGTTGCTGGAGGGCATTCGCCGGGCGGTGAAGGATGGATGGGGCTAGGAATGGGTATGAGGATATGGAGGGTACTTCGGCGGAGGAGGTGCCTTTGATGCCTCGATCAATGGTTTCTCCAGCCGCTTGCCGTCCGGCCCTACAAAAAGACGCTTTATATGTGGCGGTATTGGTTGTGATGCTCTGGCGGTCATGATGAACCCTCTGATACAGGGCTGAATTCAACCCATTTAACCCTTGTGGAATCTATCAACAAAAATTCCGCACTAATAGGCACCTCCGTTCCATCCTCGTTGATCCAGCAGGGATACTGCATCACAAACTGCCCGCTGGTTGACTCGGGTGGCCAGTCCACCGGCCACCCTAGAACGCGCCTTTCATCATCCAAATGCAGGGTGATAACGCGATCATATTTCGCAAATGCGCTGAACCATTGACTGGGGTAGGAAGATTGTTTCGTGACGTTTCTGCTGCGCAACCAACCATGTAACTTGCCATTCGCTGACAGGCAACAGGCCAACAACCCGAGTACCAGCGATGCAAAAAATGCCCACGACGCTTCAGCCTTGGCATCCCACTTCCCTATAGAAAATCCCTTCTCCCCCACCCACACACAAATCGCCCCAATCCCCAACACCATCCCGTGAATCACAAACGTGAAAATCAACGCCTGTACAATCTGCCCGAACGTATCCGGCCGCTTGAAGGCCGTCAGGGTGTAGAAAATCCAGGCCGAGACAAACCCCGGGATCAGGTACTGCAACAGCGGAATCACTTCTTTCACCAGATCATCCATGATCGGTCGCTCCTTGAATCAAAAACAATCCTCCAGAAACAGCAATGCCGGCCCGTAATGGGCCGGCATTCAAAGCCTAGTGCACGCTGGAAAGACGCTTGCGATCAAGTGTCACGGGGCATTACGCATCGTAGAGAAAACAGGGAGCCGTGAGGATTAGTCACAGCCGTGGCACAAAGAAGATCAAACAGGGATTTCTTCAGGTAACCGATGCTCGCGACAGATCAGTTCGATTTCCGGCGGGGCCAACGCTTCGCCGGTCAATCCGCAGACGGCGCCGGCAGTCGATGTCTGGTGGAAGCGACAAGTCCGGCAAAGCCCGTAACTGGGTACGTTTTCGCTGTGTTGAATGTTGCGCAGCAACTCCAGCAGCAAGCCCTCCAGATCGCCGGCACGCGCGCCCATGCGTTGCGCGGCATTGCTCAGGAAATCCGGCGGCATCACTGCGTCGATCAGTTCGCGCGCAGTGGTCGTCAGTTCCAGATGCACACTGCGTTTGTCTCGGGCGTCCGGAACCTTGGTCAGAAAACCATGGGTCTCCAGCGCCTTCAGCGACTGCGACACGGTGCCCTTGGTCAGGCCCAGATAATCGGTAACCGCCAGCGGCGTATTCGAATAGCGGTTGCACCGCGCCAGGTACAGCAGCGCGCTGAGTTGAATCGGTTGCAGTTCGGCCAGCAGCGGGTGTTCGCGAAACCACACGCGGGTCAGGCTCGACAATCTTTCCAGCAGGTCAAACAACACGGTCATCGCCTGTTTCAATGGGATCGATAAATAGTATCGTTTAAAAACCTTATTGACAAAAAGCAGTGTCACTTTAGGATTGCGGTGTCGATTCGAAACTTAAAATACACTTTGAGGCATCCCATGAAAAGCGCATTGGCATTGACTATCAGCACGCTTCTGGCAACACAAGCCTGGGCCCACGGACCTGAAGGCATTCACAGCGAACCCGGTAAAACCGACGCCGCGTTCGATCTGGTCCACACCCGTGTTTTCAAGGACGGCAACACCCTGGTCTTCGAACAATTGGTCGATGGCAAGGCCGGCAGCCGCGTGCCGACCGCCAAGGGTTCATTCGCCGGCGCCGAGGTCTACAGCTACGTCTGGCCCACCAGCCTCGACAGCGGCGCCGTCGGTTTTGAAGCGAACTCAGGCATTCTCGCCCTCGCTCTGACCTCGCATCCGGACTTCGATGACACCCCGCAGCTGGATGAAAACAAGGATGGCAAGAAGGACAACGATGGTGGCCTCTGGCACTCGCACTGGGTGGTTCTGAGCAAGGATGAAAGCTGCGGCCCCGGAGGCCTGAAAGTGCGCGACATCCCCAAGGACGCCAAACCGAAACTGCCCGCGACCTGGCCCGGCGCGCCGATTTACATCGACTCCCCCGGCTACGACCTGAGTGTGAAACAGAACGCCGCGCAGATCCGCGTGCCGCTGGCTGCCGTCGGTTTCCCGCAAAGCTTCAACTATGACGGCGTCACCGCAGCGCTGAAGGTCAATGCCGACCTGCACAACCCGCTGCTGTGTGTCAGCAGCGTCTACGACATCGCCTCGGGCAACCTCTCGCTGCCCGGCACCTGGAAAATGCAGGAGAGCCAATAATGTTCGTCAAAGTATTCGATACCCACGTGCGCACCAAAGATGGCCGCTATCTTCATTTTGACGTACTGACCGATCGCGAAGCCGAAGCGGCAAAGGCCTACGCCCGGCAGTTCCTGATGGACAACGGCTTGCAGGACGAAGACATTTCCCAGAGCCAGTGTCTGTTCTGCCACAGCGAGCCGGCCAATCCGCAGGTCGCCAAGGCCATCGCCGAAGACGGCTATTTCATCATCACCCTGCAAGGTTTCGAGGAGTAACGCAATGACCCGTTATCAGCCGTTGAACTGTGATCTGCACGACTACCTGGAAATCGCCTGCCTGCGCGGCTATCAGCTGGACATCGAGCTGATCGACGGTCAGCGGCTGATGGCCCGGGCCGTGACCACGCGAACCAGCAGTGACAAAGAAGAATTTCTGGTGATCGAACAACTGGGCGCGCAACAGGAAATTCGCCTCGACCAGTTGCTCGCCATCACACCTCAGGAGACCAACGCCGAGTTCGGTCGGGTGGTACTTACCGGAGAGGTCTGCGGAATCTGAACGAAAAAAATCCCGCCCAGCGTCAACCGGGCGGGATTGTCTGCGACACGTCGTTTTACGCGACCACGGGAATCATCGGATCCGCAGCCGCCAGCGCGCTCGCGCGGTCAGCCGCCGGCGGGTAGATCCACTGGGTGTTGATCTGGGTCTTGAGCGACTTGCCCTCTTCCTTGACCAGTTTCACCTGACGATCCCAGCCTTCGGTGTACACCGCGCCCCAGGCGCCGAGGTCGAGGCAGGTCACGTACTTCGGTTGGCTGTACGGCGTCGGGTCGACACCCAGAATCTGCGCCGCGACGTTGTTGCCGGCGTGACGACCGAGGGAAATCGCGTGCTGGCAGGTCATCAGGGCGAAGTTGCCGACATCGTCGGTGGCCGCGTAAGCCACGTCGCCGGTGGCGAAGATGTCGTCCTGGCCGATGACTTTCAGGTTGGCATCAACGTGCAGACGGCCCTGGCGATCACGCTCGGCAGGAATCTGTTCGGTCAGGGAGCTGGCGCGCACACCGGTGGTCCAGACCACGGTTTTTGCCTCGATGCGCTGGCCGTCCGACAGGGTCACGCCGTTTTCATCGACCGACAGCACCGACACACCCAGTCGCCACTCCACGCCCAACTCTTCGCTAGCTTCAGCAATCGACACGCTGATGGCTTCGCCCATGGAAGCGCCGACTTTCTGCCCACGGTCAACGATGATCACTTGAACCTTGGCATCAGCGCCCAGCACAGCCCGCAGACGCGCCGGCATTTCAGTGGCGGTTTCAATACCGGTGAAACCACCGCCAGCGACGACCACGGTGTTGCGCGCCTGGCTTTCAGGCAGGCCAATCAGCGAATCGAGGTGGTTTTCCAGGCGGATGGCGGCTTCGATCTGGTCGACGTCAAACGCGTATTGCGCCACGCCCGGGGTGTCCGGCAGGGCCAGGCCGCTGCCGGAGGCCAGTACCAGTTTGTCGTAGTTGAACACCTGCTGCGCACCGGCTGCGTCGGTGTAGCCCACGGTTTTCGCCTGTACGTCGATGGTGTTCGCCGCGCCTTTGATGAAGTTGACGCCGACCGCGTCGAACAGATCGCCCAGCGGCGCCGCCAGCGTGTGGGCATTCGGCTCGTAGAAACGCGGACGAACGCGCAGCTCGGCCTGCGGCGCCAACACGGTCACTTCGATGTTGTCCCGATTGTGAATGTCGACCAGACGCGTGGCGCTCAACGCCGTCCACATGCCACCGAAACCTGCGCCGATTACCAGAATGTGCTGTTTCATTGTTCTCTCCAGGCACGAAGCCAAGTCACTGAATGAGGTTGAAGGATTCACATCATCGGGAGCGGACTCGGCTGTATTTTTCAAGAACGCGGAAGGCTGCTCACCGGATAACGGCGACTCTATTGGTCGCCTTTAGATCCAACAAGTCAGATTTTGTGATGATTAGCATCGAAAACTTCGATAGCTCAGATTGATCTGAGCCACCCTCTTTAACTCGTTGATTTAGCTGAAAACCAAGAAAAACGGGATCCTCATAGCCAAAAAACCAAAGTGTTCCCGAATTGTTTGCCACGAACAACCCTGATAACATCGGCGACAAATACAGTCGGAGATAGTTATGTCGCTTTACAGTGCGGGGGTCGAGTACGGCATTCACTGCCTGGCCTTTCTGGTGGGCAGCGGCGGTGACAGTCGTGAAGCCAGCGTGCGTGACCTGGCAGAGCTGCAAGGGGTGCCGCTGGATTACCTGGCGAAGATCTTCACCAAACTGGCCAAAGGCAAACTGGTGGAATCCACCGGCGGTGTGCGCGGCGGCTTCACTCTGGCGCGTCCGGCGGACGAAATCACCCTGCTCGACATCGTCAATGCCATCGATGGTCCCAAGAACATTTTCGAATGCCGGGACATTCGCGGACGCTGCGCGCTGTTCGACGGCTCCCCGCCGGACTGGGCACTGGACGGCACCTGCTCGATTCACGCCGCGATGATGACCGCGCAAAAGCGTATGGAAGAAGCCCTCGCCCAACAGACCATCCTCGACATCGCCAGAAAGGTCGGGCGCAAGGCGCCGGCGGGCTTCAATAGCCAAGTGGAAGACTGGATGCAGGATCGCCGGGAAAAGAAAACCGGTGGCGCGGGCATTCCGCTCACCGACATCTCGGACTGAGCCCGATCAGCAGGCAAAAAAAAGCAGAAACCGATCTCCGGTTTCTGCTTTTTTATTTCGCCATTACAGGCAGTCGCGCACCGCTTTGCGCAACGACCCGGACTTCGCCCACGGCGGCCCCTGGTACAGGGAAACGCGGCTGCCGTCCTTGTACTTGACCACATCGAGAATCTCGTCGGCGGTGACGATGCTCGGCGCGGTGATCCGGTAGCCATTTGAAATCGCTGTCTGGGACGTCTTGGCAACGTCCTGCTGCCATAGCGGCAATACACATGCGGCGTAGTCCTTGGGAGTCTTGTCGCTGGTCTTGCTGACATTCGGCTCGCCCGGCACCAGTGACGCAGGCAACGAACAACCGGCCAATGCCGCCATCAGCATCCCTCCGATCAACATCCGCATAGTGATTCCTTCATCTGAAAAAACGCAAATGTACCCTGTAACTGTTCGGACATCCATCGTAGCGCTCTGCCGGTACTCCCCGAAAACCGGGCCATTCAGCTCACCGACAGAAGACCTTGCCCCACACCGGAAAAATGCGGCTACTCTGTTTTACCGAGAATGTTCCGGAGGTGATCATGCGGCTCAATGAATACGAACACGAACTTCAGCGTGACCTGCAAAGCGTGGCATCGGACCTGAGATGGTCGGCGGTGGACCTCAAGCGCATCGCCGAGCAACTGCGTCAGTCGGGCAACGAGGCGGACGCCCAGGCGGTACTGCGATCCTGCGAAGTGCTGCAAAGCGATGAAGAACGCCTGCAACTGTATGCCCGGGAAGTGAAAGCCCGCGCCATCAGCCGAACCAAAGTCCACTGAAACCCACCCGGTCCACAACAAAAAGCCCCGGACATCCGGGGCTTTTTCTCCACAGGCCTTCAGCCTGTCTTGCGACCGCGTACACGGCTTTTGTACCCCGGCAGCGCAGCGGCGTAGGCCAGCGCTTCTTCGCGACTGGCAAACGAAGCGAGCCGGTCACCCTGCGTGCAGACCCGCCACGGGCCGTTGTTCACGCTGAGTACGTCGTAGCCATTCATGTGCATTTTGTTCAGCATCGCCATGCTCATAGGCACCTCCTGTCTTCTAACGAACTTTTGCACCTTACACCCGCAACACGCAGTCGTGCCGACCGGACGTCGCACCGTGGCCGCGTCAAGTCTCCGGCACTTTTGCCGCTTCCAGGCACTCAGAAGCTCTAAACCGGTAGCGGCCCAAATATTGCTAATTCATGACAGATTTATGACAACCGGCAATCGGGTAACACATGAAAGTACGAGCAACCGTCATCTGCGAACAGGATCGACACATTCTCCTGGTGCGCAAACCCAGGTGCCGCTGGACGCTTCCGGGGGGCACCGTCGAACCGGGAGAAACCCGCGCGCAAGCTGCCGTCCGAGAACTCAAGGAGGAAACCGGGCTGGACAGCGATGACATGCTTTATCTGATGGAATTGCAGAACGGCAGCACCCGCCACCACGTCTACGAGGCATCGGTGCTGAACATCGATCAGGTTCGCCCGCTGAATGAAATCGTCGACTGTCTCTGGCACCCGCTGGATGCGGTGCAGAATCTGAACGTCAGTGACGCCACGCTGAGCATCGTCCGCGCCTTTCAGCGACGCCTTTGACCCTCAACCGGCGAATGCCCGGCGTCCGGCGCTCATCTCAGTGCGCAATTCACCGATGAAATTGGAGATGTCACGAATGGTGACCAGATGCTCCGGGGACACCCCGTTGAGCAACAGGTTGACACGCCCGCTGTCGGGTTCGTAAACCTTGATCTGCAAGAGGCCCTGCGCCGTTTCGGTGCAATCGCAATACAGCGGCGAAAAGCCGGATTCGACGATGCGGCAAATGTCGGTAATGGCAATCATGGGGGCACGCCTCACAGGCGCAGGCTCGGGCGACCCGATCAGCATAGATGAGCTTTTGTCGCCTTGCTCTCACCGACACCCGCAAAATTTGCCAACCGCTTCACATCTTCAAGTCGCCACTCTCAATGCGCGTCATGGTCCCAAATCCAGTTCCAGATCCCCGGCAGATTCACCGGCTTCGACGACTCACCCACCGTGCGCGCCAGCGCGGCTTTTTCCAGTGCTGCGCGATCCTCATAGAACGGTTTGTCCGCCAGTCGCACGCCGGTGGCGGCGGCGCTGTCGAGCAGAATCTGCAAGTACTCGCGGGTATGGCGGGCGGTGTAGCGGTTGAGATCGTGGAAGGTCACCACCACCGGAATCACCCCGTCCACCGTTGGCAATTCACCGAGGGCAATCCGTTCGCGGACTTCCGACAGCTGACGCAGCATGTTCGCCCGCCGCCGGGGGCTGGCGTTGAAGCCCCAGATCTTGCCGTCGTTGGCGCTCAGGTCAGTCAGCAAAACCTGCATGTGGTGCTGCTGATAGGCGGCGAAGGTGCGTTTGTCGTAGTTCCAGAACGGCGGACGCAGCAATGTTGGCGGCGCGCCGGTGATCGCCGCGATGTCCGCCGAGCCGTTGGTCAACGTGGTTTCGAGCTCATCCGGGTCGAGCAATCGATGATTGGTGTGCCAATGGGTCGCAGTGTGAAAGCCCAGAATGTGCCCTTCAGCGTGCTCGCGGCGCATCACCTGCCGGCCGATCTCACTGTTGCCCGCTCGCGGCGCGCGGGTCTGGACGAAAAACACCGCTTTGATCCCCGGCTGCAGCGGGTTGTCCTTGAGGCTGTCGAGCACGGTGTCGGTCGGGTTGAAAAGACTGGAAGCGCTGGGCCCGTCATCGAAGGTCAACAGGAATCGCACAGGCGCCTGAGCCTTGAGCCGGGCCTCGGTCTGCGCGGTCATTTCGATGGGAGCGGCGATGCACCCGGCCAGCCCGACGGCCACCACCATCGCGCAGAAAAGCTTGAACCACTGTGTCATGTTTTGCCTTGAGCCCGACCGTTGCGGTCATGTTGTCGATTGGCAAAACTCCTTCGCCGCTGCTGCCTCCCTGCGACCCATTGAGATGGGCCGAGGTTGGATAAAGATACACGGGGTTTGGTTCCGGCGCTCGCTCAGCGTGCCAGTGCCTGTTGAAACGAGCTGTCGATGATCCCCGCCGTGGCCAGCGGAGCCGGCAGCGTCTTGACCTTGAACAGGAAGTCGGCGGTGCTTTGCAGATCGGCGGCAGCCTGTTGATCGACCGGGCCGACCGTCATGTGCGCCTGGCGCAACCAGTGCCGCGAAACCTGCTGATCGAGGTTGGCTTTCTTCGCCCACAGGTCGGCGTATTCGTCGGTGTGGCTGTCGACCCAGGCCCGGGCCTGCTTCAGGCGCCCGAGGAAATCGGCGATCGCTTCGCGCTTGCTGTCGATGGACGGCGCAGACGCGGCGATGGCGCTCAAACCCGGCATCAGGTTTTTCGCGGTGAGAATCGGCCGCGCACCGGAGAACACGATCTGCTGGGAAATGTAGGGTTCCCAGACCGGGAACGCATCGATGCTGCCTTGCGGTAGCGCGGCGGCTGCATCGATCGGCATCAGCTTGACGAAGTCGACGTAGTTCTCCGGCAAACCGCCCTGCTCCAGTGCCCGCAAGGTCAATTGCTGACTCCAGGCACCCGGCCAGTAGGCGACTTTTTTGCCCTTCAGGTCCTCGATGGTTTTCACCGGAGAATCCTTGGGCACCAACAGGGCGATGGTGTCCGGGTTCTGTCGCGACACCCCGATCAGTTTCACCGGCGCCTGTTTGGCAGCCAGAAACAGAAACCCCGAATCCCCCAGGAAACCCAGATCCAGGGATCCGGTCTGCAACGCCTCGGCCAATGGCGCGGCAGCCTGGAAGTGTTTCCAGTCGACCGTGTAAGGCGCGTCCTTCAACACGCCGGACGCCTCTATGGACGCGCGGATGTTGTAGTAATTCTGGTCGCCGACGTGCAGGACCAAGGGTTCGGCAGCGTAGGTCAATGGCGTGGCAAACAGTGCGCTGGTCAACGCGGCGCGTAGGAAACGTGAGAGCTTCATGGCGAGTCCTGCAGAGGGATTTTTATAGACCATAACGCTCTTACAAATCAGATTTGAAATTCGATTAGCGCATAAGCTCAGCACCTTCCCGCCGCACTGTTGGCCGAGCAACAGTGGCTCGGCACAGTGTTCTCCCTGCAACACTTCAAACCTGCAAAACCGGCGTTAGACCCCGTAAATACGGGACAAGGCGCACATGGCACAGAGCCTGCAATATTCCATTCATGCAGGAAGCATTCGATAAAAGTATCTTTTTGGACATGAGAATCTGTTGCCTTGCCGGAGCGTGCCCATGAAATCCCTCTTACCGTTTTCCCGCGTCAAAACGCTGCTCGCGGCCTGCGCAGTCGCCCTGAGCCTGCACCCTTTCGCCCACGCTGCCGAAGCGCCGCCGGCCGAAGTGCATCTGGATTACGCCTATTACTCGCCGGTCAGCCTGGCGCTCAAACATCTGGGCTACCTGGAAAAAGCCCTGCCCCAGAGCAAAGTCAGCTGGGTGCTGAGCCAGGGCAGCAACCGCTCGCTGGAGTACCTCAACAGCGGCGGCGTGGATTTCGCCTCGTCGGCCAGCCTCGCTGCCGTGCTCAGCCGCGCCAATGGCAGCCCGATCAAATCGGTCTACGTCTACAGCCGCGCCGAATGGACCGCGCTGGTGGTGCGCAAGGACTCGCCGATCCAGTCCGTCGCCGACCTCAAGGGCAAGAAAATCGCCGCTACCAAAGGCACCGATCCGTACCTGTTCACCTTGCGCACCCTGCAACAGGCCGGGCTGAAAAAGGACGATGTGGAACTGGTGCACCTGCAACACCCGGACGGCCGCACCGCGCTGGAGAAAGGCGATGTCGACGCCTGGGCCGGCCTCGATCCGCACATGGCCGCCAGCCAGGTGCAGGCCGGTTCGCGCCTGCTGTACCGCAATCGCGACTTCAACAGCTACGGCGTGGTCAGCGTTACCGAGCAATACGCCAAGCAACACCCGCAAACCATCGACACCGTGATCAAGGCCTATGAGCAGGCCCGCGAGTGGTCGGTGAAGAACCCCGAAGAATTGGCCAAGTTGCTCGCCAGCGAATCCGGCCTGCCGCTGGACGTGGCCAAGCTGCAACTGTCGCGCACCGACCTGAGCAGCCCGCAACTGACCGCCAGGGACGTGCTGGCCTCAAAAGCCGCCGCGCCGATTCTGGTCTCCGAAGAACTGGTGCGCCGTGGGGTGAATGTCGATCAGGTCATCGATCAGTTGATCGACACCGGTTTCCAGCAAGTCGCCGCCGCCCAGTAACCGATCAGGCTCATGACAAGTCCGCGCCCGTCGCGGATTTGTCGTGAGCGGAGAACCGTCCATGAGCAACGACTTGCCCGCCCGCCTCGCCTTGTCGGCACCACGGCGAAAACTCCCACTGCTGAATCCGCTCTGGCGCCGGCGCCTTAAGGGCCTGGCCCTGCCATTGCTGATCGTGATCGCCTTGGAATTTATCGTACGCATCGGCTGGCTGCCGTCCTACCAGATGCCGGCGCCGAGCGAGATTGCCCTGACCCTTACAGATCTGGCCGAAGGTGCCTTGTGGAAACACATCGGCGCCAGTCTGATTCGCGTGCTGCTGGGGTTTGCCATCGGCGCGAGTCTGGCGCTGGTGTTCGCCGCATGGGTCGGCCTCAGCCGCGAAGCCGAGGCCTATCTGGAACCGACCTTCGCCGCGCTGCGTTCGATTCCCAGCCTGGCCTGGGTGCCGCTGTTGTTGCTGTGGCTGGGGATCGACGAGACCTCGAAAATCGTCCTGATCGCCATCGGCGCGTTCTTCCCGGTTTACGTCAACGTGGTCGCGGCGATTCGCAACATCGACCGCAAACTGGTGGAGGTCGGGCATATCTACGGTTTCAGTCCGCTGCAACTGGTGCGACGGATTCTGTTGCCAGCTGCCCTGCCCGGTCTGTTTACCGGATTGCGCAGCGGCATGAGCCTGTCGTGGATGTTTCTGGTGGCGGCCGAACTGATCGCGGCGACCAAAGGGCTGGGTTACCTGCTCAGTGACGGTCGCGAGACTTCGCGACCGGACATCGTGCTGGCCGCGATCATCGTCCTGGCACTGCTCGGCAAACTCAGCGATGGCCTGCTGGCCATATTGGAACGCCGCTGGCTGGTCTGGCGCGACGCCTTCACCGGCCAGGGCAGCAAGGATTGAACCGTGCAACTAAACTGAAGCCTTCAGGCAGCTGGTTCGCCGGAGGATCGGCCGATGTGCGGGAGACTGTCGCAATACCGTGGCATCCACGATTTTGTCGCGGTGCTGAGCATTCCCGATGCGCTGATCAATCACGTCGGCGACGCACCGCTGGCGCATTACAACGCTGCGCCCACGACGTCACTGGCGATCCTCCATCAGCACCAACAACGGCTATACGCCGACAATCTGCGCTGGGGCTGGCGCCCGCACTGGGCCAAGGATCGCGCCGCGCCAATCAACGCGCGGGTGGAAAAAGTCGCCCACGGGCCGTTCTTTCGAGCGATCTGGCGCCATCGACTGATCGTGCCGGTCGACAACTGGTTCGAGTGGGTCGATGCACCCGACAAGAGCCGACAGCCGTGGCTGATTCGTCGCGCCGACCATCAACCGGTTTTCTGCGCCGCCATCGGCCAGTTTCCGATACCCGGCGAACCCTCACGGGAAGACGACGGCTTCGTCATCATCACCGCCGACAGCGAAGGTGGCTTGCTCGATGTGCATGACCGTCGCCCGATTGTGCTGCACGCCGATCGGGTACAGGAATGGCTCGATCCCGCCACGCCCACCGAGCGCGCCGAGCAGATGCTGCTGTTTGAAGCCGAACCCAGCGAAGCGTTCCAATGGCACAAAGTCGGCAAAGCGGTGGGCAACTCCCGCAATCAGGGGTCTGAATTGATTGAAGCGGTGACGTAAATAAATGCCGATACGGTGCGTTATCAAGAGCAGGAATTCACGAATTGAATCCTGCGCGTTACACCCGGTGTTTCAAACGCGAAACATTCAACATAAACAGTCGTTTGATTGAACTAACCGCCTGTCTGACATTTCAACCGTCATACATACATTTACAAACACTACGGATAGCATGCGCGCCGCATTTCCTTTTGGCATACCAGTTGACCAAAGAGTCAGCAAAACCAGGAATACCCCACAAACTTAACAAGCCTTGCAGAGAACTAAGTTGCGCGACGATTTTGCAATCAAACAGGTCACAGGCCTGGAGTGTATTCATCTGTCCACGACAGAACGCTTTCAACTCGACTGTTTTATCGGCCACTACATAAAGACTCGAAACCTGCGTGACGTACCCGATATCGACCGCATCCTGCGCGCCACCCTCGAAAACTATCCCTGCCACCCGCCGGTGATGGTCAACGAGCTGAATGCCTGGATCGACAAGACCTTGGGTTATCGGGCCTCCCACCCCGATTTCACGCAGCTGGACGATCTTTGATGAAACGAAAAAGCCCCGCAATCGCGGGGCTTTTTCGTTGTGGCGTTCAGGGTTTCAGCGGGCGTTCCTGATCACGGTCGGACAACTCGCGGCTGTCGTCATGCTTCCAGGTCTGCTCCTTGTGTTTCTCCCGCTCGATCTCTTCTTCGCTCGGCTCGTCATCTTTTTCGGGACGTTTCTGCTCGGTTGCCATGTTCACCTCGCTAATGGAATTCATCCATTAAGCGTAGAACTTAAAGCCACCAGCGCAATAGAAAGAAGAACGCCATGCTCAATAGCATGCTAAGCAATGTATTACGCGTGTAGATCACCAGACCGATTGCCACTAGTGAGCTCAGCAGATAAGGGTTATCCCACTGCAGATTCAGTTGTTTGTCCGGCATGAATACAATCGGCCCGCAAATCGCGGTCAACATGCCCGGCACGGCAAACCCGAGAAACTGCCGCGCGTTACTGCTCAAACGCACCGGCAGGCGCGGTTCGAGAAACACGTAACGGTTGAGGAACACCAGAATCCCCATGCCGAAAATCACTGCCCAGACCATCATGTGCGCTCCCGATACAGCTTGTTGCAGATAAACCCGGCGGTCATGCCGGCCAGGCCCGACAGCACCAGCGCCGAACCCCATTGCCAGTAGCTGAACAGCACCGAGCAGAACAGCGACACCGCCACGCAGACCACCGTCGGCACATTGCGCACCACCGGGGTGATCAGGGCAATGAAGGTCGCGGCAATCGAGAAGTCCAGCCCCAAATGCTCAAGCCCCGGAATGCTGCTGCCGAGCACGATGCCGGCCAGGGTGAAGAGGTTCCAGGCGATGTAAAACGTCAGACCCACGCCCAAGGCGTACCAGCGGCTGAACTGCTGACGATCATGCTGACTGGTCAGAGCGAACAGTTCATCAGTGAGCAAAAAGCCCAGACCGATACGCCAGCGCCCCGGCAACGGCGAAATCACGTGGCGCATGCTCATTCCATAAAGCAGATGCTGCGAAGTCAGCAGCAGCGTGGTCAGCAGAATCGAGAAAATCCCCGCGCCGCCCTTGAGCATGCCGATCGCCACCAATTGCGCAGCGCCGGCGAACACGATGCTCGACAGGCCCTGCCCTTGCAGCGGCGTGAGGTTGGCTTCGATCGCCATGGAGCCGGCCAGCAGCCCCCAGGGTGCGGTGGCCAGCGATAACGGCATGATCGCCGCGGCTCCGCGAAGAAAGGCACTGCGCGGCATTAATGAGTCAGACATAACACGCTTCAACCGTGAGACAAGGCCCCGGACTCTGCCAGCAAACGCCCGTTCATGGCTTGAACAATCTTGCGCAGTTGGCGCAAATCCTTCCTTCCGTCAGTCGTTTACCGGCGTAACATGACAACCATTCACACACGCGTCAGGGAGACGACATGCTGTATCGAATAGCCGCCGACGGGCTGGTGCTGTTTCATTTGCTGTTCATTCTGTTCGTGCTGTTCGGCGGGCTGCTGGTGCTCAAGTGGCCGCGGCTGATGTGGCTGCATTTGCCGGCGGCGGCCTGGGGCGTGGCGGTCGAGGTGTTGCACCTGACCTGTCCGCTGACCTATTGGGAAAACCTGATGCGCCACGCCGCCGGGCAGACCGAATACGCCGGCGGATTCATCGAACATTACATCTGGCCGATCATCTACCCGGCGGGGCTGACCCCGCAGATTCAGTTGGTGCTGGGCAGCGTGGTGCTGGTGGTCAACCTGCTGGTCTACGGGCGTCTGATTCGCCGCTGGAAACTGCGGCGCGCCGCGCGCATTCCGTTTTAACGCGCTTTCAAGGTTTCCAGCCAGGCCGGATCGAGGCGCGTCTGATCGGTATCCAGACCGAGCGCTTCCATCCGCGTCTTGTGTGTTTCGACTTCCCGGTGCAATTGCGCGTGATCGCTGGAGTTACCGTCCAGTTCATGCATCTGGGTCAGCCCCAGGTGATAGAAACGCAGCACCTTCATCGCCACCGGATCACCCTTCTCCACCGCCGCCGTCACCTGATGCATCACATTGGTGACGCTCATCAGGCTGCGCTTGAGCCGCCAGCCGTACACCGCCGGGGCCATCCAGGTCTGGTTCCAGAAACGCCCGCGCAGCAACGCCGCTGTCAGCAGAAATGCGCCAAACACCCCGCCGACATTGAACCGCAGGTTATCCCCGCCCGGCTCGCCGAACAGCGCCACCGCCGCCGTCGAAAACGCCATCGCCAGCACCAGGAACAGCACCGCGATGATCAGCGTGCTGCGCCGGGTCTGCTGGCGATAAGTGATGGCATCGATCGGTTGAATCTCGAACATCGCGACAGGCTTCCATGGCTTGAGTTAAAAAGAGGCTGCGCATTATCGCCTCTGAGGCGGATTTAGCTATGCTGGAGCGCCTTTTCATCTTTTCAACGTCCAACGGGGACATGGCGATACCACGCAGATCGTGCCATCTTCATTCATGGATACACACTATTCGGATGCCATTGGCCATGCCGGCAATGACATCGTTTTAAGGATCACTGCATGACCCAACGACACGTAATCAATGCCTCGGTCAGCCCAAAAGGCAGCCTCGAAACCCTTTCCCAACGTGAAGTTCAGCAACTGAGCCAGGCCGGAACCGGCAGCACCTACACCCTCTTTCGCCAGTGCGCCCTGGCCATCCTCAATACTGGCGCCCATGTCGACAACGCAAAAACCATTCTTGAAGCCTACAAGGACTTCGAAATCCGCATCCACCAGCAGGATCGCGGTGTGCGCCTGGAGCTGTTGAACGCCCCGGCCGACGCCTTCGTCGACGGCGAAATGATCGCCAGCACCCGGGAAATGCTGTTCAGCGCCCTGCGCGATATCGTCTACACCGAAAACGAACTCGATGCCCTGAGCATCGACCTCAGCACCTCCCAAGGCATCAGCGACTACGTCTTCCACCTGCTGCGCAACGCGCGCACCCTGCGTCCGGGCGTCGAGCCGAAAATCGTCGTGTGCTGGGGCGGCCACTCGATCAACACCGAAGAATACAAATACACCAAGAAAGTCGGCCACGAACTGGGCCTGCGCAGCCTCGATATCTGCACCGGCTGCGGCCCGGGCGTGATGAAAGGCCCGATGAAAGGCGCGACCATCGCCCACGCCAAACAGCGCATTCATGGCGGCCGCTATCTGGGCCTGACCGAGCCGGGCATCATCGCCGCCGAAGCGCCGAACCCGATCGTCAACGAGCTGGTGATCCTGCCGGACATCGAAAAACGCCTGGAAGCCTTCGTCCGCGTCGGCCACGGCATCATCATCTTCCCGGGCGGCGCCGGCACCGCCGAAGAATTCCTGTACCTGCTGGGCATCCTGATGCACCCGGACAACGCCGGCCTGCCGTTCCCGGTGATTTTGACCGGGCCGAAACACGCCGCGCCGTACCTGGAACAACTGGACGCCTTCGTCACCGCCACCCTCGGCGAAGCGGCGAAGAAGCACTACGAAATCATCATCGACAACCCGGCCGAAGTGGCGCGGCAGATGACGGCGGGCCTCAAGGCCGTGAAGCAATTCCGCCGCGAACGCGCCGACGCGTTCCACTTCAACTGGCTGCTGAAGATCGACGAAGGCTTCCAGCGCCCGTTCGATCCGACCCACGAAAACATGGCCAACCTCAAGCTGCACCGCGATCAGCCGCCCCATGAACTGGCGGCCAACCTGCGCCGCGCGTTCTCCGGGATCGTCGCCGGCAACGTCAAGGACAAGGGCATCCGCCTGATCGAGGAACACGGGCCGTATCAGATCCGTGGCGACGCCGCGATCATGCAGCCCCTCGATCTGCTGCTCAAAGCCTTCGTCGCCCAGCACCGGATGAAACTGCCGGGCGGCGCGGCGTATGTGCCGTGCTATCGCGTGGTGTCCTGACTAGAAGCGACCAGTGCCCGAAGCGCAACGCTTCGGGCACTCCTTATAAAAAGAGCGAACCATGGATCACATCAACCACATCCTGATCGTCGACGATGACCGCGAGATCCGCGAGCTGGTCGGCAATTACCTGACCAAGAACGGCCTGCGCAGCACCGTGGTCGCCGATGGCCGGCAGATGCGCAGTTTTCTGGAAGCCAACACGGTCGACCTGATCGTGCTCGACATCATGCTCCCCGGCGATGACGGGCTGGTGCTGTGCCGCGAACTGCGCGCCGGCAAGCACAAGGCGATCCCGATCCTGATGCTCACCGCCCGCGACGACCAGACCGACCGCATCCTCGGCCTGGAAATGGGTGCCGACGATTACCTGACCAAACCCTTCGCTGCCCGCGAATTGCTGGCGCGGATCAACGCCGTGCTGCGCCGCACGCGAATGCTGCCGCCCAATCTGCTGATCACCGAAACCGGACGCCTGCTCGCGTTCGGCCGCTGGCGCCTGGACACCACCGCCCGACACCTGCTCGATGAAGACGACACCATGGTCGCCCTAAGCGGCGCCGAATATCGCCTGCTCCGGGTGTTTCTCGATCATCCGCAACGGGTGCTCAGCCGCGATCAGTTGTTGAATTTGACCCAGGGTCGCGACGCGGACCTGTTCGACCGCTCCATCGATTTGCTGGTCAGCCGCCTGCGCCAGCGTCTGCTGGACGACTCCCGCGAGCCGACCTACATCAAGACCGTGCGCAACGAGGGTTATGTTTTCTCCTTCGCCGTGGAGATGCTCGCCGAATCCTGACGGATTTGTATCGCTCTGTATAAATTCGCCGCGCAGATACGTAATCCGCGTTTTCGGGCCGCAACACCACATATCAGCGATACACCCTCGCGTTTGAATGAACCCACCAGAAAGCACTGGTTCACTCATCTCAAACGCAAGGAGAAGCACCATGTTCAAGTCCTCGAAATCCCTGGTACTCGCAATCAGCCTGTTCAGCGGTTTGGCCCTGGCCGACCTGGCGTCCGCCAGCTCCCAGCCGCTGGTTGCCGAATACGGCTCGGAAAACCTGCAGAAGGATCGCGTAGCCGAAGGTGGCGCGGATCGCTTGCAGGAACTGCGCGAACGCGTGGCTGAAGGCGGCGCGGATCGCTTGCAGGAACTGCGCGAACGCGTGGCTGAAGGCGGCGCGGATCGTTTGCAGGAACTGCGTGAGCGCGTCGCCGAGGGCGGTGCGGACCGCTTGCAAGAGCTGCGCGAACGCGTCGCCGAAGGGGGTGCCGATCGCTTACAGGAACTGCGCGAACGTTCGGCCCGCAGCGTACTGGTCGCCGAGAACCGTCCCGAGTTCGGCTCCAAGTACCAGCGTTACTGATCGTTTGTACCGCCGTTGTCGATTCCTGCCGGGGGCGCTCTGCCCCCGCAGCGATCACTACCGATAAGCCTTGTTCTCTGACACAAAAGCCCCGCTGTTTCCCCACGACAGCCGTCATGGCTCGTACTAAGCTGCGCGATTGTTTTGTTCAGGGACGATCCATGAAACGATTTGCCGCCTGTCTGCTGTCAATGCTGGCCCTGACGGCCACTGCGGCGGATCTGCAACTGCTCACCGACAACCACCCGCCCCTGCATTTCATGCAAGGCAATCAGCTCGCAGGATTCGGTGTGGACGTGGTGCAGGCTCTGGCGACCCAGACCGGCGACCGCATCCATCTGCAACAAGTCCCGCTGCTGCGCGCCCTGCGCATGGCCAGCGACACGCCCGACACCGGCGTATTCACCGTGCTGCGTACCGATGCGCGCGACGATCGCTATCAATGGGTCGGGCCGCTGATCGAAGTCGAAACCGCGCTATACGCCCGCGACAATCTCCAGCCTCCCGTGCACAGCCTGCGTGAAGCCGATCACCTGGGCCGGATCACCGTACCGCGCAAATGGCTGGTCTACAGCTATCTGCAAGGGCAAGACCTGAACAACCTCTACGGCGTGGAAACCCCGGAGCAGATGATGCGACTGTTCAGCCTGGGGCGTACCGATTTCGTGGTCTCCGATACCTGGTCCAAAGCCGCCCTCGCCCGCGAACAAGGCATGGAGCCGGGACGCTTGCAGTACCAGATCCCGTTGATGAAACAGAACACCTACATTGCCTTTTCGCCGCAGACCGATCCGGAACAGGTCGCACGCTGGCAGCAGGCGCTGGATACATTGCGGGCCGACGGTCGTCTGGAGCAACTGCGCCAGCGCTGGCTGAGCAATACCCTACCGCGCTGATCGCGCATCAACACCTTCGATAACAACTATGCGCAAGGGTGTTTTCACATCAAACCCCTCCAGCACTACAGTGGGCCCCATCTTCTCCCCACTCTCTGGAGCAACATCATGAAAGACATCATCGCACTCGGCTTCATTGTTTCTCTGATTGGCGCCACCTCCGCCATCGCCGCCCCACACGCCAGCACCCCGGTTGTCGCGGCGGCGACCGTCGGCCAGTCCGGCACCCTGAACGTCGACACCGTCAGCAACGACGCCGAACACCAAGGCCTCAAACTGCAACAGAACGCCGAACAGACCAAACTGTACGTCGCGGAAAATCGCCCGGAATTCGGTTCCAAATATCAGCGCTACTGAGTGATCGGTTTGAGCTGCCAGAAACAGGAAACCCCGCCGAAGCGGGGTTTCTTGCATTTGGGCATCAGCGAACCAGTCGCGCGGCCAGTGCCTTGGCCTGCAACGCCACATCGGTGACGGCGGTGCTTTCCCACCACATGCCACGCAACGGCGGGCCCATGGCAAACAGGCGGTTCGAGACCCGGCCCTCGACATCCAGCACCGCACCGTCCACCTCTGCCGCGATCCCCAGTGCCAGCGGCCCTGGACGAACCAGACCGCGCGCCAGCAACTGCTGCGGCAAAGGTCGCGCAACCCGGCGCCAGTCGTATTCGATGCCGCTGGAATTGATCAACGCCGCGCCCTGCACTACGCGGGTTTCGGCCTCACCGCGAGGGCGAATGAGGATACTCACGCCGTCGCCCGATGCAGGCTCAAGACCCTTGTAAGACGCCGCATGAATGCGCAATCGCCCTTCCCGGTGCAGACGCTCGACCAGTTCCGCACTCAGCGGCGGCGAACGATGGTGATGACTTTCCCACCACGGCCGCACATGCCGCACGAACTGCCGGCGCTGCGCATCGCTGGCCTGGCTCCACAAGCGACCGATGTGCGCCCGCACAGTGTCGAGCGGCGCCTGCCAGTCGATGCCTTGGGCGATGGCGTCGCGGCAATGCCGGCGCAATTCGCGCAGTAACTGGCGCGGCGTGCGGATGCTGTGATCCTCGGCGAGGAAGTCCACCCACGCAGGCGGCTGCCGACGCACATGGGGCAACAGCCCGTGCCGGGAAAACACCTCGATCGGCCCGCGATGCCCGGCCTGCTCCAGCGACACCACGGCATCGACCATGGTCAAGCCGGAGCCGATGATCAGCACCGTGGATTGTGGATCGAGCTGGCGCATGGCCGCGACATCCCACGGATCGAGCGCCGCCGCGTTGAGGCCGCTGGATTCTTTTTGCGGGGTGCGGGCAGCCGGGAACATCCCGGTCGCCAACACGGCAAAAGCCCCGAGCAATTGCTGACCGTTACTCAAGGTGAGCTGCACGGAATCACTGGAGGCCTGAACATCGACCACTTCGGCGCGCACATGCTCGACCGTAGAACCGTGTTGCGCGCCAACCTGCTGCGCTTCGGCGAGACGCTGTTGCACATACACGCCAAACAGCCCCCGAGGTGGAAACAGTTCGCTGACCGGCACATGTTGCTGATCCGACTCCGGCCAGCCGCCACCGGCGATGTGAGCGGTCAGCCACTGGGTCAGGTCATCGGCATTGTCCGGATCGACGCTCATCCGCGCCGCGTTGCCGTTAAGCGTGTGGCCCAGTTCCACCGCACTGTACGCTTCGCCCCGGCCCAGCTCGGCCCGGGGCTCGATCACCAGAATCTTTCTGCGCCCCGGCAAACGCAGCAATTGCACCGCCAGCATCGTGCCGCTGAGGCCGCCGCCGACAATCAGGATG
Organism: Pseudomonas sp. CH235; assembly: GCF_004368175.1. NCBI lineage: Bacteria > Pseudomonadati > Pseudomonadota > Gammaproteobacteria > Pseudomonadales > Pseudomonadaceae > Pseudomonas > Pseudomonas sp. CH235. The sequence continues at coordinate 57,434 of NZ_RRZJ01000012.1, forward strand.
TCGGCGTGACGCAGTGCGGTCGTATCGGTTTGAGTCATGCCGTTCTCGCTGCAGAGGGTTTGCTCAAGGCAGTGTCATTCAGACGCTGCGAAGGCGTCTAGACGGACGCGACTTTTTTCTCCTGCCGATGCAGCTCGCCGAGGTTTCGATAGCCGCTGCCCGGATGAACCTCCGGCAGTCTCGGCCCTTCGCCAAACAGCTTCTCGCGCAAGGTCCCCGGCGCGTACTCGGTCTTGTAGACACCGCGCTTCTGCAACTCCGGCACCAGCAATTCCACGGCGTCGATGAAGGTTTCGTGGGTCAGCGCGTAGGCCAGGTTGAAGCCGTCGACGTCGGTTTCGTCGACCCATTCCTGCAACAGGTCCGCCACCGCTTCCGGGCTGCCGACGAACAACGGGCCGAACCCGCCGATGCCGACCCAGTCGGCCAGTTCGTTGGGGGTCCAGACCTTGTTCGGATCCGCCGTGGAAAACGCCTCGACCGCCGATTGAATCGCGTTGGTGTGCACATGCCTGAGCGGTTCGTCCGGTTTGAAGCGGCTGAAGTCGATGCCGGTCCAGCCGGAAATCAGCGCCATCGCGCCTTCGTAGCTGACCCAGGATTTGTATTCTTCGAATTTGGCTTTGGCCTTGGCGTCGGTTTCGCCGAGGATCACGGTTTGCAGGTTGAAGATCAGGATCTTCGACGGATCGCGCCCGGCCTCGGCGGCTCGGCGGCGGATGTCGGCCACAGTTTTCTTCAGCAGCACTTTCGACGGGGCAGCGACAAAAACGCATTCGGCATGCTCGGCGGCAAACTGCTTGCCCCGGCTGGAAGCACCCGCCTGATAGAGAACCGGCGTGCGCTGCGGCGACGGTTCGCAAAGGTGAATGCCCGGCACCTGAAAGTGTTTCCCGTGGTGGCGGATCTCGTGAATCTTGCTCGGGTCACTGAAGATCCGCCGTTCGCGATCGCGCAGAATCGCGCCCTCTTCCCAACTTCCTTCCCAGAGTTTGTAGCAGACCTCGAGGTATTCTTCGGCGAAGTCGTAGCGTGCGTCATGTTCGGTCTGGGCTTGCTGGCCGATGTTCTTCGCGCCGCTCTCCAGATAAGAGGTGACGATGTTCCAGCCGGCACGGCCTTTGGTCAGGTGATCGAGGGTCGACAGGCGTCGTGCGAATGGATACGGATGCTCGAAGGACAGCGAAGCGGTCAGACCGAAGCCCAGGTGCTCGGTGACCAGCGCCATCGGTGGGATCAACTGCAACGGATCGTTGACCGGCACCTGCGCCGCCTGCCGGATCGCCGCTTCGCCATTGCCGTTGTACACGTCGTAGATGCCCAGCACATCGGCGATAAACAAACCGTCGAACTTGCCGCGCTCGAGGATTTTCGCCAGATCGGTCCAGTACTCCAGATCCTTGTACTGCCAGGAGCGATCCCGAGGGTGAGCCCACAGGCCCGGCGACTGATGACCGACGCAGTTCATGTCGAAGGCGTTGAGACGGATTTCGCGGGGCATCAGACGGTACTCCCGATGTTCAGGAGGCGTTTAGCGGTTTGATTTGAAGCGATCATGTGAGGCGACTCCGTGGTTTCCGGATGGTGATCCAGAACCCTTAGCAGGAGTCATACCTGAATAAATTTCCTTTATTTATCAATAGATTGAGATAACAACCCAAAGCAGTCTGCACGCAGGATGGAGCAATCTGTTTATCCGCTGTCGGCCCTGCAACAGTCAGATCACCACATTGCGCACGAACCGCGCCGCGACTTCCCCGTCATTGCGATAGGTGTGCGGCTGGTTGCTGGCGAACATGAAAAACTCCCCAGCGGCGATGCGCTGAGGTTGATCGCCGAGCATCAGCGTCAGGCAGCCTTCGAACACGAAAATCTGTTCGCTCCAGCCTTCGGCGTCCGGTTGCGAGGGATAGACCTCACCCGGTTGCAGGCACCACTCCCACTGTTCCACCGCTCGGGTGGCGTTGGCCTTGGATAGCAAAACGGCTTTGCTGCCGGGGATGCTGCCGGCCCAGGCCAGTTCGTTGATACGGCCGGGATCGCGGTTATCCGGCGCCTGGATCAGATCGCTGAAGGCCACCTCGAGGGCTTCGGCGACGCGGTCGAGGGTGGTCAGGCTGACATTCTTCTCGCCGGCCTCGATGGCCACCAGCATCCGCCGGCTGACCCCGGACTTTTCCGCGAGGGCCGTCTGGCTCATGTCGGCGGCGTGGCGCAGGCGTCGGACGTTCTGGCTGACGTGTTGCAGGACCGAAGCCCGCTGAACGGAATCTTTGTGCACTATATTGCTCACTGGCTGGGGTTGGGCAGTATACTGCGCAACATTTGGCGCATTGTGCGTCCCCTCCTTAAAAGTGCGCAAGGTCATGACGTCAGCCAACTCCCCTCAAACTCCCCTGCGGTTTTCCCGGTTCAGCAAAGCCGAGTGCGTGCTGGTGCTGATCACCATGCTTTGGGGCGGCACCTTCCTGCTGGTGCAGCACGCGATGACCGTCAGCGGTCCGATGTTTTTCGTCGGCCTGCGCTTTGCTGCCGCCGCGGGCATCGTTGCGCTGTTCTCCTGGAAGCACCTGCGTGAGCTGACCCTGTTCGAACTCAAGGCCGGTGCCTTTATCGGCGTTGCGATCCTGCTCGGTTACGGTTTGCAGACTGTCGGTTTGCAGAGCATTCCAAGCAGCCAGTCGGCGTTCATCACCGCGCTGTACGTGCCGTTCGTGCCTCTGCTGCAATGGCTGGTTCTCGGCCGGCGCCCGGGTTTGATGCCGAGCATTGGCATCATGCTGGCGTTTACCGGGCTGATGCTGCTTTCCGGGCCGTCCGGTGCTTCGCTGAATTTCAGCCCCGGTGAAATCGCCACGCTGATCAGCGCCATCGCGATAGCAGCCGAAATCATCCTGATCAGCAACTATGCCGGGCAGGTCGATGTGCGTCGCGTAACCGTTGTGCAATTGGCGACGACTTCGGTGCTGTCGTTTTTGATGGTGGTACCGACCGGCGAGGCGATTCCGGACTTCTCGTGGCTGTTGCTGAGTACGGCTCTGGGCCTGGGCGCGATGAGTGCGGCGATTCAGGTGGCGATGAACTGGGCGCAGAAAAGTGTTTCGCCGACCCGAGCGACCTTGATCTACGCCGGTGAGCCGGTGTGGGCCGGAATCGTCGGGCGCATCGCGGGGGAGCGTTTGCCAGCGATTGCATTGGTGGGTGCGGGGCTGATCGTGGCGGCAGTGATCGTCAGTGAATTGAAGACCAAAGGCAAAGAGACACAAACGGTCACGGAAGAATTGGAGCACGAGACCGAAGGCTAAACGCGGGTTTTACGGCTACTTTGTAGGATTCAGAGACATCCTCGCGTTTGGCGATCCGGGGGCTGGCACGTATGATGCTTCACAAACTTCCGCAGATTAGAAGCCTATGTCCCTGATAGTTCTACTGCTTCTGCCTTTTCTGGGCAGCTGTCTGGCAGCCGTGCTGCCGCACAACGCACGTAACGCCGAATCCCTGCTGGCAGGTCTGGTCGCACTGGTCGGGACTGTCTCGGTCGCGATGCTGTACCCGCAGATCGCCCACGGCGGCGTGATCCGCGAAGAATTCACGTGGCTGCCCAGCCTGGGTCTGAACTTCGTCCTGCGCATGGACGGCTTCGCCTGGCTGTTCTCGATGCTGGTGCTGGGCATCGGCACCCTCGTTTCCTTATATGCCCGTTATTACATGTCGCCGGACGATCCGGTGCCGCGTTTCTTTGCGTTCTTTCTGGCGTTCATGGGCGCCATGCTCGGGCTGGTGATCTCCGGCAACCTGATTCAAATCGTGTTCTTCTGGGAGCTGACCAGCCTTTTCTCGTTCCTGTTGATCGGCTACTGGCACCACCGCCACGACGCGCGCCGTGGTGCGTACATGGCGTTGATGGTCACCGGTGCGGGGGGGTTGTGTCTGCTGGCGGGGGTCATGATTCTCGGCCATGTGGTCGGCAGCTATGACCTGGACAAGGTCCTGGCCGCCGGCGATCTGATTCGCGCACATGCACTCTACCCTATCCTGCTTCCCCTCATTCTTATCGGCGCCCTCAGCAAAAGCGCCCAGTTCCCCTTCCACTTCTGGCTGCCGCACGCGATGGCGGCGCCCACACCGGTTTCGGCGTACCTCCATTCGGCGACCATGGTCAAGGCAGGGGTTTTCCTGCTGGCCCGGCTGTGGCCGTCGCTGTCCGGCAGCGAAGAATGGTTCTACATCGTCAGCGGCGCCGGTGCCGCCACGCTATTGCTCGGCGCGTACTGCGCGATGTTCCAGAACGATCTCAAAGGACTGCTGGCCTACTCGACCATCAGCCATCTCGGCCTGATCACGCTGCTGCTCGGCCTGAACAGCCCGCTGGCCGCCGTGGCGGCGGTGTTCCACATTCTCAACCACGCGACCTTCAAGGCTTCGCTGTTCATGGCCGCGGGGATCATCGACCACGAAAGCGGCACCCGCGACATCCGCAAACTCAACGGCCTGTTCAAACTGATTCCGTTCACCGCCACCCTGGCGATGGTGGCCAGTGCATCCATGGCCGGCGTGCCACTGCTCAACGGTTTCCTGTCGAAAGAAATGTTCTTCGCCGAAACCGTGTTCATCAACGCCACGGCGTGGGTCGAAGCCGCGTTGCCTATCGTCGCGACGATTGCCGGCACGTTCAGCGTGGCCTATTCACTGCGCTTCACTGTTGATGTGTTCTTCGGCCCGACCGCCACCGACCTGCCGCACACCCCGCACGAACCGCCACGCTGGATGCGCGCGCCAGTTGAGTTGCTGGTCTTCACCTGTTTGCTGGTGGGGATTTTCCCGGCCCAAATTGTAGGCCCGTTGCTGGCCGCTGCCGCCTTGCCGGTGGTGGGTGGCGTGCTGCCGGAATACAGCCTGGCGATCTGGCACGGCCTCAATGCACCGATGATCATGAGCCTGATTGCCATGTCCGGCGGCATCGTGGTCTATCTGCTACTGCGCAACCAGCTCAAGCGCGGCCGCTTCAAGTATCCGCCGCTGGCGGGCCGCCTCAACGGCAAGCGAATGTTCGAGCGCAGTCTGGTGGCGATGATGCGTCTGGCCCGGCGGCTGGAGCGGCGCATCGGCACCAAGCGTCTGCAAACCCAGCTGTTCCTGATGGTGTTGGCGGCAGTGCTGGCCGGCCTGATCCCGATGCTGCACAGCAGCCTGAGCTGGGGCGACCGGCCGAAGATCCCTGGTTCGATCGTGTTCGTGACCCTGTGGCTGCTGGCGATCGCCTGCGCCCTCGGCGCCGCGTGGCAGGCCAAGTATCACCGTCTCGCGGCCCTGACCATGGTCAGCGTCTGCGGGCTAATGACGTGCGTGACTTTCGTCTGGTTCTCGGCGCCGGATCTGGCCCTGACGCAACTGGTGGTCGAAGTGGTGACCACGGTGCTGATCCTGCTCGGCCTGCGCTGGCTGCCACGGCGGATCGAAGAGGTTTCGCCGCTGCCAAGCAGCCTGCGCAAGGCGCGGGTACGGCGTCTGCGCGACTTGCTGCTGTCGATTGCCGTTGGTGGCGGCATGGCGCTGCTGTCCTACGCGATGCTGACCCGGCAGACGCCGAACGACATTTCCTCGTTTTACCTGAGCCGCGCCCTGCCCGAGGGCGGCGGCAGCAACGTGGTCAACGTGATGCTGGTGGATTTCCGTGGTTTCGACACCCTTGGCGAAATCACGGTGCTGGCCGCCGTGGCACTGACCGTGTTCGCCCTGCTGCGTCGCTTCCGCCCGCCGAAAGAAAGCCTGCAACTGCCGGCCCAGCAGCGCCTGCTCGCCCCCGACGTGGTCACCGATCTGGTCAACCCGCGCTCGGCCAGCGACACCGCGCTCGGTTTCATGATGGTGCCGGCGGTGCTGGTGCGTCTGTTGCTGCCGATTGCGCTGGTGGTGTCGTTCTACCTGTTCATGCGCGGGCACAACCAGCCGGGCGGCGGTTTCGTCGCCGGTCTGGTGATGTCGGTGGCGTTCATCCTGCAATACATGGTCGCCGGCACCCAGTGGGTCGAGGCGCAAATGAGCCTGCGCCCACTGCGCTGGATGGGCACCGGCCTGCTGTTCGCCACCGTCACCGGGCTCGGGGCGATGGCGGTCGGGTATCCATTCCTCACCACCCACACCTGGCATTTCAGCTTGCCGCTGCTCGGTGACATCCATATCGCCAGCGCGCTGTTCTTCGATATCGGCGTCTACGCCGTGGTGGTCGGCTCGACCTTGCTGATCCTCACCGCCCTCGCCCACCAATCGGTCCGGGGCCACAAAACCGCTGCCGCCAAAGGAGCCGTCTGATGGAAGAAGTCATCGCAATCGCCATCGGCGTGCTCGCCGCCTCCGGGGTCTGGCTGATTCTGCGGCCACGGACGTTCCAGGTGGTGATGGGCCTGTGCCTGCTGTCCTACGGCGTCAACCTGTTCATCTTCAGCATGGGCAGCCTGTTCATCGGCAAGGAGCCGATCATCAAGGACGGCGTGCCGCAGGATCTGCTCAATTACACCGACCCGCTGCCCCAGGCGCTGGTGCTGACGGCCATCGTCATCAGCTTCGCCATGACCGCTTTGTTTCTGGTGGTGCTGCTGGCCTCACGGGGCCTGACCGGCACCGACCACGTTGACGGAAGGGAGCCCAAGGAATGACGGCGATGACTCACCTGATCGCCGCACCGATCCTGCTGCCGCTGCTGACCGCCGCCATCATGCTGATGCTCGGCGAGAAGCACCGACCACTGAAGGCGAAAATCAACCTGTTCTCCAGCCTCCTCGGCCTCGGCATTTCAGTGATGTTGCTGCAATGGACCCAGACCACCGGCGTGCCCGGCTCGATTGGGGTTTATCTGCCGGGCAACTGGCAGGTGCCGTTCGGCATCGTGCTGGTGGTCGATCGTCTGTCGGCATTGATGCTGGTGCTGACCGGGATCATCGGCGTCAGCGCCCTGCTGTTCGCCATGGCCCGCTGGGACGGCGCCGGGTCGAGCTTTCACGCCTTGTTCCAGATTCAGTTGATGGGCCTTTACGGCGCATTCCTGACGGCGGACCTGTTCAACCTGTTCGTATTCTTCGAAGTGCTGCTCGCGGCGTCCTACGGCCTGTTGCTTCATGGTTCGGGCCGGGCGCGGGTGTCGTCGGGGCTGCATTACATCTCGATCAACCTGCTGGCGTCGTCGCTGTTCCTGATCGGCGCGGCGCTGATCTACGGTGTGACCGGCACGCTGAACATGGCGGATCTGGCCCTGAAGATCCCGCTGGTGCCGGAGGCCGACCGTGGCCTGCTGCACGCCGGCGCGGGGATTCTGGCCGTGGCGTTCCTGGCCAAGGCCGGCATGTGGCCGCTGAATTTCTGGCTGGTGCCGGCCTACTCGTCGGCCAGCGCGCCGGTGGCGGCGATGTTCGCGATCATGACCAAGGTCGGCGTCTACACCTTGCTACGTCTGTGGACGCTGCTGTTCTCGGGCCAAGCGGGCGCTTCGGCTTACTTCGGCGGTGACTGGCTGATCTACGGCGGCATGGCGACCATGGCCGGTGCGGGCGTGGCAATCATTGCCGCGCAACGCCTGGAACGCATGGCTAGCCTAAGCATTCTGGTGTCGGCGGGGATCCTGCTGTCGGCCGTGGGTTTTGCCCAGCCGAACCTGATTGGCGCCGCGCTGTTCTATCTGGTCAGCTCGACCCTGGCGCTGAGCGCGCTGTTCCTGCTGGCCGAGTTGATCGAACGTTCGCGCACCGCCATCGAAGTGCCGCTGGAAGACGAAAACGAACTGCTGCCGCGTCCGCAGGAGTGGCAGCGTCCGGTGAAGGGCATCAACCTCGACGACGATCAGAAAGCCGTGGTCGGTCAGGTGATCCCGTGGACCATGGCCTTCCTCGGCCTGAGCTTCATTGCCTGCGCGCTGCTGATCATTGGCATGCCGCCGCTGTCCGGTTTCATCGGCAAGCTGAGCCTGATCGGCGCCCTGCTCAACCCGCTGGGCCTCGGCGCCGGCGAATCGATCTCGAATGCCGCATGGGCGTTGCTGGCCCTGCTGATCCTCACCGGACTCGGCTCGCTGATGGCGTTCTCGCGCCTGGGCATCCAGCGCTTCTGGTCGCCTGAAGAGCGACCGTCGCCGCTGCTGCGCAAACTGGAATGCACGCCGATTTTCCTGCTGCTCGGCCTGAGCATCGCGCTGACCTTCAAGGCTGAACCGCTGCTGCGTTACACCCAGGCAGCCGCAGATGCCCTGAACAATCCGCAGCAATACGTGATGGCGGTGCTCGGCACCCGCGCCATACCCAGCCCGGAAGCCAAGGCTGCGCTGCTGGAGGTGCAACCATGAAACGTCTGTTTCCTGCTCCTTGGCTGTCGCTTGCGCTGTGGTTGCTCTGGCTGGTGCTGAACCTGTCGGTCAGCCCGGGCAATCTGCTGCTGGGTGCCGTACTCGGTTTCAGCGCTCCACTGATGATGCGCAAGCTGCGCCCGCAACGGATTCACATCCGCCGCCCGGGCACGATCCTGCGATTGTTTCTGCTGGTCGGGCGCGATGTGATCGTCTCGAACCTGCAAGTGGCTTGGGGCGTTCTCAACGCCGGTCGTCGGCCGCTTCGTTCACGCTTCATCAAGGTGCCGCTGGACCTTCGCGATGCCAACGGTCTGGCGGCGCTGTCGATGATCTGTACGGTCGTGCCCGGCACGGTGTGGTCGGAGCTGGCGCTGGATCGCAGCGTTCTGTTGCTGCACGTCTGGAATCTGGATGACGAGGCGCAATTCATCCAGCACTTCAAGGTCACTTACGAGCGGCCGTTGATGGAGATTTTCGAATGAGCCCGCTGCTGTCGAACGCGATTCTGCTGACGCTGTTCCTGTTTTCACTGGCCATGGTCCTCACGCTGGTACGCCTGTTCAAAGGCCCGTCGGCGCAAGACCGGGTACTGGCACTGGATTACCTGTACATCGTCGCCATGCTGATGATGCTGACCCTGGGGATTCGTTATGCCAGTGACACCTACTTCGAAGCGGCGCTGCTGATCGCGCTGTTCGGCTTCGTCGGCTCGTTTGCTTTGGCGAAGTTCCTCCTGCGTGGCGAGGTGATCGAATGAACGCTGAACTGTCTCTCTGGGTGGAAATCCCGGTGGCGATCCTGCTGGTCCTCAGCGGCGTGTTCGCCCTGATCGGCGCGACCGGCCTGCTGCGGATGAAAGATTACTTCCAGCGCATGCACCCGCCGGCGCTGGCCTCGACGTTGGGCGCGTGGTGCGTGGCGCTGGCGTCGATCATCTGTTTTTCCGCGCTCAAATCCGGGCCGGTGCTGCACGCATGGCTGATCCCGATTCTGCTTTCGATCACCGTGCCAGTGACCACCCTGCTGCTGGCGCGGGCGGCATTGTTCCGCAAGCGCATGGCCGGGGATGACGTGCCGGCCGAGGTCAGCAGCCGGCGTACTGAAACCGGCAGTTAGATCCAGGCGACAGCCAACAGCCCGGCTCCCAATATCAGACACAGCGGCGAGTAAACCCAAGTGTCGAGCCGGGCAAATCGCGACCCCTTCACTTCCTTGAAAAACCCCACCAGCTCCGAATCGCCGATTGCCCGCGCAAACATCAGCAGCGCAATCGCGCTGATCACCCATTGCAGCGCCCAGTGATGCACGGCGGGCAGCCACCACCCCACTCGCATGCACACCAGTGCGGCAATCAGTAGCAGGGCTGCCGCCACCACCAGCGTGATCCAGCCTGACGGCTTGAACGCCGGCCTGAGCGTCAGTCCGCCGTTGTCAACCGGAACCTGCGGCACCACCGCCACGGCCGCCCACTGCCCACCCATCGCCCAATACACATGCATCAGGCTGATCACCGCAAATATCGCCACCAGCCATTGAGCCAACACAAAGGTCATGGTCGAGAATCCTTTAAAGGGATTTGAACAAAACATCCTAGTCGGCATTTTTCCATGTGCACGACCGGTCGGCGGTGCGGTAAAGTGCCGCCCCATGAAATTCACCCGTACCGATCGCTCACTGCTGGCCTGGATGCTCTATTGCTGCGTCCTGTTCAACGTGTTCGCCTGCAGCATCGGTCACGGACAAATGGTCGGCATGCAGCTCAACGGTATCGGCGGCCAGTTCTGCGCCGTCGACCCGAGCACCCAAGCGCCGCTCGCCTCGAGTCCCGCCGAAGAAAAACTGCCGACTCTGGCCAAGGCCTTCGGCTGCCCGCTGTGCTCTACCGGTGGCATGGGTCCGGCATTCAACTCCAGCCTGACCCTGGCGATCCTGCCGGAACAACACAGCCCGCCGCTGCCGGTCATCGTCAGCGCCGACCTCCCTGCCCGCTTTATCTGGCCTTCGGCCAACCCTCGCGCCCCGCCCCTCGCCTGAGTGTCCTTGCCTTTTTGATTTGTCAGCCTACTGCGCCAACGCGCGGCGTTCGCCTGTGCGCTGACTCCTAGACAAGTATTCAGGATTCAATCGATGAAACAACTTACCTTGCTGGCGAGCCTTTGCGGCTGCCTGTCCGTCAACGTCTGGGCGCAATCCACCGTGGATCTGGCGCCGATCACCATTGACGGCGAGTCCGGCGTCGAACCGGGCCTGAGCCTCGACCAGTCCAGCGGCATGGCCTCGCGCCTTGGTTTGAGCGTACGCGACACTCCGGCCTCGGTGGCGATCGCCAACCGCAATGACATCGAGCGTCACGGTTCACAAAACTTTCAGGACGCGGCCAACACCTTGCCGGGGGTGAACGCCAGTGCGCCGCCGGGCTTTGGCGGGTTCGTCTCCTATCGCGGTTTTACCAGCAGCCAGATCACCCAGATGTTCAATGGCGTGAACGTTTCCGGCGGCCTGGCTCGCCCCGTAGATTCATGGATTTATGATCGGGTGGAATTGGTCGGCGGCCCCTCGTCGCTGATCAACGGCGCAGGCTCGGTCGGTGGCTCGCTGAACTACGTGACCAAACTGGCCACGCGCGACGAGCAAGCCATCGAAGGTCGGGTCAGCTACGGCACCTACGACACTACCGAAACCGCATTCGGCCTCAACCACGCGCTGACCGAACCCGGCGCCGAGGTGCAGCATTACGCGCGTCTCGACGTCAGCCACAACACCAGCAACGGCTACATCGACCGCCAAGAGCGCGATGCCTGGAGCGTGGCGTTCTCGCTGCTCAGCGACCTGACGCCGAACCTGTCGCACACCCTGGCCCTGGAATATCAGGACGAACACGAGGACAGCCCGTACTGGGGCACGCCGGTGCTCAACCCCAAGGCCGGCGAGTTGAAAATCGGCAAGCACAACCGCTTCAACAACTACAACGTCGAGGACGGCCGCTACGAGCAGCGGACCATCTGGGTGCGCTCGATCATCGACTACCGGATCAACGACAGCACCACCCTGCGCAACACCCTCTATCACCTCGACAGCCAGCGCGATTACCGCAACCTGGAAACCTATCAATACAACGCCGACAACAGCGCCGTGAACCGCTCCACTGCGTATCAGGTGCGACACCAGGGCGAGCAGAACGGCAACCAGTTCGAACTGCGCCACGACAACAGCCTGTTCGGCCTCGACACCACCTGGTCCGGCGGATTCGAGTACAAGGTCAACCAGACCACCAACTCGCCGCTGAACGTCAAAGGCGCCAGCACGGTGAACCCGAACAACTACCGACCGGGGCATTTCTATGACATTCCCGGAACGATGCCGGGTTTCGTCAGCGACAAGACCAACGAAATCACCACCAAAGCGCTGTTTGCCGAAAACCGCCTGGCACTGACTGACAAGCTCTCGCTGCTTACTGGCCTGCGGTACGACGATATCGACCTCGACGTGACCAACCATCGCACGGTGACCGCGAGTAACCCGCGCCATCTCAAACGTAGCTGGGAACCGGTCACCGGGCGCATCGGCCTGACATACCAGTTCATTCCGTCAGCCAATGTGTACGTGCAATACAGCAACGCCGCCGAGCAACCCAATGGCACCCAGGACTTCGATGTCTCGACCGGCAAGCAATGGGAAATCGGCAGCAAGTTCGACTACCTGAACGGGCGCGGCTCGGCGACAGTGGCCGCCTACACCATCGAGCGCAAGGACTTCGCGGTGACGGATCCGATGGACCCGACTAGCAGCATTCCGGTCGGCCAACAGACTTCGAAGGGCATCGAGATTGCCAGCTCGCTCAGGATCACCGACAAGCTGCTGGCCGAAGGCAACTTCGCCTGGGTCGATGCGCAATACGATGAGTTCAACGAAAAGAACGCCGCCGGCGTAGTGGTTTCCCGCAAAGGCAACACACCGACCAACGTGCCGGACCGGGTCGGCAATCTGTGGCTGACCTACGATTTCTCGCCGCAATGGCAAGGCGGGGTCGATGCTCGGTATGTGGCATCGGTGTTCGCCGACACGGCCAACACCATGACCGTGCCGTCGTACACGCTGTTTGGCAGCTTCCTCAGCTACCAGGTGGATTCGCACACCACCGTGACCGGGCGGGTGCGCAACCTGACGAATGAGGTGTATGCCGAGTTCGCCCATGTATCGCCGGCGTATTACCTCGGCTCACCGCGCACCTTTGAGCTGGCTGTGCAAACCCGCTTCTAAAAGCTTCGCGGGCAAACCCGCTCCCACAGGAATCGATGTGTTTTCAAAGCTCAGAGCACACCGAAAAACCTGTGGGAGCGGGCTTGCCCGCGATAAGGCCCGTCGTTACGGCCTCTATTTCAAATCAGCTGAAACCTTATCTGCCACATCCTTCGGCAACCACGCCTGCCACACATCCGGATGCGCCTTCATGAACGCCACCGCCGCATCCCGAGGCGCCGTGTGTTTCTCGCTCATTTCGGCCAGCGCCTTGTTCAGGTCATCAATCGGAAAATCGACCTTGCTGAAAAACTCGGCAATCTGCGGATACTGCTTCTGGAACGGCGTGGACACCCCGATCGACAGCTTAGAGGCCAGTGAACGGGTCGGTTTCGGATTGGGGTTATCGGCGTCGGTCAGGGTCTTCCAGGCCTCGGCATCAAAAGGCGGCTCTTCCAGCTGGATCAGCTTGAACTTACCGAGCAGTGGGGTCGGCGACCAGTAATAGAACAGCACCGGTTTGCCCCGACGGATCGATGAGCTGATTTCCGCATCCAGTGCCGCACCGGAGCCGCTGCGGAAATTGACGAAATCATCCTGCAAGCCATAAGCCGTGAGCTTCTGCTTGTTGACCACCTCCGATGTCCAGCCGATCGGGCTGTTGAGGAACCGTCCCTTGCTCGGGGATTCCGGGTCCTTGAACACGTCCTTGTACTTCTTCAGATCGCTGACACTGCGCAGCTCCGGCGCCAATGGCTTGATGCCTTTGGCCGGATCGCCCTTGATCACGTACTCCGGCACCCACCAGCCTTCGGTGGCGCCTTTGACCGTGTCGCCCAGGCTGACGACCTTGCCTTCGGCCTCGGCCTTGACCCATACCGGACTGCGCCCGGCCCACTCTTCGCCGATGACCTGAATGTCATTGTTGGCCAGCGCAGTCTCAAGGGTGATGGTGGTGCCCGGCAAGGTATCGGTCGGCAGGCCGTAACCCTTCTCGACGATGATCCGCAGGACGTCGGTGATCAGGCTGCCGCTTTCCCAGTTCAGGTCGGCAAAGTGGATCGGCGCCTGTGCCGCGCTCACCGCAGGCACCGCCGTCATCAAGCCGAAGGAGGTCAGGCCAGCGGCCAGCAACCGTCGAAATCCGTTCATGCTTTTGCACCTCGTGCTGTTCACAGCAATAGCAGGATGGCCTGACAGAAGACCGCAAGCCTCTGAATACTCAGTCAACTGACTGTAGACGAGGTTCCTGCTTTTTCAGGGGCATGACACGGACAAGGCTACTTTTCAGAAATTTCCTGCAGGTTCTTCAGCTCGCGTCTGACCATGCTGGCGTATTCCGCAGGCTGCAAGGCGTAGATCTGCGAGGCGACCCAACCTAACCAAGCGCCCTTCAACTCGGCCTTCGCAGTGAACAATCGACGTGCTTCTTCACGGGCGCTGTCGAGGTTCTGCAAATGGAAATCGGCGCGGCTCACTCGCTGGCCTTGAACGTCACCAGTTCGCCCTTGCGCCACTTGGCGGCCTTGGCGGTGACGGCTTTCAGGGTCTTGGTCAGGCCTTCCTGCAGTTGTTCATTGGCGGCGAACACGGTAACCGCGCTGTGGCCTTCCTTGAACACGATGGCATGGCCGTCGGCCGTGGTGACGAACGCATAGTCGCCCAGACCGTACACCGTCATTTTGATTTCGCGAAAGCGGATGTCCATCTTGCCGCCTTCACGGCTCGGCAGCACCGACGCGCTGAAATGATCACCGACCTTGAGCTTGAGGCCAGGTTTGTCATCGACCACCAATGCGCTTTCGGTGTCGATCTCGGCAACGTAAATGCCTTCGGCGTTTTGCTCGGTGATGTAAACAAAACGCGATTGAAACTGCTTGACCAGCTTTGCCCGCAAATCACCCAGCACGAACAAAGCATGCATATCGAGGTTACTGACTGCCAAAGAAACATCCCCACACTTGAAAAGAGTGCCGTACGCGAAAAGCGCGCACGGCAGTAAAAGTCGGCCAGGCCGAAGGTGTTGCACAATGACTCGAATATACGCCTGAGCGAGCGAAGTGCTCATCCAACGCGAGGTCCACAAGACTACTGGAATGCCACCCGCGAAACCTGCAAAGACATTCTCCAAATGTTGAAGGAAAACGCCTCACGGCCGGCCAGAGAAAACTGACTACGAACTTTAGGGAAAAAACTCACCAAGAAAAGCACTTTTCCGACATATCGCACGCAAAAAATTGCTTTAGATAACGCCATGCCGTCAACAGGTGTTGGCGATTCTAGAGCAGCGATGCTGTTCGCGACTACCCGCAGTGGCCAGTAAATGCGGGTCAATCCATGAAAAGGACTTCATATGTGCACTATGACGCATTTTGCCGTGACTCACGAACCTGCCTTTGCCTTGAACACTTCAGCCTTCGAGACTGTTCCTGCAATGGAGCCTTGCGGACGGGAACCGTTGTTCCAGGTAATCCCGGCGGGCAACGGCTTTTTCCATATCAGGGAAAAGTCGACGGGGCTTGTCAGAGGTTTCCGCGAGAATCACAACGCCGCCTGCGCCCTTGCCCGTTCACTGGAATCGCGAATCGAACTCCTGGCCAGCGAGCACCTCAGATAAAGAGAGTGACCGACCCCGCCATCCTTCAAGGAGTACACCATGGAACTGCCTGCCTACAACCTGACCACCCTGTTCGATCAATTAGGGCTGCCTTCGGAGGAAACGGCGATCGACGACTTCATCGAAGCCCATCCGCTGGATGCCGATACCAAGCTGATCGACGCCGACTTCTGGAGCCCACAACAGGCGCAAATGCTCAAGGAGTGGCTGCGGGCCGATGGCGAGGAAGCCATCATGGTCGATGAGCTGAATGTGCGCCTGCACCGGGGCAAGTAATCTTGATCAGTGCAGGCTGTCACCGGTTTCAGCGCTCAATTGCGCAAGCCATGCGGCCCTGCACTCTTCCGCCTCGTTACGACTTGCAAACGCAGTGCCCCGGCGTTCGCCATTGAGCAGCACCACCCAGCAGACACTTTGCCCCATCGCGCGCAGACCGGCGGGTACACCGCTGCCG
Organism: Pseudomonas sp. CH235; assembly: GCF_004368175.1. Lineage (NCBI taxonomy): Bacteria > Pseudomonadati > Pseudomonadota > Gammaproteobacteria > Pseudomonadales > Pseudomonadaceae > Pseudomonas > Pseudomonas sp. CH235. The sequence goes on from NZ_RRZJ01000012.1 coordinate 73,079, forward strand.
ATCATCACCGCGACATCGACTCTGCATTGCATGTTGACCTCCCAACTTCATTAGCAACCTAACTATGTGGGCATGTTAATGATTTGGATCAAGAGGAAACAGCAACGCCGCTGCACAGCTTAATTGCAGTTCCGGCAACAATGGCTCAGCGCGGCTTTTCCGGTTTGTAGCCCAGACGCAACCCGCCCCAGTGACGGCCCTTGACCATGATCGGCACCGACAGGTCGTGCATCAGCTCGCCGGTATCGCGGGTGTAGGTCTGCAACAACACCGGTTGCTGATGGCTGCCGCAGCGGATGCCGGTGCGGTCGGCGAATTTGCGTTTGGTGCGGTTGTTCACGGTATCGACCTGTGCATCCCCGGTCAGCGGCTGGCTGAATGCCTGATTGTGGGTCGGCACGTAACCCTGCTGCGTACAGGCGATGGCGAACACCAGGCCTTCGTGGCGCGGCAGCAACGGTTCCTGAATGGCCGGCAGCACCTGATCGGTGTAGCGATCGAAACGAGTCTGGAACTTGGCGGGCTGGGTGTCGGGAATCGGTTGATATTGGCGGTCGAACAGGTCTTCAAGACTAATGCGTCCCTGCTCGACATCGGCCTCGAACCGCGCGGCAATCTGGCTGGCCCCTTCGCGGGCGAGGTCGTAGATGCGTTGGTGATAGTCATCCAGCCCGACTTCGGCCAGACGTTCGCTGATGGTTTCCGCCTGCCCTTCCATTTGCACGGCGGCCTCGGCCAGGTGCCGGGTCTGTTGGTCGCTGATCGCCAGATCGCTGCGCATCTGCTCGATGGCGGTGAACAGGCTGTCGAGCTGTTCACGATTGGTTTCCGCGCCTCGGGCGATTTCGCCGACTTGGGTTTCTACGCCGGCAGCCAGTCGCGCGATGTTTTCCAGGTGCTGGCCGGTGTGTTCGACCTGCTCGACGCCGGTGTGCAAATCGTCGGAGAGCTGGCGGATCTGCTCCACCACCTGCGCCGTGCGTTGCTGGATGTCGGCGACCATCTCGCCCACTTCGCCAGTGGCCGTTGCAGTACGGGCCGCCAGACCGCGCACCTCATCCGCTACCACCGCAAAACCGCGACCGTGCTCGCCGGCCCGGGCCGCTTCGATGGCGGCGTTCAATGCCAGGAGATTGGTCTGACTGGCAATCGACTGAATCACCAGTGTCACGCGCTGGATGTCATCACTGCGCTGGCTCAAGGCTTCGATCAGTTCGCGGCTGGCATTGGCACGCTGGCTGAGCTGATGCATGCGCGAAATGGAATCCACCAGCTCGGTGCGCCCTGCTGCGCTGCTGTGATGGGCTTCGCTGGCAGCGCCCAAGGCTTCACGGCTGAGCTGCGAAGTGGCCTGCTCAGTGGCGATCATGACTTCGGCGTTGTTGACGATCTGCGCGGCGGCGTCGAGTTGCGATTGCAGCTTGCCGGCCAGCTCCTTGACGGAAAACGCCACGCCAGCAGCTGATAGCGCGTTATGACTGGTGGTGTAGGAAAGGTCGCGAGTCAGCTCGGACATCGCGTTACTGCTGTCGACCGGTTGCGCATCGGGAACCGCCCGGGAACGCAGGCGCGGCAGCCAGACGATCAGCACCGCCAGCGGCATGCCGACGTACAACGGCCATTCGCCCAGGCTCATTCCGGCCAGCAACAGCATCAGGGCGATGCTTTGCAGGGTCGGCGTCAGCCAGCGACTCTTCGGCAAAACAACTGGTGCAGGCAGAGCCGCAACCAGAGATCCATCTCTCGTCATTTTGTTACCCCACGCTTGTTCTCATTGTTGTGACTGCATTAAACGCCACTACAACGCCATTATCCATGGTCCGTTAGTCGTGGGTCTGTGGCAGGTCAATGGAATGGTGCGGGGACTTTCCGGCAGACGAGAAAAAGCAAAGATCGCAGCCTTTTGCAGTTCCCTTAGGAGCTGCAAAAGGCTGCGATCTTTTCGCGACGACCCGCATTGAAGGGGTCGCCTCAGGAATCAGGCCTGACGCTGGTGCTTGTCGATCTGCTCGTGACGCTCTTGAGCTTCGATGCAGTACTTGGTGGTCGGGCTGATCAGCAGGCGTTTCAGGCCGATCGGCTCGCCGCTGTCGTCGCACCAGCCGAAGCTGTCTTCCTTGATACGCTCAAGGGCCTGCTCGAGTTGCGGCAGCATGCGCTGGTCGCGATCGATCGCGTTTACCAGCCAGGTGCGCTCTTCTTCCACCGATGCGGCGTCCGCCGGGTCAGCCGGGGTGTCCAGGCTTTCGATGGCAATACGGTTCTGCTCAATGCGCTCATGGGTTTCGACTTTCATGTTCTGCAACAGCTCTTGAAAGAAAGCGTGTTGCTCGGCATTCATGTAGTCATCTGCCGGCATGGCCAGCAACTTGTCCTTTGTCATTGATATCTCTATAAAAAACGTGCATTAAGGCGAATTAGGGAGCGTTCCGGCGAACCGCCTGCGGTCATCGGAAAGGCATCGTTTATTGCAAACGCCACCCGGCACTCAATTTACGAAGGGGCGGCAGTCTAAGGCCCGTTTGAGGCCTCAGCAACTGTAAATACCGGGAATTTGTCCGACAAGGCCCGGAAACTGCTCTGACACAGGCTTCACAGCGCTCATCGGAGTGCGTTTATAGCAAGAAATTCAGTCGAGCGGCTGTATATAGAAGACAAACGTCGGACGAGCGGCGCTTTGTCGCAATTCGTTACGGTCGTTGACGGCGACAGCAGCCCTTTCCAAAGACTGACAAATCCCCCCAACCTCAGCTACGTTATGCCCTCCCCGGTTCGACTTGAAGGAACGCGTCATGAAACTGATCGGCATGCTGGACTCCCCTTACGTGCGCCGCGTGGCGATCTCCGCCAAATGCTTGGGGATCGAACTGGAGCACGATCCAGTCTCGGTGTTCCGTCACTTCGAGCGCTTCCAGCAGATCAATCCGGTGGTCAAAGCGCCGACTTTGGTCTTAGATGACGGCGAAGTGCTGATCGACTCGCCCCTGATCCTCGACTACCTCGAAGCCCTGTCCGGCAAAACCCTGCTGCCAGCCGACCTGCCGCAACGGGTCAAAGCCCTGCGCCTGATCGGTCTCGGCCTCGCCGCCTGCGAAAAAGCCGTGCAGCTCTACTACGAACGCAACCTGCGCCCGGCCGACATTCAATACCAGCCGTGGGTCAAACGCGTCGAAGGCCAACTCGCCGCCGCCTTCACCGCCCTTGAACATGAACTCGAAAAACACCCACTGCCCACCGACGGCCCTCTCCAGCAGGACGGCATCACTCTCGCCGTCGCCTGGAGCTTCACCGGCCTCGTCGTCCCCGACCAGATCGACGCTCAACGTTTCCCGCGCATCGCCCAATACACCGCGTACGCCGAAAGCACCCAGGCGTTCATCGACACCCCGATGACCTGACCATGAGCGCCACCGAAACCGCCGCCCCGGCCCTCAAAGAAATCTTCAACGCCGAACGCCTGCAACACATCGCCACAGAAATGAGCGCCGTGTACCCGGCGTTCAAGGCCAAGGCGTTTCTCAAGCACGCCAACGACGGCCTCGCCGACCTCTCCGTCATGCAACGCATGGCCCGCGTCAGCGAAAGCCTGCACCACGTGCTACCGCTGGATTACGCAGATTCCCTCGCTGTCCTGCGCGAACTTGCCCCGCGACTGAACAGCGGCTTCGTCAGCATGTGCCTGCCGCACTACGTCGCGTGCTACGGCGCGCACGCGTTCGACACTTCCATGGAGGCCCTGAAATACTTCACCACCTTCGGCTCCTCTGAATTCGCCATCCGCCACTTCCTTCGCAGCGACCTTGAACGCTCGCTGGAACTGATGCACGACTGGACCCAAGACGAAAACCACCACGTCCGAAGACTCGCCAGCGAAGGCAGCCGCCCTCGCCTGCCGTGGTCGTTTCGGCTGGAACCGGTGCAGGCTGATCCACACTTGGCCGCCGGGATTCTTGACCGATTGAAAGCCGATGAAAGTTTGTACGTGCGCAAGTCCGTGGCGAATCATTTGAATGACGTGACCAAAGAGCATCCGGAGTGGGTGCTGGATACAGTTGAGGGGTGGTCGCTGGAGAACAAACACACGGCGTGGATTGCCAAACATGCGCTACGAAGTTTGATCAAACAGGGGAATTCTCGGGCGCTCACAGTTATAGGCGCTGGGGCGAAGGCTGAGGTTGAATTGCTGGATGTGAAGGTGGAGCCGGCGGTTGTGCGGCTTGGGGATACGATCACTCTGTCGTTTACCGTGCGATCGTTGGTGCCAGTTGAACAGCGGTTGGTGATTGATTATGCGATTGACTATGTGAAGGCGAATGGCGGGACTTCGGCCAAGGTTTTCAAGTTGAAGACGTTGGAGTTGGCGGGGTTTGGGAGTGAGGTTGTGGCGCGGCGACAGGTGATTAAGGATTTCACTACGCGCAAGCACTATGCGGGGGTACATACGGTGCATGTGGTAGTTAATGGGGAGCGGTTGGGGAGTACTGCCGTTGACATCATCACTTAATAAGCGTCAAAAATGGTCTGCTCATCGGATGACAACCGAAAGTAGCAGGTACGTTGGATCTTGAACCGAATGATAACCTCTCCAACTACTGAGCTCGCAAAGGAACGCACATGATCGATGGTCCCGCTGTTTTGACAGTTTTTTTGGTTTACCTGGCCGGTGTCGTTATTCCAGGACCCAATTTCGTTGCGGTAGTCCACAAAGCGGTAGCTGCGTCGCGGCCAGAAGCCTTGGCCTTGGTGGCAGGCATTGTATTGGTCAACTTACTCTGGGCCACCTGTGCAATAGCAGGTATCGGCGTTGTATTTGCTGCGTTTCCTTGGGCGGCGCTGATCGTAAAAGTTCTGGGGGCCGCCTATCTGATGTGGTTTGGACTCCGACTGTTGCTAAATGCCGGAAAGACCGCGCTTGCCCCCAATAATGATGCTGCCGTCGGAAACTTTCGGCAGTCGTTCATTCAGGGAGTCATCACGAACATCGGCAACCCAAAATCCATGGCCTTCTACGCCGCTATTTTCTCAGCGGCAGCCCCCGCCCACGTGTCAACAAGCACGTTTTTGTCGATGCTGGCAGTCGTAGTGGTGGTTTCAATGACTTGGTATGGAATGGTCGCAATCGCTCTTTCGCAACCTGACATCGCGTCAGCGTATCGAAGGAGGAAAAAAGCTATTGATCAATTATGCGGTGGTTTGATTTTGTCTCTGGGGATACGGCAGCTTGTTCAATAAGTCAGGGAGGAATGCGGGCAGATTTAAAAATGGGACGCATCTATTTATCAAAAGAGCCGCCCTATCTTTTCCGACTCGCCTCCGTTTCCCAAGAATTACCAACTGCCATACGGAATGCCGAATTTGTCGATATAACGCTTGGATTTTTCACTGACCGGATAGGCGTAACGTCCTTGGTTCTTACCCTGACTAGGCCCTAACGGCTCAATCTCTGCTTTCGCCCGAGCGACCTTGATCGCCTTATGACACGAGTTTTTAACCCAAGCCTGCACCACCCCGCCGGGCGCCAGCCCCAAGTAAACCGACGCCATAAACCGCGCCTCTCGTTCAGGTGTTTGCGGGCAACGTTTGCTGGTGGATTCCAACATCAATTGCCTGGCATGTTCTGGAATATCCACCCAGGCTTGCCAGGTTTTCTTTTCAACGATTGACTGCCATCGAACATATATCCGAACGGGAAGATCGGCACCCACTACTCGTTTCCCGCTGCCGTCCACTATTGACCAGCCGCGAGCCGACTCGGTGCCGTCCTCTGGCTCGCCACCGGCTGCGGAGCCACCATTGGCCTTGAAGTAGACCTTGCCGGTAACGTCCTGCACAGAACTGTCCTCCACCCAAACCTGCATGTAATCAGGTTCGATGAATGCCAATTCCCACCATTCGGATTTGGGGTCGTTTTTGCCTGATAGCGGGTCAGCAGACTGGCAGCCAGCCATGAACAACGCGCAAAACAGAATGACGAGTAATTTCATTACCAGAGCGTCCAGTCAGGTACGTGAGGATGTTGTACGCGAATTGAGTCTGCGGTAGGAGCATTGATATAGACCGCGCTCATTCCGCTGCCATCTCTGCGGCCAAGGGGGTGGTTCCAGTTTGCGGACGTGTGAATGTACTTCAGTTTCAACAGCTTTTCTTCTTGCGGAGTAACGCTGTAGTCACCCGCCAAGAACCGATCACACAACGCTTGAAGCTCTGAAGGAACAGCCAATTCCGGTGTATCCGGAATGTCTTTAAAGCGAACGCCCTTCTCTTTCGCCAACTGGTGCATCAAGCGCAGGTACACCCGGGAGAGCATGCCACTCACCGGACGTTTTAGTTGGACGGCGGCGTACACCCGTTTTAGGCGCGGACTGAGCCGATCTTGTAACGCATTAGGCAAGGGCAACGCAGCTGGCGTGACAATCTCCAGCATTTCCGCAGGCCAACCTTTGGCAAGCAACTGATCCTTCACTATCTCTGCATCACGATAAATCGAGGTTGTCACAACATCAGTATTCTGCGACACGTCCAAGCTTTGCATGGGGCTGACGAGTACATTCTCTTGTGCTTCTTCGAGGTAACCACCACCAAGGTCGGAATGAACTCCCGGTAAAACGATTTCCAAATGATCGGGCTTGACGCGACTCAAAGCGAAATTCGCCCGGCATTCATCGCGGGCAGTCAGCTGGACGACATCAGAGAAATAGCGACGATCCAGGTACAACCTGATGCCAGTGGCAACAGGGCTTTTGATATTGCCCAGATTTGACCATCCGGCAATCGAGGGTACGGTGTCGAACAGACCAATGAAGCCCATGTTGATGCTGCTTTTGTATTGATCATTGAAAGTAGAACTGAATCCTCTCGCACTACTGCGCATCACATCCCCAAGAGGGCCCTGCTTTCCGCGTGCAATTTCATTGGCAAAATGCCGAGCGGCAGCAGCTCCACGGCTGAAACCGAACGTATCGAATGTCAGAGAAGTAATTTCGCTCTCAGGATGGCTAGCCAGTACCCCTTCAATACGCAGTTTGATCTCTGAAAACGAAAGCTGAACACGACCTGCAACCCCCGTCTCACCTCGACCAGTGCCGGCCCCAAGCGTGCTGTCCTCCATGCCTGAGCGAGTACCGATGCCCTCGACATACACCATGCGAAAGGCTTGCTTCTGCGAGCCGTCTCCTTCGGCTTTCTGAGGTGCGTAATACAAGTCACTCAGTTTCTGCACATTGCTGGTGTCGTTACCGTAGCTGCTGTCCGGATCTTTCATGAACGGCTTACAACTGGCATCAATATCTTGAGCCGCAATCGGATGATGAGCACCACACAGAAGCCCGGCCGCAGCATTATTGGCATTATTCCCCGTCCCATCGAAGAACACTCCGATCCGCAGGGCTATGCCGATTTTTTCACGTGCCGATGCCGGTTCCTTCCCGTGTTTCTCATACTCAGCCCAACGCTGGGCATGAATATCGACGGGGTCGGTTCCTTTGTTGCGATAGTTTTTAGGCGGGTTGGGAATGTAGCCACTCAATCCTTGATTCCTTCTTCTGATCCTTGAAGAACGGGCCGAAGGGTGACAGCGGAAATCGGGGGGCGCAAGGCGTGGCCGCGTGCCAGCACCTGGCGCTCTTTCTCCCTGCCTGCAATGGTGGCGCCGAGCCACGAATGATATGGTTCAGCCTCAAAACCAGGGACGACACCTCGTGCACAAACAATGTCTGGCAGCAGCAGTAACCTTCGCCATCAGTTTTTCCGCCCTTGCCTCTCCTGTGCCGCAGGAAGAGCTAGAAGAGTGCCAACGAATAGAAAACTCGGCCAAACAGGTCATGAAAACCAGGCAGCAAGGCGTGCCCATGGCTTCGGTGATGGAACTGGCCGAAGCGGCAGGTAAGCAGAACGAGTATGTGGGTGAGGTGTTCAAGTCGTTGATTCGCGAGGCGTACGAGATTCCTCAATACTCAAGCGAGAGTTTGCAACAGAAAGCGATCAGCGATTTCCATTCCAATTTCTACAAGGCTTGCATCGTGACGGCGGAAAAGAGAGCAAACGCCAACGGTTGAGCTTAACGAACAAAAAAGGGAGCAGATTCAGGTAGTGAATCTGCTCCCTTTTTACTGAAATACAGCCTTAAGTTTTCAGTTCGACGTTATCCAACGCCTGATTCACCGCCAATTCCCCGAGCATCACAATCTGCGCAATCCCTATCGCAGTCTTACGGTGAGAGGGCTCCAGCGTGGCCGCAAAGTTGTTGAGCATCTCGCTGGCCGAACCGAGGGATTCACTGGCGTTGGCGAGCAGTGATTCGGTGTCGTACGCCGGATTCGCCAAGTACATCGGGTCGTGCTTGTGGTGACTCCCCATAATCCGTTGCTGCGGAGTGAGGTAATGATCGAGCGCGCGTTCGGCGGCTTCGTTCAGGGTTCGGGAGTCGGGGAATCTGTAGGGTGAAACCGGATCGGTTTCCGGGGGGTTCGGTGTCGGTTTGATCATGGTGAAACTCCTGATTTTGATTAGGAGCTACCAGCATCACTTGCAGATGATGGGTGGCAGCCATGTGCGGGTCTGCAAGACCGGGAAACCAGGCACCCGGCAGACCCGAGGGTCTCCCGCACAAAGCCGCCATTGCGCGGGCGCGAACGAGCGTCCTTTTGGCAGGCTGTGCGACTGGTTTTCCGGCGGGCTTGCAGACCCGATCACTGATGGGCAGTGACGGGAATCAAGTTACGGTCGGGGGGCCAGACGCACAAGCCGGCGGATTCTGTCTTAGGTGTAGGGGACGGCGCAAGGCGCTGTGGGCATCCGGGTGTGACAGCAGGACTGATTTAAACAACCAAAGCGCAGAGCGTTTAATTCCGGACAAAAGCCGGACTGTCACCCAGTCCGGCGCCCTCATCACAAACGCAAGTTTCAGTTTCCGGGCCAAAGAGCCCCATCATCTCCACCCGCAGTAAAAGCCGCCCCCTCAATGTGATAAACCTGCGGCGCCTCCGAAAAATACCCCTCCAGCCCCAACATAAAGACCCTGTGATCCTCCCCCGCCTCAAACTCCGTATGAGCCTCAAGAGACTCCCACCGCACGATCAAATTGAACCGCTCCGGCGTTTCAATCCCCTGCGCAAGCATGTGCCCGCCATACCCATTCGCGCGGCGGAGCAAAGCCGCAACCTCGGCAAATGCACCTCTGAACTCATCAACACGTTCTTTATAAACGGGCAACAAAGCGATCTCATAAATCATGACGCATCCCCCGCAGAACCCGCCCGAAGCGACGGCTCAACCGCAATCGCGATTTTCCCTTGAAGACCGTTGTTGGGACTTTCCAACCGAGCATGGGCCAGCGCAATCTCCGCAAGCGAATACACCGCGCCAACATGTGGTCGCAGTTGACCGCGCTCCACCAGGGCACTCAATTCATCGAGCTTGCCGCGGTTCTGGCGGGTGAACACGAAGTGATAGCTCGCGTTCTTGCCCCAGGCTTGGACGAGGTTTTGTGGCCGGGCGATGTCGACGATCGAGACCACGCGGCCAAGTTGTGCGAGGGCGTCGGGGCTGCGCGACAGGGTGTCGCCGCCGATGGTGTCGAATACCACGTCCACTCCGAGGCCATTGGTTTCTCGCAGGATGGCGTCGACGTAGTCGCCCTTTTCGTAGTCGATGATCACATCGGCGCCCATACGGCGGACGAACTCGGCGTTTGCTTCGCTCGCGGTGGTGAACACTTTGGCGCCCATCGCTTTGGCGAGCTGGATGGCGACGTGTCCGACGCCGCCTGCGCCACCGTGGATCAAGATGCTCTCCCCCACTCTGAGCGCCGCCCGCACGATCAGCGCTTCCCACGCCGTCCCGCCCACCAGGCTCAAGCTGGCCGCTTCGAGGTGGCTCAGCGAGGAAGGCTTTTTGCCGATGATGCTGGCGGATGCGACGTGGTACTCGGCATAGCTGCCGGGGCCGTCGAAGATTTGCGGCGTGTACCAGACTTCATCGCCCGGCGCGAAAGCCGTCACGCCGGGGCCGACCGCTTCGACTACGCCGGAGACGTCATGTCCGGTGATGGCCGGCAGTTGCACCAGATCCTGATAGTCGCCGCGTCGGACTTGATAATCCAATGGATTGATCGAGGTGGCGTGTACCCGGACCAGCACTTGCCCCGCTTTCGGCACGGGCTTGGGTACGTCGCAAAGTGTGAACGATTCCGGGTTGCCAAATGATTCAAGCAGCATCGCTTTCATGTTGAATCCTCGTATCGATAATAAGGGATATCGAGATATCTCGATATCATGCGGTAAATTTTTTTACAGCTCTTTCCCTATGACCTCGGCCAAGGCGCTGATGTTGGCTTCATTGCGCTTGTAGTAGGTCCACTGACCGATGCGCCTGACTTCAACCAGGCCCACACGCTGCAGCGTTGCAAGATAACCGGACACCGTTGACTGCGAGAGTCCGATGCCCTCTTGAATACTGCTCACACACACGCCCACCGTGTGAACGTCGCCCTCGTCCTGCGGAGGGAAGTTCTTTACGGGGTCTTTCAAGCCTTTCAGGATTTCAAGCCGTACCGGGTTTGAGAGTGCTTTGAATACTTCGATCAGGTCCATGCGGCGAGAATATCGAGATTGTTCGATATGTCAATACGCTGATTGACCAACGGAAAGCATCTCGCCTGCCGAGAGCTCGGCAACGCTCGTCAAATCGCCAGAACGCAGCAAGGTACCTGGTAAAGAATGTGCTCGGTGGTACTGCCCAACCATTTGCTCAAGCCCCGGTTGCGAACTCTTCCCATCACGATGACATCGACATGCTGTTCGTCGGCGAACTCGCTCAGTACGCTAACTGGCCGGCCTTCAACGAAGTGCCGCTGACTGGAGGCCACACCGAACTGCCCGGCCAGTCGAAGAAACGATTTTTGCAGGTCCTCGCGCAGTGACCGAGTCAGCTCGGCCAAGGGCGATCCTCCCATGTCCGCCAGGTACGCGGCGGAAATATCGCAGGCATAGAGCAAGTGCAACTCGGCGTCGCACTGAATGGCCAAGGCACTGGCCTGCCGGATGATCTGCTCGTTCAACGAGTTGTCGGCGGACTCGATATCCGACACCTCGACCGCCGCCAGCACTTTACGAGGCAATACATAGCCGCTTCCGCCCACCAGATACACAGGGACTGGACAATCGCGCAGCAATTGCCAGTCCAGCGGCGTGTAAAACGCGCGCCTGAGGGTCGACACCTGTTCGATTTCCTTGATCAGCAGATCGGGCCCATACGCTTTGACGTGATCAAGGATGCGCTGCTCCACATCAGCGGCCCAGTCCACTTCGGTGGTCACCTCGATCCGCCTGCCGCGCAGATTGACCGCCCGGGCTTCCAGCGTCTGCCGGTGTTCCTCAAGAAATGCTTCGCGTGCCTGTGACCGGTTGCCTGTTTCCAGCAGCGACAAACCGTCGAGCGAGGGAATCAGCGCCAATATGTGCAAGCGCGCGCCACTGGCCTTGGCCAGCGCCGCGGCATGGTTGATCGCAGCGGACTCGCGCAGGAGCGGATTGATGATCAGCAACAACCGTTGATACTGGCTCATAGAGACCTCTCGTCAGATCCAGGACCTTGCACTTCGGTTCGAACGACCGGCCCTACCGCCAGGATGCTGCCGGGTACCGAATACAGCGCCCGCTCGGTATTGCTACCCATCAACCGGTCAATACCTGCGCGGTGCACCGTGCCCATCACGACCACATCCGCCAGGTATTGCTCGACAAACTCGCTGATGACTGGCACTGGCAACCCCATCACAAAATGGCGTCGCTCGGGCGGGATCCCGTAGCGATCGGCGAGGTTGATGAAAGCCTGGTGCAGGGACTGCCGCAGCTCCTCGACAAAATCCACTCCCCATCCGGCACCGACCAGCGGCGCGTCGCCATTGAAGGCCGGTGACAGGTCATAGGCGTAGAGCAGGTGCATGGGCGCGTCACATTGCGTGGCCAGCGCGTTGGCAGTCTGAATGATGGTGTCATTCAGACCGCTGATCTGGGTCTCGGGATCGAACGGATCCACGGCCGCCACGATCCGATGCGGCAGGCTGTAACGGACCTCGTTGACCAGATGCACGGGCACCGGACATTCGCGCAGCAAATGGCAATCCAGCGGCGTTATGAAAACCCGCTTCAGGAGGGGTTCGAGCATCACATCCTTGATCAGCAAATCAGGTTTGAGGTCTGCGACAGCCCGCAGGATATCCAGCAGCGCGTGGGTGGTGAACACCACGTTCACCGTCACCTTCAGTCCCTGTTCCGAGAGTAGCTCAAGCTGATCGGCTACCCAGCGACGGTGGTGGCGCAGATAGCGCTGATAGCCGACCTCATCGATTTTGTCCTCCCACAGGCGAACCACGGGTGCCGGTTCAGCGAAGACCCGAACGTCCAGCGCCGCCCCGCTCGCCTTGGCCAGCGCCACCGCGCGCAGCATGGCGGGCGTCTGATGCAGGGTCTGGTCGGCGACCAGCAGCAAACGTTGATATTGCCCCATCACACACCTCCGCAAGACAACCGCAGGCTTTGAGACTGAGCCTGCGCGACTGGCGCGCAGTTGATTTACATCAACTTCGGACCATTCAACATCGCCGGTCTCTGACCCAGATCAGATTCCTGCCCATTGAGCGGCGTAGAAAGAAAGCGACTGCAGGGCGCTGTGTCCCGCACCCGTCTTTAAAACCGCAAGGAGGGTCTCCTCATGCTCACCGTCAAAGACCACAACGAACGAGCCGCCAATGCCTATGCCTCGATCGCCGGGCAACACTGGATCGAAGCACTCAGGGACGGTCGCCATGTGCTGATCCGGCCCCTTTCGGAAAAGGATCGGGAACGCGAATATGCGTTCATCAAACGCTTGTCTCCGGAGTCGCGACACATGCGCTTTCTGGCGCAGATCAACGAACCGTCGGGCACGATGCTGGATCAATTGATGGACACCGATAATCGCCTGCGCCTGGCCTACGTCGCGCTGGTGCACGACAACGGCCAATTGATCGAGATCGGCGTAAGCCGCTATGCCGCCACGGGTGAACACGAGTGCGAATGCGCCGTTACCGTCGCCGATGAATGGACGCACCTGGGACTGGGGACCCTGTTGATGGAGCACCTGATCTCGGCGGCACGCAAGAATGGAATGCATCGAATGTATTCGGTCGATGCTGCCAGCAATGCCCCGATGCGTGACCTGGCCCGGACGCTGGGGTTTGAACGGCACAATGACCCTGACGATCCCCGCCAGGTCATTCACAGCCTGTACTTGTAGCCTCTGCCGCCGGCGAACGTCCGTACGGGCGATCGCCGGTGCTCCGACGCTAGAGTCCCCTGCCCGGCTTGATCGCCAACACACTGCACGGTGCCCGGTGCAAGAGTTGTTCGGCGGTGGTGCCCAGCAGTTTGGTCAGACCCAGGTGCTGCACCGTACCCGCCACGATCATGTCGACGTTTTGCTCTTCGACGAATCGGCAAATGGCCGGCACCGGCGCACCTTCGATGAAATGACGACACTCCTTCGACACGCCATGACGCTCGGCCATCGCGGCAAACGCCTCATGCTGCGCCGTGCCCAGTGCCTCGTAGATACCGGTGGCCAGTGGCAACGCGCCGACCCCGAAGTCTTGCGCATAGGCGGCGGTCCAATCGTAAACGTGCAACAACTGCAGCCGGGCATTGCACACCTCGGCCAGCTTCGATGCGGCATCGATAATCTGGTCGTTGAACACCAGATCCTGATCTTCGCTGCGCAGCACGTCGATGATCGCCAGAACATGACGGGGGCGAGGGTTCAAGGCGTTGGTCACGAGGTGTACCGGGATCGGGCAATCGCGCAGCAGTTGCCAGTCCAGCGGAGTAAAGAACACCCGTTTCAAGGCCGACTCTTCATGAGCATCCTTGATGATCACCACCAACGGTATCTCATTGATGAATTGCAGAATCTCCGCGTAAGGGTCCTGGACCCAGACTACTTCGCTCGTGACAACGATCCCGTGTCCACGCATCCGGGTCGCCTGTTCTTCAAGCCAGTGGCGATGCTTCTCCAGGTAGGCTTCACGGGCCACGGCCACCTGTTCCGGGGCAAACAGCCCGGCCACTGCCAGCGCCTGTAAATAATCGAATGCCACGATATGCAGCGGTCTTTGCAGCGCCTGCGCCAATGCCAAGGCACGATCGAATGCCGGCGTGTGGTTCATGGCGGGCGGAGCGATCAGCAGCAGGCGGGGTTCCTGTGACATGGTGCACCTCGGCATTGAGCGATGGCAGGGAATGAGTCTCAGGCTGCCCCTTTTACCGACCACCACTTTGATTTTTGTCAGTGTCCAGTCAAATCGTCTCTCGATCCACCAGCAGACCGGCCCACATCGCGGCGGTCAGCAGAATCTGACCGGGTATGACATACGCGGCGAAGCGTCGTCCGCCACTGATCCAGGCCACCAGGCACTTGCTCAACGCGTTACTGCTGACCGCCAGCAACACGGGTGGCGCAATGGCGCTGTAAGCCAACAGGCCACCCTTGGCGAGGGTGGCGATTGAAGCCGTGGAAGAATGGGCATCGGCGAATCCGCTTAGCACGGCAGTCAGCATCACGCCCGCCTCGCCAAAGTGATCGAGCATCAACGAAGACAAAAACGTCACGCCGGCCATGGTCAACGTGACCGCCAGCGCGAGCTTGAGATTGAACGCCCCGCCGACCTTGATCGGTTGGTTCGCAGCGACCGCAGGCCTGGGGAACAGCAGGCCCAGGCTGAACAGCAGCGTTACGCCAAATCCGGCCAGCAACGGCCCCCACAGGTGCGGCAACAGCGCGGTGTCGACCGCGCCGACGATCAGCGCGACCTGCGCCGCCGTGGCCAGGTTCGACAGCAGGGCCGCCGCACTCAGTACCTTGAGGTGCTCCGGGTCTTTGCGGGCGATATGCCCCATCGCCGCAATCGTCATGGTGCTGGAGGCGAAACCGGACGCGATGGCACTGACCGCGTAGCCGTAGCGCACACCCAGCGTGCGCACGGCGATATGCCCGATGGCGCCGACGGCCATCAGCAACACGGTCAATGTACAAAGGGTGCGCAGGTTGAGTGCCGAGTAGGGACCGATGAACCGGTCTGGCGTCAGCGGCAACACCACCAATGCTGCGATCAGCAGCACCAACCCATCGCGCATCTCCGCTTCGCTCAACTGGCTGCGGGCGAAGTGATGGAGTTTCTGCCGGTAAGCCAGCAGCCCCGCCATGACCACGCCAATGGCGATTGCCAGTTCCGGCGCTGTGCCGCATAGCGCGCCCAGTACCAGCACCGTGAGCAAGGCCACTTCGCTGGTCAGCCCCGGATCAGTGCTCAGGCTGCGCCAGTAAGCCACGCTGATCAGCAGCGCCAGACAGCCGCCCACAATACCCAACAGCAGTGCGCCGCCCACTTGCATCGCGACGTAACCCAGCAGCGCCGTGATCGCGAACGTGCGCAACCCGGCACAGGCACGGCTGTCGCCGCGCCCTTTATGCCGCTCGCGCTCCAGACCGACCAGCATGCCGATACCCAGCGCTGCGGCGGCCCCCGCCAGACCCAGTGCGTCGTTCATAGCGCGACGGGGTCACCGGCGCGCGTGACCCTGGGTCGTGCAACCGGCGCTGTATCGACAATCGTTGGCCACACATGAGGCGCATCGATCCGTGCCTTGAGCTGATCGACAAAAGATTGCGCAGCGACCTTGCTGTCAAACCTGACCACGAATGCATCCATTCGCACGATCCATTGATCGTCGCTCGGTCCACTGATTTCAATGTTCATCATCACCTCCAATCGCCGAAAGCAATCCGTCATGCAGTCACCGTTACGTCCTTCGAAGCAGTGTCGTGAGCTCGCCATGAATAGGCTGTCGCCGATGCTATTGCGCCTCAGCGTCAGGCTGAACATTGCAGTCATGTACCGGGGTGGGCGCTGAACCAGACTGCGCCGGGCTACGTGTCCGACACTTGATAATGATCAACAATCCACGCCGCAAACGGTCAGGGTAATCCCTGTGTCAGCGCTCACATCGTGGCGGCGCCCAGGCAAAAACACGGTGTTTGTTCTTTCTGATCTAGATCAAACGGCGTCTGAGTGTTCCCGCAGAAATTAGAGTCAGCATTCACGCCAACGCATTCGGTGAGTGCATACCACCTCGTTTCCCGGAGGCTCCCATGGCTACGCACCTGCAAGGCACGCATTCAACTGTTCCTCCCACCGGTCAACCGATGACGGGCCGTTTGCAAAAAGTCGAGAGCAAACGGCTGTCCCTGAGCCTGCTGATTGCGCTGGTGGTCGGCTCGATGATCGGCAGCGGCATTTTCAGCCTGCCGCAGAACATGGCGGCCAGTGCGGGCGCCGGGGCGATTCTGATTGGCTGGTTGATCACCGGTGTCGGCATGCTCTCGCTGGCATTGGTTTACCAGACACTGTCCAACCGTCAACCGGCGCTGGATAACGGCGTATTTGCCTACGCCCGGGCATTGGGCGGCGAATACCTCGGGTTCAATTCGGCCTGGGGCTACTGGATCAGCGCATGGATCGGCAACGTCAGCTACCTGGTGATTCTGTTTGCCGCGTTAAGTTACTTCTTTCCACTGTTCGGCGAAGGCAACAACACGGCGGCGATTGTCGGGGCGTCTGTGGTGTTGTGGTCGCTGCACTGGATGATCCTCAGCGGGATGCGCACGGCAGCACGCGCCAACGCGCTGACTACCGTGGCCAAAATCGTGCCGTTGCTGTTGTTTATCGGCCTGGTGATCGCGGCATTTCAACGTCAAACCTTCAGCGTCGACTTCTGGGGTTCGCCGGCGCTGGGCAGCACCCTTGACCAGGTCAAAAGCACAATGCTGGTGACGGTCTGGGTATTCATCGGCATCGAAGGCGCCAACGTGTTTTCCGCCCGGGCGGCAGAAAGGGCCAATGTCGGACGCGCCACGGTTATTGGTTTTGTCATCACCCTGTTGCTGCTGATTGCTGTGTCTCTGTTGTCGCTGGGCATTCTCAGGCAACCGGATCTGGCAGCCCTGAAAAATCCATCCATGGCCGGTGTGCTTGAAGCTGCGACAGGACCTTGGGGAGCCGTTCTGATCAGCATCGGCTTGATCATCTCGGTGGGCGGAGCCCTGCTCGCCTGGACACTGCTGGCGGCGGAATCGGTATTCACGCCAGCCAGGGAAAACGTCATGCCGGGCGCACTGGCCGAGGAAAACAGCCGTGGCGTGCCGAATCACGCCCTGTGGATCACCAATGGCTGCATTCAACTGTTTCTGTTGCTGACTTTGTATTCAAGCGCCAGCTACCTGGCGCTGATTTCCCTGGCCACCTCGATGATTCTGCTGCCGTACTTGTTCAGCGGCCTTTATGCGCTGAAGCTGGCCTGGCAAGGGCAGACCTACGAGGGACATCTGGGCCTGCAAATACGCGACGTGGCCATTGCCCTGATCGCCACCCTGTACTGCGTGTGGCTGCTGTACGCCGCCGGGCCGAAATACATGCTGCTCAGCGCTTTGCTCTATGCCCCAGGCTCATTGATTTACCTGGCCAGCATGAAATCGCGCCAGGGACAACCGCTCAACGGCCCCGAAACGGGACTGCTGATCATCATCTGGACGGCGGCGGCCTTCGCCGGCTGGATGCTGTGGACCGGGGCACTGACGCTTTGAGGCCAGTGCCCGCGCCGTATTTTTTTTCCAGGGTGGACTCGCGTACAGGACATTTGCAGCCTGCCCTTCATCTGAGAGGAGTCGTCAAAATGAGCAATTCCGTGAAAAAAATGCCGATCCATCCCGAGGACAAATCGAGCCAGCTGCCCCTGCCATCAGACCCGTGGCGCCCTCTGGAAAAACTCCGGCAACAGGTTGATCGCCTGTTCGAAGATTTCAATCGCGGTTCGGCGCTGTCGCCGTTCAGCCGTGGACTGTTCGATGTCGAACCCTTCTGGCGGCGCGAACTGAGCAGCCACGGCCTGCCTGCCGTGGACATCACCGAAAAGGACAAGAGTTTCGAGATCACGGCCGAGTTGCCCGGCATGGATCAAAAGAACATCGAGCTCAAGCTGTCCAACGGCAACCTGATCATCAAGGGGGAGAAGAAAGAGGACAAGGAGGAAAAAAGGAAGGGCTATCACCTCAGCGAGCGTCACTACGGCTCCTTCGAGCGAGTATTCAATCTGCCCAAGGGCGTTGATGCCGAGAAGATCGAAGCCAGCTTCAGCAAAGGTGTGCTGAACATTTCCCTGCCGAAAAAGCCCGAAGCCATGAAGGCGGACAAGGTCGTGCCGATCAAGGCCGACTGACCGCCTGACAGCCTCCGCCCGATAACGGCGGGGGCTTTTTCATCAGAGTCGCGAATGCTCTGGGGCATCGGTTTCGCCTAAATCCACGCTGTCACGATACTCCGGCACCGACACCGACCATCCCAGTTCCAGGCTGATGCGGCGGCGCAGCGTGTCGGATGCGTTTGGCTCGCCGTGCACCACGAAGGTGTGTTTCGGCGGCCGCTTGAATCCACGCAACCACTGCATGATTTCGTCGGCGTCGGCATGCGCCGACAGGGTTTGCATGGGTACCACCTCAGCGTTGATGGGTACGTCCCTGCCATGGATGCGTACGCTGGGAGCGCCCGCGACAATCTGCGCCCCACGGGTGCCACCGGCCTGAAAGCCCGGCATCAACAATGTGTTGAGCGGGTTGGGAGCCAGCGCCTTGAGATGATGGACGACCCGCCCTCCCGTCGCCATGCCGCTGGCAGCGATGATCACCGCCGGGGTGCGCAGTTGATCAAGCTCTCTCGAGTCCTGAACAGTCCGGACAAACTGCGCGACATGGCACATCCCGTCGCAGGCCTGCGCAGACAATTTGTGCTCGCTGCGAAATCGCTGATACAGGCCCGTGACGTCAGTAGCCATGGGACTGTTCAGGTAGACAGGAAGATCGGGAATCGCTTTTGTGCGTTTCAATTGATACAGGTGATACATCAGCAATTGGGCACGTCCGACTGCGAACGATGGCACCAGCGTGATGCCTCGGCGCAACGCAGTACGGTTGATGACCTCGGCCAACTGTTGATGCGGCGATTCGGCTGGATGCTTGCGGTCGCCGTACGTTGACTCCACCAGCAGAAAGTCCGCTTGCTCGACGATTTCCGGGGCGAGCATCAAGGGATCATCCGGTCGGCCAAGATCCCCTGAAAACACCAGGGACCGTCCGTCGGCAACCACCGTGACCGTCGCTGCGCCCAGGATATGCCCGGCGCAGCGTAGCTCGATGGTCATGCCGGGGATGATTTGAACCTTGTGACGCAACTCCACCGGCCGTAACAGTTTCAATGCTTGTGCCGCATCTTGCTCGGTGTAAAGCGGCTGCGCCGGGTTATGCTTCGAGAAGCCATGCCGATTGGCGAACTCAGCCTCTTCTTCCTGCAATCGGCCACTGTCCAGCAACAGGATCTTTACCAGTTCACAGGTCGCTGGCGTGGCGTAGACCGGGCCGCGATAACCATTGCGTACCAGTACCGGCAGATAGCCGCTGTGATCAAGATGGGCATGGGTCAGTACAATCGCGTCAAGACCGCCGAGAGGGAGCGGGAACGGGTCGCGGTTGTGCAATCGCAGTTGCTTGTAGCCTTGGAACAGGCCGCAATCGATCAGTACATGTTGATCATGATGTTCCAGCAAATACTTGCTGCCCGTCACCGTGCCCGCAGCACCCAGAAATGTGATTCGCATGGCCGTTTCCTTGAACGCTCAGAGGAGCACTATTGAGCGCTCCTTCTGGCTCGGGAGCCGTTGATTTTTATCAACTGCAGGCCTGACAGCGCTGACTTTCACTCGGAGGGCTGCGGCGGTTTGACGATCATCAGACTGCAGGGAGCCTGGTTCAACACGCTCTCGACGATACTGCCGATGAACCGGTGTTTGCCGTCGGGATACAGCGTGCCCAGCACCACCATGTCAAAAGCGTGCTGCCGGGCAAACAGGCCGATGACCTTTTGCGGGATGCCGGTCAGCAAGTGTCTGCATGAACTCTGGATGCCGTAGCGTTCAGCGAGTGCTTCGAAAGCTTCTTGCTGGGCGTCCTCGATTGCACCTTTCAGACTGCCATGCAGGCTGCCTGTCGGCACACTTGCGGCCCCATCACCCATAACCGCCCAGCAACCGACATTGAGCAGGTGCAGCGTCGCGTCGCAGCCGGCCGCCAGTGTGGAAGCGAGGTCGAGTATCCGGTCGTTCAACCCTTGCGTCAGTTCTTCCAGATGCGACAGATCGACCGCCGCAAGAATTTTCATTGGCCTGGCATGCCCGGCGTGGGTCACCAGGTGCAGGTGTGCCGGACATTCGCGCAGCAAGTGCCAGTCCAGCGGGCGATGAAAGGCGCGGTCGAGTGCCGGGACGTAATGGGTATCCTTGATGACCAGGTCCGGATGAAAGTCATTCACGTACTCAAGCACGTGCGCCAGGTTCGATCTGGCCCAGACCACTTCAGTAGTAACGTTCAAGCCAATGCATCGTTTGAAGCGGGCCTGCTGCTCCAGCCAGTGCCGATGCACTTGCAGATACCCTTCCCGCGCCTGGGCCATTGCTTCCGGTGCAAACAGCCCGGCCGCTGCCAGCACCGGGACATAATCGAACGCGACGATGTGCAACAGCGCTCCGCTCGCACCACCCAGCGCATAGGCGCGTTCAAAGGCCGGGGTCAGGATCATTTCACCCGGGGCTATCAATAGAATGCGTTTGAGTTTGAGCATCACGTGCCTCTCCCCGAAACGTGTATCTGGAAGATTGCAAACTTCATTTCCTGTGCCGGAACCCGGGCGTCGAAGCACGCACAAAGGCTTGATGCATGACGTCCCCCAGCGTGGTCACAACAGGCAATGCTGTCGTTCAAGTATCTGGCGGCGTTCGTGCGCAGTACTGATTTTTATCAATTGAGTCGGCGTTGCGTCACAGCAGTGATGCATGACTCATTTCCAATACGCCTGGATATTCGACAGCAACGGCTCCGTTCGTCGTTTCAGCTGGGCTCACGACACTTTTTGCGTGTCCAAGGCGCCTTGAGAACTATGCTCAACAGGTGACGGGGAGGGTTTCCTGGTGGCAGAAACTCGCGCGTACCACGACCAGCATCTCAAAACCGCATGCTCCAGTTGCAGCGTGCTGGAGCTCTGTCTGCCGCTCGGCTTGACCGGTGGGGAAATCGAGCGTCTGGACACGCTGATCGTGCAGAGATCGAAGGTCAAAAAAGGTGTGGCGCTCTACCGTGCCGGCGACCCCTTGCGCTCGCTTTATGCCGTGCGGCTGGGCTCGTTCAAGACCAGCGTGCTGTCGATCGACGGTCGCGAGCAAGTCACCGGGTTCCAGATTGCCGGTGAAATGCTCGGTCTGGACGCCATCAGTTCGGATCTGCACACCTGCGATGCAGTCGCGCTGGAAGACAGCGAAGTCTGCCCCATCCATTTCGGTCATCTGGAAAAACTGGCCAGGGAGCTGCCATCACTGCAGCACAACCTGAACAAGATCCTCAGCCGGGAGATCGTTCGCGATCACGACATGCTGATGATGCTGGGCAACATGAGCTCGGATGAACGCTTGGCAGCGTTCCTGTTGAACATGTCGCAACGCTTGAACTCTCGTGGTTATTCGTCGCGCTGCTTTGTGTTGAAGATGCGTCGGGAGGAGATCGGCTCTTACCTGGGCCTGCGCCTCGAAACCATCTGTCGCGGCATCGCCCACCTGCGCGACATGGGGCTGGTGGAAATCACCGGCCGCGACGTCACCATTCAGAACATGGATGGGCTCAAGCAGTTGATCGTCGGCTGCCATCGTCACCTGCGGTGACCCTGCCGACGGGAGTGACGTCATGCGCGCCATGGTTCTGCACCGCCCCGGCCAGCCTTTGATACTTGAAGAGCGGCCCATTCCCACGCCCGGCTCACACCAGTTGTTGATCAAGGTTTTGGCCTGCGGGGTGTGCCGTACCGATCTGCATCTGGTCGACGGTGAGTTGCCTCAGGCACGGTTGCCACGGGTGCCGGGGCATGAGGTGGTCGGCGCCGTCTCGGCCGTCGGTAGCGATGTCGGGCCCGAATGGGTCGGCCGAAGGGTCGGCGTTCCCTGGCTGGGCCGAACCTGCGGTCAGTGTTCGTTTTGCCGCACGGGCCGGGAAAACCTTTGCGACAAGGCCCAGTTCACCGGTTGCCATCTCGACGGTGGTTATGCCGAGTACCTCGTGGCCGACGCCCGTTTCTGCCTGGTCATTCCTGAAACCCTTTCCGATACCCAGGCTGCGCCGCTGCTGTGCGCAGGGCTGATCGGTTTTCGCGCATTGCAAATGGCCAGGGAGGCGCGCCATTTGGGGCTTTACGGTTTCGGGGCTGCGGCGCATCTGGCGATTCAGGTCGCACGCGCACGCAAACAGAAGGTGTATGCCTTTACACGACCGGATGACAGCGAAGGCCAGCGCTACGCCCGATCGCTGGGCGCCGAATGGGCCGGGCCTTCGGATCAGCCACCGCCACACCTGCTCGATGCCAGTCTGATCTTCGCCCCGGTCGGGGCCCTGGTGCCGTTGGCGCTGGCTGTCACGGCCAAAGGGGGGGGCGTGGTCTGCGCCGGAATTCACATGAGTGACATTCCGGCCTTCCCCTACCGGCTGCTGTGGGGCGAGCGCAGCGTCCGCTCGGTGGCCAACCTGACCCGCGAAGATGGCACGGCTTTTTTCGCGGAGCTGCAGCACGCCCCGGTGCACTGCGACACCACCCTGTTTGCGCTCGAAGAAGCCAATCAGGCACTGGAGCGATTGCGCGCCGGGCAATTCAACGGCGCGATCGTGCTCGTCCCGTGAGCGGCAGGACCTGCACCTTCACGGTGTAATCGCCACTTTCATCACCCCGTCACGCTGGTGCGCAAACAAGTCATAGGCTGCTTCGATGTCATCCAGTTTGAATCGGTGAGTCACCAGCGGTGACAGGTCAACCATGCCGCTCTGCACGACCGCCATCAAACGCCGCATACGCTCTTTCCCGCCGGGGCACAGGGTGGTGACGATGCTGTAATCGCCCAACCCGGCCGCAAAGGCGTCGAGGGGTATGTGCAGGTTGCTCGAGTAAACACCCAGGCTCGACAAGCGGCCGCCCGGACGCAGCACGCGCAACGCCGATTCAAAGGTACCTTGTGTGCCCAGTGCCTCGATCGCGACATCGACACCGCGCCCATCGGTGAGGGCCATGATCTGCTCGACCACATCGCCCTCGCGAAAATTGACGACATGCGTGGCCCCCAATCGACGCGCTACCGTCATGCGTTCGGCCACCGCATCGACACCGATGATCGTGCTGGCGCCTTTGAGCCGGGCACCGGCGACTGCACACAGACCAATGGGGCCGAGGGCGAATACGGCGACGCTGTCGCCGATGCTCACCTCGCCCCGTTCGGCACCGGAAAAACCGGTGGACATGATGTCAGGACACATCAGCACTTGTTCATCACTGAGGCCGTCCGGTATTGGACACAGATTGGCCATGGCATCGGGCACCAAGACGTATTCGGCCTGGCAGCCATCGATGGTGTTGCCGAACTTCCACCCGCCGATGGCCCGGAAACCATGACGAGTGTCCGGCCCGTCCTGAGAACCACAGCCACACAGGCAAGCATAACTTTGCCCACTGGGAGTGATGGCGCCGGCAATCACGCGTTGCCCCTCTACAAACCCGCGCACCTGTGATCCCAGACGCTCGATGAAGCCCACCGGCTCGTGACCGACCGTCAAACCCTGCGCCACCGGGTATTCGCCGCGCAGGATATGCACATCCGTACCGCATATAGTCGTGGTGGTTATTCGAATCAAAGCGTCCTGCGGGCCAACTTCGGGGATCGGCTTGTCGTCGAGCACGATGCGATTGTTCTCGACGAAAATCGCGGCTTTCATGGTGGCCATGAGCATTCTCCTGAGGGATTCGACTCGTAACCCAGCCTGCGCCGCACGGTCTGGCCAGCGTTTGATAATGATCAACAATCGACGACATCCACCTCGATTGACCACCCGTCTGACGGCGTTCTGCCGACCATCGGTTGTTTGACAAAGATCAAACGGCCACCCCGCGCCTGGCGCAGCCTGTAACCATCGGTTCAAGTGTCCTGCCAAAGGAGAGTCGTCATGTCAGAGCAATCGCGTTACATGCTGGTCGCCTCACCCCTGATGGAAAACAACCCTGCCTTCGACCGTGCAGCGGCACTGGCCAAGGCGGCGGGCGCGGCCCTGCACATCGTGGCTTTCGATTATCTGGAAGGTCTGGCGACCGCCAGCATGGTCAACGAGCAAGCACTGGAACAGATGCGAATCGGCTATATCGAGCGTCATCGTCAGTGGCTCGAAGAACGGGCGCATTCGATGCGCAAGCTCGGGGTCACCGTCACCACGGAAGTGGTGTGGGTGGAACGGCCCTTACAGGAAATCCTCATTCACCTCAGAGAACAGCCCATGGCGGCGTTGATCAAGGCGCTGGAGCCGGAATCGCTCCTGTCACGGTTGATGTTCACCCCGCTGGATATTCACCTGCTGCGCGAATGCCCGGTGCCGCTGCATTTCGTCAGCCATGTCGGGCATGCCCTGCCCCGCAAGATCCTGGCCGCCGTGGACCCGTTCCACCGTGACGGGCAGTACGCCGGCTTCAACGACCGGATCCTGCGCGAGGCCGCCAAACTGGCCAGCCTGTGCAATGCCGAACTCGACGTGCTGTATGCCCATGATCTGTCATCAATCAGCGCCAGTGAATTCGGCTTCAACAATGCCTCGGCGTTCTTCTCCTCCAGCTCCGCCAAGTCCCTGTTCGATGCCCAGGCTGCCGCCTTTCGCGAACTGGCCGAGCGCAACGGCATTCCGGACGAGCGTCAGCACATGGTCATGGGCAACCCGGCCAAGGTGCTGTGCAGCTACGCGAGCGGGTATGACATCGACATGATCGTCATGGGCCGCGTCGGCCATCGCGGCGCAGGCCGGCTGGTCGGCAGCACGGTAGAACACCTGCTGTACAAGATTCCGTGCAGCGTATGGGTGGTGTCGCCGGAACACCTGGCTGACTGAGCGGGCCTGGTCCTCAGGAGCGATTGCGCCCGCCCAGCATCCGGTCCAGGGTGTCGTCGCCGACCCAGTAATGATGGAACAGTCCGGCAGCGGCATGCAGGCCGATCAGCCAGTAACCGGCATTGCCGATCAGCTCGTGCCAGTACTTGATCTGCTTGGCCAGGTCCGGATCGACCGCCACCGGCGCCGGCACATGAAAGCCGAAATACGGAAAAGGTTTGTCGCCGGCCGCGAGCATCAGCCAGGCCAGCACCGGGGTGGCGATCATCAGCCCATACAGGGCCAGGTGGATCAGGTGCGCGATTGCCGTCTGCCAGGCAGGCGGTTTGGGGGTGATCGGCGGACGCGGCGTCAGGCGGCCAAACAGGCGCACCCACACCAGAACGAAAATGCTCGCGCCGAACATCCCGTGCAGGCCCATTAACAGGCCCCGCGCTTCGCTGCCTCGGGGCATGAAGCCTTTGATTTCAACGCAGGCATACACGCCCACGAACAGCGCCAGCATCAGCCAGTGCAAGGTGATCGACAGTTTTCCATAACGGGGTGCGGCCATGTCGCGGGTCATAGTTGCCTCGTGATTGTTGTAAGCGACGGCCGACTCGTTCGGCTGTCTCGATCCGGTTGCCGGGCGAACCGACGGCGTCACACTGCCGTGACAGTCTTAAGACAATCTGAAGATCCGTCGTTCGTTAACCTTTTTTCACCTTCAGACTTCGTTAAGAAATGGTCCGGATACTCCACTCAAACCTATTGAGGGAGGCGTTCAGCCCATGCCCGATTCTGACTGGAACATCCACCTGCCCCTGCGTTTTGGCCAAGGCGAAACAACGCAGATGCAGCTGTCGAGCGCCCAACCCGGCGACGCTCAACGGGCGGCGTTCGAAGCGTTTATTCAACAACGTTTTCGCAAGGCCCACGGCGCCGATATCCGCCATTTCATGCCTGAACTGTTTGGTGTGCACAACGACTCCGGGGACTTGTGCGCGGTCGCTGGAGTACGTCGTGCGCACCTTGAACCACTTTTTCTCGAACGTTACCTGGATGAACCGATCGAGCCGTTGATCAGCGCGGCGGCAGACCATCCGGTGGAGCGCAGCGCGATTGTCGAAGTCGGCAACCTTGCCGCCAACGACACCGGCAGCGCGCGCCTGAGCATCATTGCGATCACTTATCTGTTGGCCATGGGCGGTCTGGAATGGGTGACCTTCACCGGCAATATCGGGCTGGTCAACAGCTTCCATCGCCTGGGTCTGAAGCCGGTGACGCTGTGCGCCGCTGACCCGGAGCGTCTGGGCGATGACCGTCACCACTGGGGCAGTTACTACGAAAGCAAACCCTGGGTGCACGTGGGCAATATCCGCTCCGGTTTCATCCATCTGCGCAACATCGGTCTGTTCAGTCGGCTGGGATTGCCGACTTCTGTCGAAGGAGCCTGCCATGTCGCTTGAACGCCAACGATTCCAGGAAACCCTGCGCAGCCATGCAGGGCGCAATGACAACGCCCTGGCGTTATGGGGCGACACGCTGAAAATCAGCTACACGACGCTGTACGCCGAGGTGATGTACCGCCAGCAGCGCCTGCGCGATGAAAACGTGAAGGTCATTGCCCTGGCACTGGACAACGGTGTCGAGGCCATACTCTGGGATCTGGCGGCGTTGTTTGAAGGCTTGACGTGCGTGCCCCTGCCGCCGTTCTTCAGTCCGGCACAACGTGCCCATTGTCTGGAACAAAGCCAGGCCGAAAGAGTGATCGCCGAACCGGAGCTGGAGCCAGAATTGCTCGCCGCCGGTTATGAACAACGCGGTGAATTCTGGTGCCGCGCCTTTGAAGGCCCGAACCGCCTGCCAGTCGGCACCGCCAAACTGACGTTTACCTCCGGGACCACCGGTACACCGAAGGGCGTGTGCCTGAGCGCCGACAGTCTGCTGCGGGTCGCTCGGGAGCTGGAAGAGGCCAGCAAACCCACAGCCCCTCAACATCACGTGGCGTTGCTGCCGCTGGCGATCCTGCTGGAGAACCTCGGCTGTTACGCGGCGCTGTACGCCGGTGCGACGCTGAGCGTGCCGAGCCAGAAAACCCTGGGCATCCAGGGCGCCAGCGGCGTCGACCTGCCGCGCTTGCTCGGCTGTCTGGCCAGCCGGGCACCCGAGAGCCTGATTCTGGTGCCGCAATTGCTGCTGTTACTGGTCAGCGCTGCCGAACAGAAAGCCTTCGATCCGCAATCGCTGCGTTTTGCCGCCGTTGGTGGCGCACGGGTATCCGAGGATCTGCTGCACCGCGCGCAACGGGTCGGCCTGCCGGTCTACGAAGGCTACGGCCTGTCCGAATGCGCCTCGGTTGTCTGTCTCAACCGGCCTGGGGCTCGACGTCCGGGCAGCGTCGGGCGGCCCCTGCCCCACGTCGACGTGCGCTTGGCCGAAGATGGTGAGGTGTTGATCAAAGGCTCGCCCCTGCTCGGTTACCTTGGCGAACCGGCGTACACCGATGAGTGGTGGCCCAGCGGCGATCTGGGGGAGTTCGACCCGGAAGGTTTTCTCTACCTCAAGGGCCGCAAGAAGCATCAGTTCGTCACCAGTTTCGGCCGCAACGTCAACCCGGAATGGGTCGAATCCGAACTGACCCAGCGTCATCACATCGCCCAGGCCTTTGTGTATGGCGAAGCCTTGCCGCACAACCACGCCCTGCTCTGGCCGCACCGTCCGGACTGCACCGATGCTCAGCTCGCCGCCGCCGTCGCCGCTGCCAACGAGGCCTTGCCCGATTACGCCCAGGTGCATCACTGGACACGTCTCAAACAACCTTTCACGGCCGCCAACGGCCTGCTCACCGCCAACGGTCGCCCGCGCCGTGAGGCAATCGTCGCGCAGTACCGTGCCGTGCTTACCGAATCCGCCCTTTCCGAGGAATCCGCACCATGAGTTTTTTCGACACCCTGCAAGAAGCCACGCACCAGGAACGCCACGAGCTGTTCAATCTGCCGATCATCCTTGATGCGCTGCAAGGCAAGGTCAGCCTTGAAAGCTATCGCGCGTTTCTCGCCCAGGCCTACTACCACGTGCGTCACACCGTACCCTTGATGATGGCTTGCGGCGCGCGCCTGCCAACGCACCTGGAATGGCTGCGCAAAGCCGTGTGCGAATACATCGAGGACGAATACGGCCACGAGCAATGGGTGCTCAACGACATCGAGGCCTGTGGCGGTGACCGTAACGCGGTGCGTGACGGACAGCCGTCGCTGCCGATCGAGCTGATGGTCAGCTTTCTCTACGACCTGATCGCCCGAGGCAATCCGGTGGGCCTGTTTGGCATGGTCAACGTGCTCGAGGGCACCAGCATCGCCCTGGCCACCCACGCCGCGGGCAGTATCCGCGAGCGTCTGGCCCTGCCGGAAACGGCGTTCAGCTACCTCAGTTCCCACGGCTCGCTGGACATCGAGCACATGCAAACCTATCGCCGGCTGATGAATCAGCTGGAAGATCCGGCCGACCAGGCGGCGGTGATCCATGCCTCGAAAGTCGTCTATCGGCTCTACACCGACATGTTCCGCGGCCTGCCCCGTGACGCGGAGGCTCAACATGCAGCTGCATGAAGCCCGTGTGGTGTTGACCGGTGCCAGCGGCGGCATCGGGATGGCGATCACGCGTGCCTTGTGCGCTGCCGGTGCGCAGGTCCTGGCGGTCGCGCGGCATCAGGAATCGCTGCGCCCGTTGCTTGACCTTTACCCACAGAACCTGTGCTGGGTCGCTGCCGACCTGACATTCCTCAGCGACCGGCGCAAGGTGCTGGCCGCCGCCGAGGCCATCGGCGGCATCAACCTGCTGATCAACGCCGCCGGGGTCAATCATTTCGCAATGCTGGAACAGCTCGACGACAGCGACATCAACGCCATGCTGGCGGTGAACATCGGTGCGCCGATCTGCCTGACCAAACTGTTGCTGCCGCTGCTCAAGCAGGCCGACAGTGCCATGGTGGTCAACGTCGGCTCGACCTATGGTTCGATCGGTTATCCAGGTTATGCCAGTTACTGCGCGACCAAGTTTGCCTTGCGCGGATTTTCCGAGGCCTTGCGCCGAGAGTTGGCGGATACCCGGGTCGGTGTGTTGTACGTGGCGCCCCGCGCCACGCGCACCGCCATGAACAGCCCCGCCGCCCAAGCCTTGAATGACGCACTCAAATCCAGCGTCGACGACCCGCAAGCCGTCGCGAATGCCGTAATCCATGCAATTGCCGGCGATCGCCGAGACCTCTATCTGGGCTGGCCGGAGCGCTTTTTCGTACGCCTCAACAGCCTGCTGCCCAATCTGGTGGATCGCGGTCTGCGCAAGCAATTGCCATTGATCCGTCGCCTGAGTGAAAAACCTGAAAACGAGACGCCGAAACCATGAAAAAAATTCTCGCCTGTGTGCTGCTGGGCGCCCTCAGTCAAAGTGTCTGGGCGCTGGACGCTGCCGATCAACAACGCCTCAACAGCATCCAGCAGAGCTGGGCGCACATCCAGTACGAAACACCGGAAAAACAGCGCGCCGCTGCATTTGAACAGTTGGCCGTCCAGGCAACGCACTTCGCCACCGAACGTCCGGCCGTCGCCGAGGCCTGGATCTGGAAAGGCATTGTCACCAGCAGTTGGGCCGGTGCCGAGGGCGGGCTCGGGGCCCTGGGCAAAGCCAAGGACGCCAAAGCCGATCTGGAAAAATCCCTGAACCTCGACCCCAAGGCATTGCAAGGTTCGGCCTACACCAGCCTCGCCGCGCTGTACGATCGGGTACCGGGATGGCCGATCGGGTTCGGCGACAGCGACAAGGCTGAACAACTGCTCAAACAAGCCCTGCAACTCAACCCGGACGGCATCGACAGTCTGTACTTCTGGGGCGATCACCTTTACCGTCAAAAACGCTACGCTGAAGCCAAAGCAGCGCTGCTCAAGGCCCTGCAAGCCGCTCCACGCCCAGGCCGGGAAAGTGCCGACGCCGGGCGCCGCAAAGAGATCGCCGCGTTGCTGGTGGACGTGAACAAGAAACTCGACTGACAGGAGTCCGTGTGCGTTTATTACTGATCGAGGATGACGTGGCCCTCGGCGAGGGCATTCATCAGGCGCTGGGGCGCGAGGGTTACACCGTCGACTGGCTCAAGGACGGCAGCAGCGCCCTGCACGCCCTGCTCAGCGAAACCTTTGATCTGGCGGTGCTCGATCTCGGCCTGCCGCGCATGGATGGGCTCGAAGTCCTGCGTCGTCTGCGTGGCAGCGGTTCGAACCTGCCGGTGCTGATCCTCACCGCCCGCGATGCCACCGAAGACCGCATCGCGGGGCTGGATGCCGGCGCCGACGACTATCTGATCAAACCCTTCGACCTGGCCGAGCTCAAGGCCCGCCTGCGCGCCCTGCTGCGACGCAGTGCCGGACGCGCGCAGATGCTGATCGAACATGCCGGCATCAGCCTCAACCCCGGCACCCAGCAAGTCAGCTACCTGGGGCAGCCGGTGGTGCTCACGCCCAAGGAATATCAGTTGTTGCACGAACTGCTCTCGCCGCCGGGTCGGGTCATGACCCGCGACCACCTCACACAACTGCTTTACGGCTGGAACGAAGAAGCCGAAAGCAACACTCTCGAAGTGCATATTCATCACCTGCGCAAGAAATTCTCCACCGACCTGATCCGCACCATCCGTGGCGTGGGTTATCTGGTGGAGGAGCGCCGATGACCTCGATCCGGCGCCGCACCCTGACCCTGATCATCGGCCTGATGCTCGCCGGTCTGACCGTGCTCAGCCTGTTCAATCTGCACGACAGCAACCACGAAATCGCCGAAGTCTACGACGCGCAACTGGCGCAGAACGCACGGTTGCTGCAAGGTGTGATGCGCATGCCGTTGCCGGGGCAGGAGCACGCGGATCTTTATCGGGCGTTCAACTCGGCCCTGGCTGAAGCCGTGCCCAAGGGTGACGGCCATCCCTACGAGAGAAAGCTCGCCTTTCAGGTCTGGAATGCCAAGGGCGAGGTCCTGGTGCATACCGCCAGCGCGCCCTCCTTCAGCACGCCGCCGATCCAGCCAGGCTTCAGTGATGTGGTGGATTTGAACAAGCGCCACTGGCGGGCGTTTGTCCTGGAAGACCGACAGAACGGTTTGCGCATCTGGGTGGGTGAACGCGGTGACGTGCGAGCGGATCTGGTTGACCGGATCGTCCGCCATACCCTGTGGCCGAACGTGATCGGCAGCCTGATTCTTGCGGCGATGATCTGGCTGGCCATCGGCTGGGGGCTCAAGCCCCTGGCCAATATGGCGGCGACGCTACGCGCCAGGCACAGCGGCTCCCTAGAACCGCTGCAACTGACGCCGCTGCCCAGCGAACTGGAACCGATGCAGGCCGCGCTCAACCGCATGCTTGCGCAGATCCAGGAAGTGCTCGGTCGGGAACGCCGGTTCATCGCCGACGCCGCCCACGAAATGCGCACGCCGCTGGCGGTTCTGCGGGTACACGCGCAAAACCTGCTGGAAGCCGGCACCGAGCAGGAACGTCGCGAGTCACTCGAGTTTCTGATTGCCGGCGTGGATCGAACCAGCCGACTGGTCAATCAGTTGCTGACCATGGCCCGCCTCGAACCCAAGGCCAGTGCGCCTGCCAACCAACGCATCGACCTTGGCGACACCGTGCGCAACAGTCTGGTGCAACTCACGCCATGGTTGCTGAGCAAGCATCTGGAACTGGCCTTCGACGTCAGCGAACAACCTTTTCCAGCGTTCGCCGATGCTGCCACCATCGACATTGCCCTGAACAACCTCATCACCAACGCCGCCAACTTCTCCCCGGAGCAAGGCGTGATCAGCGTGCAATTGACCCGGGCCGACGGGTTTTACCATTTGAGCGTTGAAGATCAGGGGCCGGGTATCGATGAAGCGGACCGGGCACGACTGTTCGAACGGTTCTACAGCCGGGGCAATCCCGAGGGCGCGGGCCTGGGGCTGACCATCGTCAATACCATCGCAACGCGTCTGGGTGGGCGGATCACACTGGAAAACCGGGTCGAAGGTGGCCTGCGGGCGACGTTGTCGATTCCCGCCGGTTGAACAGGTCTTGCGAGCGTTGAGTCATGGCGCAACCATCGGCGGCGCCTTGCCTTGCAGGGTGATTGAGTCGGCATCGGGGCGCGACACCGTCTCCGGCACCGCCACCCAAAGCAGCACCAGCGCCGCCATCGCCACCCCCGCCAAGGTGAGGAACGCAACGCTGTACCCCGCCTCCTGAACCACAATCCCCGCCAGGCTATTGCTCAACGCTGCGCCCAGACCAAACACTGTCGAAATCGCCCCGAGGCTGACATTGAAATGCCCGGTCCCCTGCGTCAGGTCTTTCACCACCACCGGAAACAGCGCGCCGAAAATCCCCGCGCCGATGCCATCGAGCAACTGCACCGAAACCAGCCACCACGGATCGTTCGACAGCACATACAACACGCCACGCAACGGCAAAATCAGAAACCCCGCCAGCAGCAACGGCTTGCGCCCCCACAGATCGGCCTTCGCCCCCACCAGCAGCGCGACCGGCACCATCACCAGTTGCGCCGCGACGATGCAGGCAGACGTGAGCGGCGTGGCCATCTGCAGATTGGCCTGCGCCAGTTTCTGACTCACCAGCGGCAACATCGCCGCGTTCGCCAGATGAAACAGCGCGCAGCAAATCGCAAACATCAGCAACGGTCGGTTGGTGAGCAACACGGAAAGCCCCGAAGGCTGCTTGCCCTGCCCCGTTTCGCTGGGATTCAGGCCTCGGGCGAGATCGTGGTCAATCGCGTCTGCCGATACGAACGAAACGGCAATCACGCTGGCCAGCGCCATGACCGCCATCAGATAAAACACGGCGACCGGGCCGAACAGGTACGCGGACAAACCGGCCAACAACGCGGCGCAGGCGTTGCCGGCGTGATTGAAAGTTTCGTTGCGCCCGGTTCTTCGCGTGAAGGCACGAGGCCCGGTAATGCCAAGGGTGATCGCGCAAATGGCTGGCGCGAAGATCGAAGCGGCGACGGCACTGATGGCTTGCGTCACCGCCACCAGGCTGAACGACGCCACAAACGGCAGCAGTAGACAGCTTGCGGTGACCACCAGCGCGGCAATCGCAATCAGCGACCGTTTGAAGCGAGTGCTGTCGACCAGTGCGCCTGCCGGGGTCTGCGTGATGAGCGCGGCGATCCCGGCAATCGTCATCACCAGACCAATGCTCGCCGGCTCCCAGTGGTGAACCGCCAGCAGGTAAATCGCCAGATAAGGACCGAGCCCGTCACGCACATCGGCGAGGAAGAAATTCAGGCTGTCGAGGGACAGGTTATTGCGGCGATCGAGGTGAGTGGCCACGGGTAACGTCTTCGTTGTCGAGGTTCTGCGAGATGACTCAACCTCCGCAAATCGAATGACCTTTTGCCAAGCGTTTTAGTTGCATGAAACAGCTTCTTTACTGGCCCATCAACAACTCGCGCTCGCCTTCGCACAACCCCACCACGTAATCCCAGACCACCCGCAACCGCACCGACTTGTGCAACTCGCGCCGCGTACTGATCCAGTAGCTGCGCTCGATGCTCTCATCGGGCAACAGCGGCACCAGATCCGGGTCCGACGCGGCCATGTAACAAGGAAGAACTGCAATGCCGAGACCTGAGCGCGCCGCCTGCTGCTGCGCGATCACGCTGGTGCTGTGAAACACAACACGCGGGTTGCGACAGAAGCTGTTGAGAAACATCAGTTCCTGACTGAACAGCAGATCATCGACGTAGCCGATCCACGCGTGTCGTCCGAGATCTTCGCGACTGCGCAGCGGCGGCGCATTGTCGAGATAGGCGCGGCTGGCATAGAGCGCGAGCCGGTAATCGGTGAGTTTGCGGGTGACCAGCATGTCAGCTGCCGGCCGTTCCAGGTGAATGCTGATTTCCGCCTCGCGGTTGAGGATGCTGACGAAACGCGGCACCGCCACCAGTTCCACTTCCAGCCCCGGATAGCGTTCGAACAACCCGATCATGCGGCTGGCCAAAAACATGATGCCCAGCCCTTCCGTGACGCCGACGCGAATCTTGCCCAGCGGTGCGGTGGACTGGGTGATTTCTTCCTGGGCGAGCAGCGCGACGTTTTCCATCGCTTCGGCGTGTTTGAGCAGCGCCTCCCCCGCCGGGGTCATTTCGTAGCCTTGGGCGTGCTGGACGAAGAGCGCGGTGCCGAGGCTTTTTTCGATGGCCTCGATATGCCGGGCCACGGTGGCGTGGGTGGTGTTCAGGCGGCGGGCAGCAGTGAGCAAGCGGCCGCTGCGCTGCAACTCGAGAAAGAACCGCAGGTCGTTCCAGTCGAACATGGCTTGTCCTTGTCGGCTATCGTCAGGGAGCGCTGTTTGAAAACGCACAGCGGCTGCGCAAAAACTAACATTCTTTTGACGAAAGCTAACAACTAGGATGACCGACAACAAAAACAATAAGCGAGGTCAGGGAATGCAGACTTCCCTCGATGAATTCGATTACATCGTGGTCGGCGCCGGACCGGCCGGGTGTTTGCTGGCCAATCGGCTGTCGGCGGATCCGCAGCAGCGCGTGCTGCTGCTGGAAGCCGGCGGGCGCGACAACTACCCGTGGATTCACATCCCCGTGGGTTACCTGTTCTGCATCGGCAACCCGCGCACCGACTGGTGCTTCAAGACCGAAGAGCAACCGGGCCTCAATGGCCGCGCGCTGAGTTATCCGCGCGGCAAGGTGCTGGGCGGCTGTTCGTCGATCAACGGCATGATCTACATGCGCGGCCAGGCCAACGACTATGACGGCTGGGCTGCCGAGGGCAATCCGGGCTGGGCCTGGAATGACGTGCTGCCGCTGTTCAAGCAGAGCGAAAACCACTTTGCCGGCGCGGCGGACTTTCATGGCGACAAGGGTGAATGGCGCGTTGAACGCCAGCGCCTGTCGTGGCCGATTCTCGATGCATTCCGCAGCGCTGCCGAACAGAGCGGCATCGCCAGCATCGATGACTTCAACCAGGGCGACAACGAGGGTTGTGGTTACTTTCAGGTCAATCAGAAAGCCGGGGTGCGCTGGAATGCGGCGAAGGCGTTTCTGAAGCCGATTCGCGATCGGGCCAATCTCACGGTATTGACCGAAGTCGAAGTGGATCGAGTGTTGTTCGAGGACGGTCGCGCCTCGAAAGTCAGTGCCCGTTGGCAGGGTCAACAAAAGAGCTTCAAGGCGCGCAAGGAGATCGTGTTGTGCGCCGGCTCCGTGGGTTCGCCGAGCATTCTGCAACGCTCCGGAATCGGCCTGCGCCCGCTGCTGGAAAAGCTCGGGATCGGCGTCGTGCATGAATTGCCGGGGGTTGGCGGCAATCTGCAGGATCACCTGCAACTGCGCCTGATCTACAAACTGGAAAACGCCCGCACACTTAACCAGATCGCTGGCAGCGTGTGGGGCAAGATGGGCATGGGCCTGCGCTATCTGTATGACCGCAGCGGACCGTTGTCGATGGCGCCGAGTCAGTTGGGCGCGTTTGCCCGCTCGGGGCCGGAACAGACCTCGGCCAACCTCGAATACCACGTGCAGCCGCTGTCGCTGGAGCGCTTTGGCGAACCGCTGCACAGCTTCCCCGCGTTCACCGCATCGGTGTGCGGTCTACGTCCGCAGAGCCGGGGCCGGATCGAGATCCGCTCAGCCGATCCGCAAACCGCGCCGCTGATTCAACCCAACTACCTCAGCCATCCCGAAGACCTGCGCGTGGCCGCCGATGCGATTCGCCTGACCCGGCGCATCGTCAGCGCCCCGGCCCTGCAAGCCTTCAACCCGGTGGAATACCTGCCAGGCGCCAGCCTGCAAACCGAAGAACAACTGCACGAAGCGGCGGCGAAGATCGGCACGACGATTTTCCACCCGGTCGGCACCTGTCGCATGGGCAACGACGCGGACGCGGTGGTCGATGCGCAGTTGCGCGTGCACGGCGTACCGGGCCTGCGGATTGCCGATGCGTCGATCATGCCGCGCATTACCTCGGGCAACACCTGTTCGCCTACGCTGATGATTGCTGAAAAAGCGGCTCAGCTGATTCTCACCCCAACCGCCCGGAGTTTTCCCGCCGAAGAAAAAGCACTGACCGCACTCTCTTGACCAAAGGAACAGCGGCGCACGCCCACAAGGTCGGCGCCGACAGTGGAAACAACAAAAACAATCACTGTGAGGGATACCGATATGTCAGAACACGCTCAACCGCTGGACGCCGTGCGCAGCACGGACGCCAGCCCCGATACCCGAAAGGTCATCTTCGCCTCGTCCCTGGGGACGGTGTTCGAGTGGTATGACTTCTTTCTCTACGGCGCCCTGGCGGCGGTCATCAGCAAGCAGTTCTTCGCCGGAGTCAACGACACCACCGCGTTCATCTTCGCGCTGATGGCGTTTGCCGCAGGCTTCATCGTGCGGCCGTTCGGGGCGCTGGTGTTCGGTCGGTTGGGGGACATGATCGGGCGCAAATACACCTTCCTCGCGACCATCATCCTGATGGGCGTAGCGACCTTCGCGGTGGGCCTGCTGCCGACCTACGCCAGCATCGGCATCGCCGCGCCGATCATTCTTGTTGTGTTGCGCATGCTGCAGGGCCTGGCCCTTGGCGGCGAATATGGCGGCGCCGCAACTTACGTGGCGGAGCACGCGCCGATCGGCAAACGCGGTTTCCACACCAGCTGGATTCAATCCACTGCCACCCTCGGTCTGCTGCTGTCGCTGCTGGTGGTGCTCGGTTGCCGCTACTTCACCGGCGATCAGTTCGAAGTCTGGGGCTGGCGCATTCCGTTCCTGCTGTCGATCGTGCTGCTGGGCATTTCCACCTGGATTCGCCTGAGCCTGCACGAGTCGCCGGCCTATCTGAAGATGAAAGAGGAAGGCAAGACCAGCAAGGCGCCGATCCGCGAATCCTTTGGTAAATGGGAAAACCTCAAGGTCGTGCTGATCGCCCTGTTCAGCATCAACGCCGGGCAAGCGGTGACCTTCTACGCCGCGCAGTTCTACGTGCTGTTCTTCCTCACCCAGTTCCTGAAAATGGACCCCGCGGTGGCCAACAGTCTGCTGATCATCAGCGTGGTGATCGGCGCGCCGTTCTTCATCATTTTCGGCTGGCTGTCGGACAAGGTCGGGCGCAAACCGGTGCTGATGCTCGGCCTGCTGCTGGCCACCGCGCTGTACTTCCCGATTTTCAAATCCCTGGCCCACTACGCCAACCCGGCCATCGACCACGCCAGCCGTCAGGCACCGATCACCGTGGTGGCTGACCCGGCGACCTGCACCTTCCAGTTCGATCCGGTGGGCAAGGCCAAATTCGACAGCCCGTGCGACAAGGTCAAGACCTTCCTAGTCAAGCAAGGCCTGCCCTACTCCAGCGTCGCCGCCCCGGCGGGCAGCGCGGTGCAAGTGAGCGTCGGCGATGTGAAACTCGACGGCTTCGACGAAGCAGCCTTACGCGGCGCCATCACCCTCGCCGGTTATCCGCAACAGGCTGACATGCAGCAGATCAACAAACCGATGATCGTGGCCCTGATCGTCGGCCTGATCATCATCTCCGCCATGTGCTACGGCCCGCTCGCGGCGCTGATGGTCGAACTGTTCCCGACCCGCATCCGCTACACCTCGATGTCTCTGCCGTACCACATCGGTAACGGCTGGTTCGGCGGTTTCCTGCCGACCGTGTCGTTTGCGCTGGTGGTGTACACCGGGGATATCTTCTACGGGCTGTGGTACCCGGTGCTGATTACCGGGGTGAGCCTGGTGGTGGGGATGATCTGTCTGCGGGAGACTAAGAATATCGATCTGGACAAGAACTGATTGATAGACGTGTGGCGGGAGCGCAATGCCCTCGCCACGCTGCGAAATCTCAGACCTCCGCCTCCAGCAACTCAAACTTCACCTGATCGGGATAAAACGCCACATAGTCTTTGATCTGGCTCACCGAAATCTTCGGATTTTCGTACGTCCACACCGCATTCGCTCCTTCATGCCCCGGCACTTGCAGACTGAAATAGTTGGCATCGCCCTTGTACGGGCAGTAGGTGGTGTGGTCGGTGCGGGCGAAGTATTTCTCGTCGATATCCTCGCGCGGGATGTAGTAGACCGGCGGGTAATTGGCTTCGAGCAGCACCAGCGCTCGAGCCGAGGCGGCGACTTGTATGCCGTGGAATTTCACAAGGAGGCAGCCTGGCTGCTCGGCGATGGTGATGACGGGACTGGGACCGGAGGTTTTCATCGGTTTCTCCTGACTGCGGCGAAGGCACCGGTTCAGGTATAACCCATGCGGGGGCATCTCGTCGGGTTCGCAGCCGAACGGCCTTTCTTCGATCAGATATGACCGCCGCTTGCGGAGGCGGCGGATTCTGGTTTCATATCACGCCCAAAACGCCCACCGACAGGAGTCATCATGCGCAAGGATTACCTGGCTTTTTTCATCTCGCTGTTCCTGTCGCGGCTGGCGGATCAGATCCTGTTGTTCATCGTGCCGTTGGGGTATTCCAGACCACCAACAGCGCGTCCTGGGCGGGGCTTGCATTCTTCGTCGAGTCGCTGCCGCGTTTTCTCGCGTTTCCGTTGTGCGGGGCCCTGTGCGACAAGTTCTCGCCCATCAGAATCCTGCACATCAGTCAGGTCTACCGGGCGCTGCTCTGCGTGCTGGCAGTAGGGCTTTATGCCGTCTTCGGCGGTATCGCATGGCTGGTGGTGCTGTCAGCGCTGTGCGGCGTGCTGACGACTCAGGGCATCATGGCCCGCGAAGTGCTGATGCCGCATATCTTCCAACACTACAGCTACACCAAAACCCTTTCCTACTCGCAGATAGCCGACCAGACCGGACTGGTTCTGGGGCCCTTGGTGGCGGCATTGCTGCTGGAGGTTTCGGCTTGGCACTGGGTGGTGCTGTGGGTGGCCGGACTGTTCCTGCTGGCGGACCTCAGCATGCTGGTGTGGCAACGTTTCAGCCGTATCGCCCTGGAGGTGTTCGAGCAGCATCAGGACATCTGGCTGCAGCCTCTGCGCATCGCTTTCAGGCATATCCGCGAACTGGCGGAGCTGAAAAAGATCATCACCCTGGCAGTCGGGGTCAACCTGATTGTCGGGGTCACCCTGGCCACTTCGGCGGCCATGGTGCTCGGTCAATACAGCGCCGGCAAGGACGACTACGCCGTGCTGCAAGCGGCTGGCGCGGTGACCACCATCGTGATTCTGTTTTTCCTCGCCCGGGTGGTATTGCCGTTGCGCGTACTGGGTGGCGTTGCCTGTTCGATGCTCGCCGCCGGCGCCTTCATTAGCGCCCTGAGCCCGAACCTGGCGGGTTATGTGCTGGGTTTCCTGCTGATCGTCGGCTTCGACAAGATGTTCAACGTTTACATGCGCAGCATTCGCCAGCGAGTCATTCCCCCTCAGGACTTCGGCAAGACCGTGGGCGTGATCACCCTGCTCAACAACTTGTCACAACCGCTCGCGGGACTGCTTGTTGCGCTGCTCGCCGCGCCTTTGGGGGCACAACGTGTGATCCTGATCCTGGCTGTGCTGGCGACGCTGCTGGGCGTTGCGGCTCTCTGGTGGTTTGCCAGAGTACGTAATACATCCGCAGCTTCGATCCTCGAAACCGAGCAGTAACCGATTTCAATGTCGTAGAGCGATGTCCGAAAACAAAAAAACCGCAGCCTGCGAAGGACTGCGGTTTTTTCGTTTCAGATTTTCCGTTTTCAGATCAGGCGACGATATCGGTCGCCACGGCCTGCCCCACCACACCCACGGCGAAGTCCACCGAACCCTGGCCTGTAAGGTCGATCATCAGGCTGGTCTGGTTGGTCTGTTCGAAGTACGTAAGGATCGCATCGCCCGCGTGCCCGGTGAAGCCGCTGACGAAGTTCAGCGTGGCTGCGCCGGTGGCGAACCCGGCGATGCCCGACAGGTCGATCTTGTCCAGGCCGCTGGTGAAATCCATGATCCAGTCCGGCGAAGTCATGGTCGAGTCGCTGGCCGCACCGAACACGAAGGTGTCCGCGCCCTCACCGCCCCACAACGTATCACCGCCGCCACCGCCGTAAATGATGTCGTTGCCGGCACCGCCGATCAGGTCGTTGGCCGCCGCGTTGCCGATCAGCAGGTCATTGCCCGAACCGCCAATGGCGTTTTCCAGGGTCACGCCGTGGGCGATGGACACGTTGCCCACCAGACCGCCGACGTCGGAGAACGAACCTTCGTTGAGGTTGATCTTCTGGTTCTGGCTGAAGCCGGAGAAATCCAGGGTGTCGTTACCACCGCCATCCCACACCGAGAACACCACTTTGGAGGTGTTCGACGTGGCGCTATAGAAATCGCGATCGGCGTTCGAGTTGAAGCCGTACACGGTGTTGTCGGCACGGGTTTGGAAGTTGGCGCCGTAGAGTTTCTGCACCGCGACGATGTCGTCCATCAACGGTGCCGAGGCGTAGGCGCCGCTGCCGTCCTTGCTGAAGTTCTGGTCGGTGTTGGCTTCGCTCCAGTAGCTCATCAGGCTGTAGCCACGGGTGTCTTCGGCGTATTTGGCGTCGCCGTAGGTCGGGTTGCCGTTGCCGGCGTTGTAGGCGCCCGGGTGCGACAGGCCGAGGGTGTGGCCGATTTCGTGGGTCAGGGTCTGGCGCCCGTAGTTGTTGGTGTCCGGGGTCTTGTTGACCTGGTACTGATCGTTGATCAGGTACCACGATTGACCGTCGTAGCTGCTGCCCTGCGGCAGGTAAGCGAACGCTGCGCCACCAGTGCTGACGTCGTAGTTGCCGAAGGTCATGTGACCGTCGCCACCCTTGCCTTCGGTGAAGGTCACGTTGGCCACGTCCGACCACGATTGCATCGCCAGCACGGCCTGGGCCTTCTGCTGGGCGCTGAACTCGCTGAAGTTGCCGAGTTTCGGGTTGTAGTTCGACGGTTTGTCGGTCAGGAAGGTGTAGGTCAGATCAATCTTGCCGTCGGCGTTCTTGTCCTGCCACGACATGTCCTTGCGCAGGATTTCGTCGGCGGCCTGGTCGGCGGTGAACGACGGTTTGCCGTTGACGGTCCCGGTGCCGCGATCGTACAGGTGGCTGAAGGTGTCGACGGCGGTGAAGGCGCTGCTGGCCTGGGAGGAAGGTTGAGACATGGTGTACGTCCTTGTTTCTGAAGAGTCAGTGTCAGACAGAAAAACGGCGATCTTCTGGCGAGATCGTCCTGTCACTCGCCTTGTCAGGCAGATTGAACCTGCCACAGCCGCCAACGGGGGCGCTAATCAATTTCTCGATAGCGTCCCGGATTGCCCCGACGCACGCTGTCATGACCGGCAATCCATTTATCTGTATATCCATACAGATAAAAGTTGCCCGAACGCCCGACTCAGGCCATTCTGTGCGCCTCTTCGGGCAATGATCGACGACGGTGGTTATGCGGCTGTACCTCTGTGAAAAACCCTCCCAGGCCAAGGATATTGCGGCCGTACTCGGCGCCAAGCGTCGGGGCGACGGCTGCTGGCTGGGAACGGATGTCACGGTGACCTGGTGCATCGGCCACTTGCTGGAAACCGCCCCGCCGGACGCCTATGACGCCAGATACAAGCGCTGGGTGCTGGCCGACCTGCCGATCATTCCCGACAAATGGAAAATGACCGTCAAACCGCGTACCGCCAGCCAGTACAAGGCGGTC
Source organism: Pseudomonas sp. CH235 (assembly GCF_004368175.1). Classification (NCBI taxonomy): domain Bacteria; kingdom Pseudomonadati; phylum Pseudomonadota; class Gammaproteobacteria; order Pseudomonadales; family Pseudomonadaceae; genus Pseudomonas; species Pseudomonas sp. CH235. Next base: position 114,829 of record NZ_RRZJ01000012.1, read on the forward strand.
AAGCGCCTGCTCGGCGAGGCCAGCGAACTGATCATCGCCACCGACGCCGACCGCGAGGGCGAGATGATCGCCCGGGAGCTGGTCGAGCATTGCCGCTATCGCGGACCCATCCGCCGTTTGTGGCTGTCGGCGCTGGACGAAGCGTCGATTCGCAAGGCGTTGGCGTCGCTCAAACCGGGTGCTGAAACCTTCAGCCTGTATCACTCGGCACTCGGGCGCTCGCGGGCGGACTGGCTGATCGGGATGAACATGAGTCGCCTGTTCACCCTGCTCGGCCGGCAATCGGGCTATCAAGGCGTGTTGCCGGTGGGCCGGGTGCAGACGCCGACCTTGCGACTGGTGGTGGATCGCGACCGCAGCATCGCCGATTTCGTGCCGGTGGCGTACTGGGCCATCGATGTGCAACTGCTGCACAACGGCATGCCGTTCACGGCGCAATGGCGTGCGCCGAACGATGCCTGTGACGATCAGGACCGCTGCCTCAATCAGGCCCTCGCCCAGCAAGCGGCCGCCGCAATAAGCAGCGCTGCCAGCGCCCGGGTGATCAAGCTGCGCACCGAGCGCATGCGCGAAGTGGCCCCCCTGCCCTTCGATCTGGGCACCTTGCAGGAAGTCTGCTCGAAGAAGCTCGGCCTCGGTGCCCAGGAAACCCTCGACATCGCCCAGGCGCTTTACGAAACCTACAAAGTCATCACCTACCCGCGCAGCGATTGCGGCTACCTGCCCCTGAGCCAGCACAGCGAGGCGCCGGGGATTCTCGCGGCGTTGCGTCAGGCCGACCCTAGCCTCGAAGCGCTGCGTGAGCATCTGGAGCCACAGCGCCGCTCTCGCGCCTGGAACGACGCCAAGGTCAGCGCCCACCACGGCATCATCCCGACCGCTGCTGCGAAAAACATGGAGCGCCTGACCGGCAAGCACCGCGCGGTCTACACGCTGATTCGCGCACGGTATCTGGCGCAGTTCCTGCCCAATCACGAATACGACCGCACCCAGGCCGATTTCGATTGCGCCGGGGAAGCCTTGCGCGCGGTTGGCAAGCAGATCATCGAGCCGGGCTGGAAACGCGCGTTGCCCGAAGCACTGGCCCCGGCCAAGGGCCGAGAAGCCCCCGCGCCGCAAACGCTACCGACGCTGACCCAAGGTGCCGAATGCGCCGTGGCGGACGTGAAGCTCAAGGACCTGTGGACACAGCCGCTCAAGCCCTACACCGAAGGCGACCTGATCAAGGCGATGAAGAACGTCGCCAAACTGGTGGAAGATCCGCTGCTCAAGCAGAAACTCAAGGACACCACCGGCATCGGCACCGAAGCCACCCGCGCCTCGATCATTCAAGGGCTGCTGGATCGCGGTTATCTGGTGAAGAACGGCAAGGCGCTGTCCGCCACACCCGCTGCGTTCAGCCTGATCGACGCCGTGCCGCGCGCAATTGCCGATCCCGGCACCACCGCGATCTGGGAGCAGGCGCTGGACATGGTGCAGAGCGGCGAGATGAGTCTTGAAGAATTCGTTACCAAACAGGCGGCGTGGATGAGCAAGCAAGTAACCCGCTGCGCCGGGCTGAGCCTGACCATCAGCGGCCCGCCGCCCGCCGGCAAGGCCGCCGCGCCGTGGAAGAACAAACGCAAGGCCACCCGGCGCAAAACCACCGGAACCAGCAAGCGTGCGGCAAAACCGGCAGCCAAATAGCCCGCTGCACGCTACTGTTTCTGCAGTGATGGTCAGGAGGCAGCCGCATGTCTGTCATCGAACTGCGCGTCGCCCGGCGTGACGAACTGGAAACCCTCGAAAACCTGATGCAGTTCTACACCTATGACTTCAGCGAGTGGCTGCCGCTGAAGTTCGGCGGGCATGGGTTCTTCCCGATCCAGTTGAAAGACGATTACTGGCGCCAGCCGGCGACGCGGCCATTCCTGATCCACGTCGACGGCGAACTGGCGGGATTCCTGACCGTGGATGACCACCTCCTCATCGAAGGCGCCGACTACAACATCGGATACTTCTTCGTCAGCCGACGCTGGCGTGGCCAAGGCGTCGCGCAGTTTGTCGCCTCTGCCCTCTTGAGCCACCTGCCCGGTCGATGGCAGATTTTCCATGTCGACGCCAACCTGCCTGCACAGCGGTTCTGGGCCCGGCTCATCCCTGAGCTGAGCGGCGGCGACTTTACCCGCCAGACCAAAACAGTGGACGGCTATCCCTGCACGTTCTACTGCCTGCGCAGCCTCTCTCCCGCTGCCTGACCGCCGCTTTTTTCATTCCAGAATGACTTTGTCCGACAATATGTAGTGACCAAAAATAATCACTACAAAACCGTTGACGGCATCGTTTTGCTTTTGCATGATGCAGACGTCTCCCCGATCGGGAGCACTGGCAACACGCTTGAGCAAGCTCGTCTGACCGCCGAGCTGTTTTTTCCGGATACACGCTGCCCACAAGGCAGATTGAAGAAGCTGACCTGGCCTGAACGTCCAGTACAAGGACGAGAAGCGCTGGCGAAAATTCTCAAGACGCTTGTGGTCGACCCTGAAAACGTCGTCAAGGAGCCTCCCGGTTTTCGCTGCTTCTCCTCGTTGTGACGCTATTGCGTAGCAGTTATTCAACACGACTACATGCAACAGACGCATGACCCCGTACTTCACACGGGCGACCGCTGACGTCCTGGTTTCGGTGCCAGGGATCAACTAACCGATGGGCTACCTGTATTAGCGAATCAACTTTGAAAGATCACCAGACTGGTCAAGGGGCAATATCATGAATCTGAACAATCAACCTACTATCGAAGAACTGGCTCGTATGTTCGCGGCGCAAAAAGACAGCCACGACAGCCATATTCTGTGGATCAGCAAGTCGGGTCAGGTCCATATCGACTGCCTGTCGCCCCATGCTGGTGAAGAAGAGTTCGACCGGAACAACCAGAACCTGCTGGCCCGCCTGAAGATGTACCGCCGCGGCCACGGCTATGTCGGCAAGAAAGCCGCGGCCGACAAGGACTTCATCGGTAATGTTCTGCAGACGCTGAAACAGGCGTGGGACTCGATGCAGAACAACAACGAAGTTCGGGTGATTGATCGGTTCTGCTAAGTTAAAACTTCAATAAACAAAAGGGCCTGCTTCGAAAGCGAAGCAGGCCCTTTTTATTGCTCGCAAAAAAAGCTCATGAACGAGTTTCCAGCACCAGCTTCATGAACGCCTCAGCCGCCGCACTGTGATAGTTGTTCTGGCGCCGCAATAACGCCGCTCCCCGCTGCGGCGCCTCGCTCTCGACCCGCAACCTGCGCAATGCCCGGTCCTCGGTCGCAATCGCCTCCGGCAACATGGTCGCAATCGGCGCATGCCGGATCACTTCCAGCAACGTACTCACCGAGTTCACCTCGATCTGTACCTTGGGCGTGATGCCGTGCTGGCGGAAATATTCGTCGATCGACAGGCGCGTGAAAAAGTCAGGCGCCAGCAAGGCGAAATCCAGTTGCGCAATGTCATCCGTCGTCAGCACCGATGAGCTGTCGTACAGCGGATGCTCACGCCCGACCATCACCCCCAACGTCTCGACAAACGCCGGAATGCACTCAATGTCCGGATTGCGCACCGGCGTGAAGGCAATCGCAATATCCAGCGAGTCATCCGCCAGCCCGGCCTCGATGTCGTCCATCGACAACTCGAAAATCTCCAGGTGAATCCCCGGATACCGCGCCACGTAGTCGCGCACCAACGGCCCGACCAGATACGCCATGAATGTCGGCGTCATCGCCAGGCGCAGCGAGCCTCGGGTCAGATCCTTCACGTCATGCAACGCGCGCTTGCCCGCCTCCAGCTCCACCAGCACCCGTCGCGCGCATTCGATATAGGCCTGCCCGGCATCAGTCGGTTTCACCGAGCGCGAGGTGCGATCAAACAGATCCACACCGAGGCTTTCTTCCAGTTGGCGGATCTGTTGCGACAAGGTCGGCTGCGACACGTGCAGCGCCTCGGCCGCCCGGGTGAAGCCGCCGTGATCGGCCACGGCCAGCAGGTATCGGAAATGTCGCAGCAGCATGGAACGCTCCATCTATAGGCAGTACTTATGCTTTGCATTGTATATCGGTCTTGGACGCTATGGATCAATCGGCAGAAGATGAATCCCACACAGCAAGCCAACCCCGAAAGGAGAAGCACCATGCAATCCCAAGCCTACAACGACAGCCGCATCGCCCTGACCACCCGCGCCCTGGATGCCAAGGCACAGAAAAACCTGTCGTGGCAGGATCTGGCCGACGGCACCGGCCTGAGCCTGGCCTACGTCACCGCCGCCCTTCTCGGCCAGCACCCGCTGCCAAAAGCCGCTGCCGAAGTGGTCGGCGACAAGCTTGAGCTGAGCGCCGAAGACGTCGCCGCCCTGCAAATCATCCCGCTGCGCGGCAGCCTCGACGGTGTGCCGACCGACCCGACCATCTACCGCTTCCACGAGATGATCCAGATCTACGGCACCACCCTGAAGGCGCTGGTTCACGAGCAGTTCGGCGACGGCATCATCAGCGCGATCAACTTCAAGCTCGACATCAAGAAAGTCGAAGACCCTGAAGGCGGTTCCCGCGCCGTGGTCACCCTCGACGGCAAGTTCCTCCCGCTGCGTCCGTTCTGACGCCTCCGGGCCCGCACTCCGCGTGCGGGCCCCTCCAAACCTGATTTGCCAAGTCATCACCACATCTGCCTGGAGGCTGCCCCATGCAAAAAATTCTGCTGACCCTTGCCCTGCTCGCCGGCCTTTGCACTCAAGCCCAGGCCGATGACGAAGCCGTCGCTTACCGCTACGGCATGTCTCTGGATATCGCTGAAGTCGTGAGCATCACCCCGGTCGCCGACGTCTGCGGCGTAGTGCCGGTCGAGATGACTTACCTCGACAGCCACGGCGCAAAACACATTCTTCAATACAGCGAGTTCGGCACCGGCTGTTCGAACTGAGAGGACACACCATGAAAAACCTGATCGAAGGCTTCCTGAAGTTCCAGAACGAAGCGTTTCCGCAACGCACCGAACTGTTCAAACACCTGGCGACCACCCAAACCCCGGGCACCTTGTTCATCACCTGCTCCGACAGCCGCGTCGTCCCGGAACTGCTGACCCAGCAGGAGCCCGGCGAGTTGTTCGTGATCCGCAACGCCGGCAATATCGTGCCGTCCTACAGCCCGCATCCGGGCGGGGTTTCGGCAACGGTGGAATACGCGGTGGCTGTGCTCGGCGTGACCGACATCGTGATCTGCGGCCACTCCGACTGCGGCGCCATGACTGCTATCGCCCAGTGCAAATGCATGGATCACCTGCCCGCCGTCAGCGGCTGGCTGCAACACGCCGAGTCGGCGAAAGTGGTGAATGAATCGCGACCGCACGCCAACGACGCCGCCAAACTGAGTTCGATGGTGCGGGAAAACGTGATCGCGCAACTGGCGAACATCCAGACTCACCCGAGCGTGCGCCTGGCCCAGGAGAAAGGCCTGCTGAATCTGCACGGCTGGGTCTACGACATCGAGACCGGCTCGATCGACGCGCTGAGTGCCGACCGCCGTACCTTCGTCTCGCTGGCCGAGCAACCGTCGACGTGCGCGGTGTACGGTCAGGCAGTCGATGCTGCTTGAAAACACAACGCCGCGCCCGTCATTGCGACGGGCGCGGCGTTGTACTGTTCAGCGTTTTACGCCCAGATCGATTTGCGTCATGCGGCTGCGTACGGTGAACACACCGTCACCGGAGAGAATCGCGCTGCGGGCAAACAACCGGCCGCTTTCCCAGTTCGAAAGCCCCAGCTCCGGCTTGTTCAGCGCGTACTGGCCATCGACCCAACGGGTAATCCCGTTGCCCACGAACGGCGCGTTGACCGCGCTGTAGAAACGCTCCTGAACCGCCGCGTCTTCGCTGATCAGCGACACCGTGAACTGCGGGCTGTAGCGATTGAACAGCGCGATGGCCTGATCCAGATCGTCGACGATCATCAGGCTGGTTTCCGGGGTTTCTTCCCATTCCCACTCGCGGCCCAATTGCGCTTTCGGCAAGGGCTCGGCCAGGGCTTCGGTCTGGTAACCCTCGGCGCGATAGACCTCGACCGTCGCGTTCTGCCAATCGCTCGGCAGGTAGCTTTCGCTGCCTTCGACGATGTGCAATTTGCAGCCCTGACCGCGCGCGGTACCGGCCTGCTGCAAGGCATCGAGGAACAGCGGCACCAGTTCGGCAGCACGCTCGCGCTGGATCAGGCAGACATTCAAGGTGTTGCAGACCTTGCGATCCAGCGAGTTACGCACCACAGCGGCAAAGCGCTTGGCGTCGGCATCGCGATCGGCGATCAACCACGCGCCACCGGTGCCGTGCAGGCTGACGGCGGTACCGGCCTGCTGGGCGATGCTGCCCAACTGGCTGACCGCACGGCCCGAACCACGGGCCACCGCCAGCGACAGACGCCGGTCGGCGAACATCGCCCAACCGGCGGCGTGGTTGACGCTCTCCACCAGCGACACCGCACCCGCCGGCAGACCGGCATCGGCCAGCGCCGGGTTCAGGGCGTGGGTGACGATGGCTTGCGCGGTGCCCAGCGCATCGCTACCGATGCGCAGCACGGCGGTGTTGCCGGTACGCAGAACGCCAGCGGCGTCGGCGAAGACATTTGGCCGGCCTTCGAACACGAACGCGACGATGCCCAATGGCGACACCACCTGCTCGACCTTCCAGCCGTCATGCTCGACGCTGCTGATCACTTTGCCACGGGTGGCCGGCGCATCACGCCAGGCGCGCAGGCCGGCGATCATGTCGCGGCGCATGCGCTCGTCGGCGAGCAACCGGGTGGTGGAACGACCGCGCGCCTTGGCCCGTTCGATGTCGGCGAGGTTGGCGGTTTCGATCAGTGCCCAGGCGTCCGGGTTTTCCAGACGTTGGGCAAACAGATCGAAGAAGCGGCTGATGGCCTCATCCGGCACCGCAGACAACGCGGTAAACGCCGCCGCTGCACGCTCGATCGCCACCGATGCGGCCTGCTGATCCACCACCGGAATCAGCAACAGCTCGCCGCTCACTTGCTCCACCAACAGGTGGTCGCCGGGTCGGAAACGCTCGGCCAGTTCGGGGCTGACCACGGTGACGCGGTTACCGGCGAAAGGGATAGGCGTGCCAGCGACGAGACGTTCGAGCGCGAGAGACATGGAGCGGATTCACCATATTGAGGGCGGCCGGAAAATGTATAGGTTGGCCTCCCTCAAAGCAACACGGGCTCAGAACACCGACCAGCCAATCCGCGAACTGAGCATTTCCAGCGCCGCCATCCCCGCCAGCGAGTTGCCCGCCGTGTTCAGTTCTGGCGACCACACGCACACCGTGAACTGCCCCGGCACCACCGCAACGATGCCGCCACCGACGCCGCTCTTGCCCGGCAGGCCGACGCGATAGGCGAAGTTGCCAGCCTCGTCGTAGAGGCCGCTGGTGGCCATGATCGAGTTGACTTGCTGGGTCTGGCGTCGGCTGAGGATCTGTTCGCCGCTGTGTTTGCAGAAACCGTCGTTGGCCAGGAAGCAGAACGCCCGGGCCAGGTCGATGCAGCTCATGCGCAACGCGCAGTGGCTGAAGTAGCTGCGCAGCACCGCTTCGACGTCGTTGTGAAAATTGCCGAAGGATTGCATCAGGTAAGCCATCGCTGCGTTACGCGCGCGGTGCTGGTACTCGGAGTCGGCGACCTTGCCGTCGACCATCACCTGCGGGTTGCCCGACAGCCGCCGCACGAAATCGCGCATCGACAACGCCGGTGCCGCAAAGCGCGACTGGTTGATGTCGCAGATCACCAGCGCCCCGGCATTGATGAACGGATTGCGCGGACGGCCGCGTTCGAACTCCAACTGCACCAGCGAGTTGAATGGCTGGCCGGATGGCTCGTGGCCCAGACGCTCCCAGATCGCCTCGCCGGAATGTTCGATGGCCTGCACCAGGCTGAACACCTTGGAAATACTTTGCACCGAGAACGGCGTCTCGGCGTCGCCGGCGCAATACATCTCGCCGTCGTTGCCATACACGGCGATGCCCAATTGATTGGCCGGCACGGTGCCGAGGGCGGGAATGTAGTCAGCCACCTTGCCCTGCCCGATCAGGGGCCGGACAGCGTCAAGGATCTCGTTCAACAGCGCTTGCATGCCGGGTTCCGAAGTCTCGCCCCATGGGATTGCGGGGACACCGTGGCTAGACGCTGCGCCCGGCAATCGAATCACACCGGCGCTCTGTATCGCAGTGTGTACGGCCCGACGCCCGACACATCCCGCGCACAAATCCGGCCCTTCGCGACACATCAGCGATACAGCCCGGCGCTCAAATGAACCTGTCGATCGGCAGCCCCGATCAAGCCTTTGAACTCAAACATCGCATCGGAGATTCACCATGACCAAGCGCTCAAAAACTTCCCTGACCCTCGGCCTGCTGCTTGCCGGTGGCCTGGCCCTGTCCAACGCGGCTTCGGCTTCCGAAGCGTTCAGCGTCAAGCAACTGGATCACGGCTACAGCCAGTCCCAGGCCAAGGCCGACTCGGCGGAAAAAACCTCGGAAGGCAAATGCGGCGAAGGCAAGTGCGGCGCCGGCGAGTAACCCTTTTCACGGGGCACGTTGGTGCCCCGTTTTCTTTTGAATGAATGGAGCCTTCCCATGACCACAGCTCTCTCGTCGGCCGTCAAAGGCCTGCACTGGAACCTCAACCGCGCCGGCCAGTGGCTCGCGCCGCTGACCTTGCGCCTGTTCATCGCCTGGGAGTTTTTCGAATCGGGACTGGAGAAATTCAACGGCCAGAACTGGTTCGAAGACATTCAGGAGCGGTTCCCGTTTCCCTTCGACCACTTGCCGGCGACGCTGAACTGGGAGCTGTCGATGTGGGCAGAGCTGATCTGCGCGCTGGCGATCCTGATCGGATTCGGCACGCGGATTTCGGCGATTTCGCTGATTGTCGTGACCGTCGTCGCCACCGCTGCCGTGCACTGGCCGGCGGACTGGTCATCGCTGAGTGAACTGGCCCAGGGTTACGCGATCACCAACAAGGGCTTCGGTAACTTCAAGCTGCCGGCGATCTACCTGGCTTCGCTGGTGCCGCTCGTATTTGCCGGGGCCGGCAAGTTGAGCGTGGATGCGTGGCTGGCGCGGTTTTTCTGGAAACGCGCCAGCCGCTGAGGATCAATGCGCCCGGTCCAGCCCCGCCAGCAACGCGCTGTCTCGGCTGTAAATGTCCGGCGCGTAGAGCACGCGACCCTGGCCATCGACCTGTGCCGTCCAGTAAGTCATGAGGATCGGCACCGGATTGCTCAGGCGGAATTCATGGGTGGTGCCGGTGGCGAGCAAGGTGTCGGTGCGCGCCTTCTCCGCCGGGCTGAGCAGGAAATCGCGCAGTTTCATCGGATGCTCGACCCGCACACAGCCGGAACTGAACGCCCGTGGCCCCTTGTCGAACAGCGCCTTGCTCGGCGTGTCGTGCAGGTACACCGAGAACGGGTTGGGGAAACGAATGACCATCTGCCCCAGCGGGTTGCGCGGCCCGGCGTCCTGACGCAGAAGGATGTTGCCGGGGTTGTCCCAGTCGATGTCGGCGGCGGCCAGCGGCTGGCCGTTGGCGTCGAGCACTTGCAGGTTCTGGCGGCTGAGGAAGGTCTGGTCCTTGCGGATTTCCGGCAGCTTGTCTTCCTTCCAGATGGTCGGCGGCACGGTCCAGGTCGGGTTCAGGGTCAGGCGCGTGACCCGGGATTTGAGCAGCGGGGTCTGGCGTTCGGCGCGCCCGACCTGGGTGCGGGTCTGCCACACCGGCAGGCCACCCTGATAAAGCGTCAGCTCGGCAGCGGCGACGTTGACCAACAAACCGTCCGGCTCCATGTCCTGGGCCATCCAGCGGAAACGTTCAAGGTTGACCCGCAACTGTTCGCGGCGGGTCAGCGGACTGATGTTGAGTTCGGCAATCGTCCCCGGCCCGACCACCCCGTCGGCCTGCAACGAATGGTTGGCCTGAAAGCTCTTCACCGCCTCCACCAATACGCCGTGATAAGCGTTGTCCGGCGTGCCGACCACACTGCTCAGGTAGCCTTCGCTGTAGAGCCGGCGGGCCAGTTCCGGCACGCGTTTGTCTTCCATGTCCGGACGCAGCAACGGGCCGTTGCCCACCGACGTCCATTGGGGCAAGGCTTTCAGGCGTTGAGCTGCGTAGAGATGGCGCAAATTCTGATACTGCGCCAGCTGCGGTCGGGCCAGATCGAAGGCAGCCGGAACGTTGTGCACGCCCGGCACGGCGATCGCCAGCAATTCAGCCTGACGGTCGCGAGGCGTTTCGTCGGAATGCCACAGAGGTTCGAAGTGCGATTGCAACAGGCGGCCGTAATGCAGATCCTGCAGGGCTTGCAGGTAGTAACGGCTGATCTCGATGTCGGCGCACAGTTCGCCGTCCTGCGGGGCGGTGAGCGCCACCGGATAGCGTTTCGGATTCAGGCCATCGTCCGCCAACAGCTGCAATTGCGCATGCAAGGCCGGCAATTGCCCGCCATCGGCCCACACCGGCAGCCAGTCCTGCTGCTGGTAGAATGCGCGCAATTGATCCAGCGCCGGGCCGTTGAGGCTGGTGCCGATCGTCGGGCACGCCTGGGGCAGGCTGATCAGCGCAGCCTGCAGCGGGCTCTGTGGCTCGATGGGCATTTCCGTCGGCACGGGCGGCAGCGTCGGGAGTCCCGGCAACGGCTCTTCGGCGCAAGCGACAAACGGCGCAGCGAGCAAACAAATGCTCAAGTAGCATGCGTACTTTTTGAACAACTGCTTTACTCCAATCCATGGCCGTCTTGATTGACGGTCAACCTTACCTCAGGTGCGGTGCACAGTCAGGCCCGATTCGCGGGCTTGCCGGGAACGACTGGACGTCAGGAGCCTAAGTGCCAAACAAGTAGCAAGTGGAGACTCACTTTAAATGTTGACGTTTTTGCGCCGACTTCTGCTGACTGCCACCGCCATTGGCGTGCTGACCAGTCCAGCCTTTGCCGCCGGCACCACTTCGCCGGTTCTGTACACCAGCCTCGCGCACGCCGCTCCGGAACTCAATCCCCAGGCGCTGAAAGGTGCCTTGAACGCCATGCAATGTGCGATCAACAACGGCGCGAAGCAGTCCCGTCACCTGGCGATCATCGACTATTCGCAGCCGTCCACCGAGCGTCGGTTGTGGATCTTCGACCTGACCCGGAAAAAACTGGTGCTGCGCGATCTGGTCGCCCACGGCTCGAACTCCGGGGAAAACTTCGCCACCCGGTTCTCCAACCGTGAAGGCAGTTTTCAGTCCAGCCTCGGCCTGTTCCGCACCCAGGAAAGTTACCAGGGCACCCACGGTTACTCGCTGCGCATGGATGGTCTGGAACCGGGCGTCAACGACATGGCCCGTGACCGCGCCATCGTGATCCACGCCGCCGACTACGTGAACCCGTTCTGGAGCAAACGTACCGGCCGTCTGGGCCGCAGCCAGGGTTGCCCGGCCGTGCGACCGCAGGTGGCCAAACGGGTGATCGACAGTCTGAAGAATGGCCAATTCATGTTCTCCTGGTACCCGGATCAGCAGTGGCTGAAATCCTCGCCGTACCTCAACTGCCAGCCACAACAGATCGCGAGCATTCTCAGCACGCACGCCAGCTGAATACTCTGTGGGAGTGCGCTGGCTCCCACAGGTTCGGTTTATTACAGATTTGTCATCGAGTTGTCGGTTTGCCGAGCGGATCGCCCGGTAGCTTGAAGTTGTCCCGGCCCAAACGCCGATCAACTTCAACGACTCGAGTGACCCATCATGAAAACCCTGATCCTCGCCTTCACCGCCCTCCTCGCCACCGGTTCCGTGTTCGCCGCCCCTGCACCGGACGCTGCCGTCATTCATGACAAAACCGGTTTCTTCGTGCACCTGGATGTCGACAAAGTCCTCTCCAGCACCGATATTTCCCAGGCTTGCGGCGTGATCCCCGCGCGACTCAACTACCTCGACCACCAGGGCCGTGAACATGTGCTGGACTATCAAGTGCAAGGCAGCGGCTGCACCAACGACCATTGAGGCGCAGTGCCCATGAATATCCTTGTTGTCGAAGACGAACCCAAGGCCGGCAACTACTTGCTCAACGGCCTGCAGGAACTGGGCTACAGCGTGAGTCTGGCCCGGGACGGCGCCGACGGTCTGCACCTGGCGCTGGAGTTCGACTTCGACGTGATCGTGCTGGACGTGATGATGCCGAAAATGGACGGCTGGGAAGTCCTGCGCCGGCTGCGCAAGGAGACCGACACGCCGGTGCTGTTCCTCACCGCCCGCGACGACATTGCCGACCGGGTCAAGGGCCTGGAACTGGGCGCCGACGATTACCTGATCAAACCGTTTTCCTTCGCCGAACTGGTGGCGCGCCTGCGCACCCTGACCCGGCGCGGGCCGATCCATGAAGAGGAGCAATTGCAGGTGGCCGATCTGCAGATCGATGTGCTCAAGCGCCGAGTCACCCGCGCCGGCAACCGGATCACCCTGACCAACAAGGAATTCGCCCTGCTGCAACTGTTCGCCACCCACACCGGGCAAGTGCTGTCGCGCTCGCTGATCGCCTCGCGGGTGTGGGACATGAATTTCGACAGTGACACCAATGTGGTCGATGTCGCCGTGCGCCGCCTGCGGGCGAAGATCGACGATCCGTTCCCGCTCAAGCTGATCCACAGCGTGCGCGGCATCGGCTACCGCTTCGATACCCAACCATGAAAATCGCCGGCACGTATTCCCTGACCTTGCGTCTGGCGCTGGTCTTCGCCGTGCTTGCCTTCGCCGCGCTGGGAGGCCTGGGCGCGGCGCTGTACAACCAACTGGAAGCAGCTCTGATTCGCCGCGACGACATCCAGTTGGTCAGTCGCGTCGATCAGTTGCGCACCTTCCTCAACGACAGCAACACCCTGGAACTGATCAAGAACAAGCCGGCGCTGTTTCAGAACATGCTCGGCAACCGCGAAGCCTTGCTGACCATCGGCGCACCCGGCCAGCCGCCGTTGCTGGTGGTCAACCCCGGCAACCTCGCCACTCCGAACTTGTCCGCCGTACCGATCGATCATCCGATGGCCCTGAGCGATGTACAGCACTTGCCGAGCGTCGACGGTGTGCCGTTTTCGGCGGTGGCGGCGACCATCGACTCGGGCGATCTGGGCAACCTGCAGGTGCTCACCGGACGCCTGATGACCGAGCGCACGGCGATGCTCGCCAATTACCGGCTCAGCGTGTACGGCCTCGCGTCACTGGCGGCGATTGTGCTGGCGCTGGTCGGCTGCCTGCTGGTGTATCGCGGCCTGCTGCCGTTGCGGCGGATTGCCCGGCACGCCCACGGGATCGGCATCGCCAACCTCGGCGAACGCCTCGACCGCCACGGCACGCCTCGGGAATTGCAGCCGATGATCGAAGCCTTCAATGCGATGTTGGACCGGCTCGACCGAGGGGTTGCGCAACTGAGCCAAGTCTCCACCGACATGGCCCACGAACTGCGCACACCGATCAACAACCTGCTCGGGGAAACCCAGGTCGCGCTGCAACAGAACCGCAGTGTGGACGCCTATCAGCAGTTGCTCGCCTCCAACGTCGAAGAACTCGAACGGCTGGCGCGGATGCTCGACAACATGCTGTTTCTCGCCCGCACCGACCCGGCCAGCGCGCTGAGCCAGCGGCAGGAACTGGACGCCGGCGATGAGATGCAACGCATTGCCGATTACTTCGAAGGCCTGGCCGCCGATGTCGGCGTCACCATCGAGGCCAGTGGCAGCGGTGTGATCTGGGCCGAACCGATGCTGCTGCGTCGGGCCCTGGCCAATCTGTGCGCCAATGCGATCAAGTACGGCGCGGCGGATTCGACGCTGCAGGTCGAAGCCATCGCCGAAGCGGACGGCAGCTACCTGCGGGTACGCAATCAGGGCGCGACCATTCCGGCGGAACATCTGTCGCGGTTGTTCGAGCGCTTCTACCGCGTCGATCCGTCCCGCGAGCGTTCGGCCCAATCCAACGGACTGGGCCTGTCGATTGTCGCGACCATCATGCAATTGCATCAGGGCCGCTACAGCGTCAGCAGCGCCGACGGCGTCACCTGCTTTGAACTGTTCTTTCCGGCACGGGAGACGCGAGACGCAGGTGCGTGAAGGCACCGAGCGCAAACGCCGCGAACATCAATGCCGAGGCCACGCCGAAAGTCATGTGCAACCCGGCCGCAATAACTTCGGCCGGTGCCTGAGTCGGATCGTCCGTGGCCAGTGCAAACACCGCGCCCATCGCCGCCGCCCCGGTGATCAACCCCAGATTGCGCGACAGCCCGAGCATGGCCGAGACCACGCCGCGCTGATCCTGAGCAACGCCGGACATCAACCCGGTGTTGTTGGCAGCCTGGAACAGCGCATAACTCAAGGCCACCACCGTGATCGGCAGCACGTATGCAAGCACTCCGAAACTCACCGGAAACAGCGCCAGCAGACCGCAACCGCAAGCCAGACCGAACAACGCGCCCGGCACCATCCGCCGCGCGCCGAAACGATCCACCAGCCGCCCGGCCGGTACGCCGCTGAACGCCGCCAGCAACGGCCCGATCGACAGCACCAGTCCTACCTGCGTGCTGGTGAGACCCAGGCCTCGGCTCAGGTAAAACGGCCCGACCACCAGCGTGGTCATCATCACCGTCGTGACCAGCAAGGTCAGCGCCAGACTGCTGCTGATTCGCGTGTCGGTGAACAATGACAGATGAATCAGCGGCGCCTTGCTCCGCTTCTCGACCAGGATGAATACCCCCACGCCCAACAGGCTGAGCAACAGCAACGTCGTGGTGAATCCATCAACCGTCATCGCCAGTGCATAGGCCGCCAGCGTCAGCATCAATACGGCGGTGCCGGGATAATCAAATGCAACACCCGAGCGCACGCTCCGATCCTTCGGCAGGTAGCGATACACCAGCCACGCATTGAGCAATCCCAACGGCACGTTGATCACAAAAATCGACTGCCAGCCGACATGCGCCATCAACAGCCCACCGAGCGACGGCCCGAGGGTGGTGCCGGTGGCCGACATCGTGGCCAGCAACCCCATCGCACTGCCGGCCCGGGATTTGGGCACCGCATCGGCCACCAGCGCGACCGTCAGCGCAAACATGATTGCCGCGCCGAGGCCCTGCACCGCCCGCGCACCGATCAGCCAGGCAAGGCTCGGCGCCAGTGCGCAAGCCAGCGAAGCAGCGGTAAAGATGCCGATGCCGATCAACAACAAGCGCCGTCGACCGAAGCCGTCACCGAGCCGCCCGACGCTGACAATCAACGTGGTGATCGCCAGCAGGTAGGCCAGAACGATCCACTGCACTTGTTGAAACGTCGCATCGAATGCCGCCGCCAGCGTGGGCAATCCGGCGTTGGCGATGCTGGTATCGAGCGACGGCATCAACATCGACAGCGCCAGACTGGTCAACGCCCAGCAGGCTGAAGGGCTCAGGGGTTCTCGGTGCATGGGGGGCTCACAGGGCAAAGGTCATGCGACACAGCCTGAGCCTCGACAATACAAGGCGCAAGACGCATGCTTCGCACTTGATACCTGCATGGAACGCCACGTCATGAATGCACCGGATCTGAACCTGTTGATCACCCTCGACGTGCTGCTGAGCGAAGGAAGCGTCGCCCGCGCCGCCGAGCGCCTGCGTTTGAGTCCGTCAGCCATGAGCCGGGCGCTGGCCCGGCTGCGGGAAACCACCGGCGATCCGCTGCTGGTGCGCGCCGGTCGCGGACTGGTGCCGACCCCGCGTGCGCTGGAGCTGCGCGACCGGGTCAGTTATCTGGTGCAGGAGGCCGAAGCGGTTTTGCGCCCGGCAGAAGTGCTCGATCCTGGCCAGTTGCGGCGCACCTTCACCCTGCGCAACACCGACGGTTTTGTCGAAACCTTCGCCGCCGCCCTGCTCGCCCGCATCGCCGAAGAGGCGCCTGGCGTGCGCCTGCGCTTTGTGCAAAAAGCCGACAAGGACAGCACGCTGCTGCGCGTAGGCCGGGTGGATCTGGAAACCGGCGTGGTCGACGACAGCACCGACCCGACGCTCCACAGCCGCATCCTGTTCCACGATCAGTGGATTGGCGTGGTGCGTGAGGGGCATCCGTTGAGCAGCGGAAAGATCAGCGCCAAACGCTTCGCTTCGGGCCAGCACACTCTGGTGTCACGCCGTGGGCGCAGCAGCGGACCGGTGGACGAAGCGCTGCTCGCCTTAGGCCTGACGCGGGACATCGTCACTTCATTCGGCGGATTTTCGGCGGCGCTGACGCTGGTCCGTGAGTCGGACCTGATCGCCACCGTTCCGGAACGTCACACCAGCAAACTGCGCACGGGCCTGCACAGCTTCGCCCTGCCATTCCGGATGCCGGACATCAGCGTGTCGATGCTCTGGCACCCGCGCATGGACGCCGACCCGGCGCACCGCTGGTTGCGCCATTGTGTGCGCGAAGTTTGCGCCTAACGCGCATCCCCGCCAGCAGGTTTGTAGAACAGAAATTTCCTGGTCTCGGCGGTTTTTCTGTATTCCTTGGCCCAACTTGGATGAACGTTGCGGTCGTGGAAATACAGGGCGCCATGGGTGCGGTCGGTGAGCTGGCGGTTCAGCGCCTTGCCGGCGATTTCCTTGGCCAGCGCGTATTCGGCATCTTCCTTGACCTGATCCGGACGCCCGTCGCACCACCAGGAAAACTGGCAGCTCTTGGTTTCCGAGCCCTGCTTGACCACCTCGCACACCGTGCCCGGAAAGCCGTCATGCCCGAGGCGATTCATCACCACACTGGCCACGCCTTCCATGTCGGCATTGTCCTTGCCCTTGGCTTCCCAATAGATACTGCGCGCCAGACAGGTGATCGGGTCGTCCAGCGGAGCGGCGCCAGCGGGGTCGACCGCCTGCGCTTCGGTCGGGGTGATGGCTTCGGATTTGGGTGCCGGGGGCGCGTCGGGTTTGTCGGCGGCCTTCTCTTCCAGAACCTCGGCTTTCGCTTCGGCCTTTTCCTTGATCGGTGCCTGATCGGTGGCCAGTGCCGCGCCGCTCAGCAAGGTCAACGCAAGACAGCAAAGCAACCCGTTCAATTGCATGATCATTCTTCCGGCAGGGCCCGATGCGGGCAAAGTGTTACGTGGTTGAGACGCCCGGATCCCGGGCTCTTCGCGAAGTGTAGACGGCAATTTTCACGGCATCGTTCCGCAGAAAAATCCGCGTCGTGAAGAAAAAGACATTGCACGAACCGGGGCCCTTTCGCGCATGATGTGCGCACTCAGCCCAAGGGAGATTTCCATGCGCTTCATGCCATCCGTTCTGCGACTCGCCGCGTTGTCCGTGGGCCTGGCGCTGGCCACTTCGGCCATGGCCACCGACGAGTCGCAATTGATCGAATCGATCAACAGCTACCGCAGCCAGCCGCAGCGTTGTGGCAGCCAGGCGTCCAGCGAATTGCCGCCGCTGTCGGCCGATCCGCGCCTGATTCTGCCGGCCAGCGGCGTGGTGGATTTGCAGCAGGCGATGTCCAGCGCTCGCTACCCGATGGTCAACGTGCAGGCGATTACCCTGAACGGGCCAAGGGATGCGGCGTCGGCGATGAAGGCGATTCAGGAGAGTTTCTGTCAGGTGGTGCTGGATCCGCAGTTCGTCGATATCGGCGTCAGTCGCGCCGACCGTGACTGGCGCATCACCCTCGCCCGACCACTGCTGTCCGCCCGCCTCGGCGACGGTCAGGCGGAAGGCCAGAAACTCCTCGAACAACTCAACGCCGCCCGCGCCCAACCGCGCCAGTGCGGCAGTCAGGCATTCGCAGCGACAGCGCCGCTGGCGTGGAACTCGGTGCTCGGTGGCGTTGCCCAGGAGCATAGCCGCGAGATGGCCAACAACAATTATTTCGACCACAAGGACCGCAACGGCGGCACTCCCGGCGACCGCGCGGAACTGGCCGGTTACAGCGGCCAGCAGGTCGGCGAAAACATCGCCGCCGGGCAGGACACGGTGCAGAAGGTCGTTGCCGGCTGGCTCGCCAGCCCTGGCCATTGCGCCAACCTGATGAACCCGCAGTACCGCGAGCTGGGCGCTGCCTACGCAGTCGATCCGAAGAGCAGCGCCGGGATTTACTGGACTGCGATGTTTGGCGGGGAGTAAATCCCGCGCAATAAAAACCGGAGCCAGGCTCCGGTTTTTTTATGGTCAATGAGTCCTCATTCCCGCCGCATACATCGCCAGTTTCAGCAGGCTCGCCACCACCGCCAGCGAGACCACGCTGCCCAACCAGATCAGCAGCAGCCAGCCCAGACGCTTGTACCAGGGGCTGGATTTCACCTCACGCGAATCAATGGTAGCCATCGCCAATCCTCACTTTGCCGCGGAACACGTAGTAGCTCCAGAAGGTGTACATCAGGATCACCGGCAGGATGAACAGCGCGCCGATAAGGGCGAACAACTGACTGGTGGCCGGTGAAGCCGCCGCCCACAGGCTGACCGACGGCGGGATGATGTTCGGCCAGAGGCTCAGCGCCAGCCCGATGTAACCAAGGAACATCAGCACCAGGGTGAACACGAACGGCCAGTGGGTGTGGCGCTGACGCAGCGAACGCAACAGCCCGAACAGCGCCAGCACCGCCAACACCACCAGCCCGGCGAACACGGTCAGGTGCGCATGGTTGAACCAGCGGCCAGCCAGTTCCGGATGCAGTTGCAGCGTCCACGCGCCGATCACCACCACCATCGCCAGCAGCAGCCACGCCAGCGGACGGCTGTAGTGACGCATCCGCGATTCGAGCATGCCTTCGGTCTTGACCAGCAGCCAGGTGCTGCCGAGCAAGGCGTAAGCAATCACCAGACCGACGCCGCAGACCAGCGGGAACGGCGCCAGCCAGTCGAGACCACCACCGGCGAACTGTCGATCCACCACCGGAATCCCCGCCACATACGCGCCGATCACCACGCCCTGGGAGAACGTCGCCAGCAGCGAACCGCCGATGAATGCCCAATCCCACAGATGACGTTTTTCAGCCGGCGCCTTGAAGCGAAACTCGAACGCCACACCGCGGAAAATCAGCCCTGCGAGCATGAAGATCAGCGGCAGATACAGCGCCTCCAGAATCACCCCGTAAGCCAGCGGAAACGCGCCGTACAACGCCGCGCCGCCGAGCACCAGCCAGGTTTCGTTGCCGTCCCAGACCGGTGCGACGGTGTTCATCATCACGTCGCGTTCCTGCTCGTCGCTGATCATCGGGAACAGGATCCCGAGGCCTAGATCGAAGCCGTCCATGATCACGTACATCATTACCCCGAAGGCAATGATCACGCCCCAGATCAACGAGAGATCGATACCTTGAATACCCATGACTCAACGCTCCTTTTTCAGTGGATCCGGGTCGCGGATTCGAGGTTGTCGGTGACCGCCGACAGTGGCCGGCGCGGGGTCTGCACCTGAGTGCCTTCGGGCGGATGTTCGTGGTGCGGCTGCGGGCCCTTGCTCACCAGTTTCATCATGTAGCCGATACCCACGGTGAACACCGAGCAGTAGATGACGACGAACAGCGCCAGCGAGGTGCTCATCTGCGCCACCGAGTGATGGGACGCCGCGTCATGGGTTCGCATCAGGCCGTAGACCACCCACGGCTGACGCCCGACTTCGGTGGTGATCCAACCCGCCAGCAGCGCGATCAGGCCGCTCGGCCCCATCAGCAGCACCAGCCGCTGGAAGCCGCGATGCCGGTAGACCTTGCCATTGCGCCGCAACGCCAGGCCCAACACACCGACGAGGATCATTAACATGCCCAGCCCGGCCATCACGCGGAAGCTCCAGAAGATCACGGTCGAGTTCGGCCGGTCTTCTTTCGGGAAGCTCTTGAGCGCCGGTATCTGCTTGTCGAGGCTGTGGGTGAGGATCAGGCTGCCGAGGTACGGAATCTCGATGGCGTATTTGGTTTTCTCCGCCTGCATGTCCGGGATGCCGAACAGCACCAGCGGGGTCGGCCCGTTGTCGGCGTTTTCCCAGTGGCCTTCGATGGCGGCGATTTTTGCCGGTTGGTGTTCCAGAGTGTTCAAGCCATGGGCGTCACCGACCACCGCTTGAATCGGCGCCACGATCAGCGCCATCCACAGCGCCATGGAGAACATCTTGCGCACCGGTTGGGTGTCGTTGCCACGCAGTAAATGCCAAGCCGCCGAAGCGCCGACAAAGAACGCCGTGGCGACGAATGCGGCAATCGCCATGTGCGCCAGACGGAACGGAAACGACGGGTTGAACACGATCGCCAGCCAGTCCAGCGGCATCACTCGACCGTCAACGATTTCGAAGCCTTGCGGAGTCTGCATCCAGCTGTTGGAGGCAAGAATCCAGAAGGTCGAGATCAGCGTGCCGATGGCGACCATCACCGTGGCAAAGAAGTGCAACCCTCGGCCGACGCGGTTCCAGCCGAACAGCATCACCCCGAGGAACCCGGCCTCGAGGAAGAACGCGGTCAGCACTTCATAGGTCAGCAACGGCCCGGTGACGCTGCCGGCAAAGTCAGAGAATCCGCTCCAGTTGGTGCCGAACTGGTACGCCATGACCAGCCCCGAGACCACGCCCATGCCGAAGTTGACGGCGAAGATCTTCGACCAGAAGTGGTAGAGATCGCGGTAAGTGTCGTTACGGGTTTTCAGCCACAGGCCTTCGAGCACCGCCAGGAAACTCGCGAGACCAATGGTGATCGCCGGGAAAATGATGTGGAACGAAACCGTGAACGCGAATTGAATTCGCGCCAGGTCCAGTGCCTCCAGGTTGAACATGATGATGTCCTCATCCAGGCTGAAAAGCGGCAGCACACGGCCGGGCCACCGCCAGGCGCGAACGCCTGCAGCCAGTCAAAATGCAAAAGGGTTGGATCGCGTGAGTCGGCTACGCCACCGACGACGGGATCAGGTTGCTCGCCTCGGCCGCTTCGAGGCGGATCGCCACGAACTTGGAGGTCGGCGTGTAGGTGCGGTCACCGTAGCTTTCCAGCGGCACCAGCGGATTGGTTTCCGGGTAGTACGCGGCAGCCTGCCCGGCCGGAATGTCGTAGGCGATCAGGGTGAAACCGCTGACCCGACGCTCACGCTCGTCATCCCACAGCGCTACCAGATCAACCTTCTGTCCCGGTTCAAAACCGAGCCGGCGGATGTCCTGCTCGTTGGCGAACACCACGTCGCGCATCCCGTATACACCGCGATAACGGTCGTCGAGGCCGTACAGCGTGGTGTTGTACTGATCGTGAGAACGCATGGTTTGCAGGATCAGATGCGGTTTGACCGGCAGGTTGCGCACGCCTTCGCTGATCAGATGTTCCGGCAGCACACACGGGGTGAACTGGGCCTTGCCGGATTCGGTTTTCCAGATCCGGTCGGAAGCGTTGTTGCCGAGGTGGAAACCACCCGGGATCAGCAGCTTCTCGTTGAAATTCTCGAAGCCCGGAATCACGTCGGCGATCAGGTTACGGATGCGCCCGTAGTCGCCTACCGCCCATTCCCAATCGATCGGGTGTTTGCCCAAGGTCGCGGCAGCGATCCCGGCAATGATCGCCGGCTCGGATTTCAGGTGCGCCGACTTCGGTTTCAGTTGACCGAACGACAAGTGCACCATGCTGAAGGTGTCTTCCACGGTCACGCCTTGCGGGCCTTCGGCCTGGACGTCGATGTCGGTACGGCCGAGGCACGGCAGAATCAACGCATCACGCCCGGTCACCAGATGGCTGCGGTTGAGTTTGGTCGAGATATGCACGCTCAGGTCGAGTTTGCGCATCGCGGCGTGGGTGCGCGGGGTGTCCGGCGTAGCTTGAGCGAAGTTGCCGCCGAGCCCGATAAACACCTTGGCTTCGCCACGTTCCATGGCACCAATCGCCATGACCGTGTTGTGGCCGTGCATCCGCGGCACTTTGAAGTTGAAGCGTTTTTCCAGGGCGTCCATCAGCTCGGTCGGGGCCAGTTCGTTGATGCCCATGGTGCGGTCGCCCTGCACGTTACTGTGGCCGCGCACCGGCGACAGCCCGGCGCCCGGACGGCCGACGTTGCCGCGCAGCAGTTGCAGGTTGATGACTTCCTGCAGAGTCGGCACCGAGTGCACGTGCTGGGTCAGGCCCATGGCCCAGCACATGATCACGCTCTTGGCCCGGGCATACATGCGCGCGGCCAGTTCGATGTCATGCAGCGGCACGCCGGACTGCTCGACGATATGCTCCCAGCTCGTGGCATCGACTTCGGCCAGGTAGCTGTCGAGGCCCGACGTGTGCTCGGCAATAAAGGCGTGATCGAACACCGGTTCGCCGCCGATGGCCTGGGCTTCGCGCTCCCACTCCAGCAGGAATTTGGCCATGCCGCGAATCATCGCCATGTCGCCGCCCAAGGCTGGGCGGAAGTACGCGGTGTTGGTCGCTTCCCAGCCGTTGCTGAGCATCTCGATCGGGTTTTGCGGGTTCTGGAAACGCTCCAGCCCACGCTCCTTCAGCGGGTTGATACACACCACCTGCGCGCCACGCTTCACCGCTTCGCGCAGCGGTTCGAGCATGCGCGGGTGGTTGGTGCCGGGGTTCTGGCCGATCACGAAAATCGCGTCGGCGTGGTGCAGGTCTTCATAGACCACCGTGCCTTTGCCGACGCCCAGGCTCTCGCCCATGCTCACCGCGCTGGCTTCGTGGCACATGTTCGAGCAGTCCGGGAAGTTGTTGGTGCCATAGGCGCGGACGAACAACTGATAGAGAAACGCCGCTTCGTTGCTGGCACGACCCGAGGTGTAGAACTCGGCCTCGTGAGGCGATTTCAGGCCTTTGAGGTGCTTGGCGATCAGCGCGAAGGCATCGTCCCAGGTAGTTTCCACATAGCGGTCGACCCGCGCGTCGTAGCGCATCGGATGGGTGATCCGGCCCTGGTATTCGAGCCAGTAATCGCTTTGTTCGGCCAGGGTCGAGACCGTGTACTTGTTGAAGAACGCCGGATCGACCAGGCGGCCGGTGGCTTCCCAGTTCACCGCCTTGGCGCCGTTTTCGCAGAACTTCAGCATGCTCGCGCCGGGTGCTTCACCCCAGGCGCAACCGGGGCAGTCGAAGCCGCCGTTCTGGTTGGTCTTGAGCATGGCGCGGATGTTTTTCAGGGCGTTTTCACTGCCCAGCCAGTTCTTGGTGAGGCTGATGACAGCGCCCCAACCCGCAGCGGCGCCCTTGTAGGGTTTGTAACGGTCGACTTGTGACATGGGACTTCTCCATGACGATGCACACAGGCAAAAACCTGATCGGGTTTAAACAGCGACGACTGACTTTCAAGTTAAAAGAGCGGTCGTTTCGTTTGACGGGGCCAAGGATAGGAACCGCTGCAAAAACTTGTCTAATCGCTATTAATGACTGCGTTATCGAAAGCATCTATCACGGCGTTAAACCCTTTAAATACGGGCACTTGCAAAACTAACAAGCGATAAACCCGGAATAATTATTTCATCATCGACAGCATCAATCGGCCGGTCATTAAGAGTGATTGGACGCTGTCTCAAGTTGCTCATAACCTGCGCCGACCCAATCCCTTCAATAGCGGATTTCACCCAAGCGAGGCTGTCATGTCAGAGCGCGTCTTGATCGATGGTTACAACCGCCGCGTCGACTACCTGCGCATGTCGGTCACCGACCGCTGCGACTTTCGCTGCGTGTATTGCATGGCCGAAGACATGCAGTTCCTGCCGCGCCAACGGGTGCTGACGCTGGAGGAGATCTATCAACTGGCGCAGGGCTTCGTTGCGCTGGGCACCCGCAAGATCCGCCTGACCGGTGGCGAGCCGCTGATTCGCCCCGGCGTCGTCGGCTTGTGCAAGCAGATCGCCGCCCTGCCCGGCCTGCGCGAACTGTGCCTGACCACCAACGGCTCGCAGCTCGACAAACTCGCCAGTCCGCTGTTCGACGCCGGGGTCAAACGCCTCAACGTCAGCCTCGACAGCCTCGATGCCACGCGCTTCAAGCAGATGACCCGCACCGGTGACCTGGCCCAGGTGATCGACGGCATCGACGCCGCCCGCGCCGCCGGATTTACCCGCACTAAACTCAACTGCGTGGTGATGCAGGGCCGCAACGATCACGAGATCAACGATCTGGTGCAGTTCGCCATCGAACGGGATCTGGACATTTCCTTCATCGAGGAAATGCCGCTGGGGATCATCAGCGAACACAGCCGCGCCGAGTCGTTCTTTTC
This sequence comes from Pseudomonas sp. CH235, assembly GCF_004368175.1. NCBI lineage: Bacteria > Pseudomonadati > Pseudomonadota > Gammaproteobacteria > Pseudomonadales > Pseudomonadaceae > Pseudomonas > Pseudomonas sp. CH235. The sequence continues at coordinate 139,023 of NZ_RRZJ01000012.1, forward strand.
CAGCACCCAGGTGCGCGAAAAGATCGCCGAGCGCTACACCCTGATCGACTCCGCTGAGTCGACTCAGGGCCCGTCGCGCTACTGGCGGCTGGCGGAAGCGCCGCACATCCGGCTGGGGTTCATCTCCCCCCACAGCCACAACTTCTGCGGCACCTGCAACCGGGTGCGTCTGACCGTCGAGGGGCGTTTGCTACTGTGTCTGGGGAGCGAGCATTCGGTGGACTTGAAGGCGGTACTGCGCGCCCATCCAGGCCAACCGGAACGGCTGGAGAAAGCCATCATTGAAGCGATGAAACTCAAGCCTTACCGGCACAACTTTGAAGTGAACGACGACGTGCAAGTGGTGCGTTTCATGAACATGACCGGCGGTTGATCCGCCACGTTTTCAAGGCAGAGAGCCGCATGATCATCCGACCCAAGGTCAATCAATTCGCCATTCTCTTCACCCTCAAGGGCTCGATTGCCAAGCGCATCGCCCTGCGCGCCCTGATGGTCACGCTGCTGGCGTCGGCCATCGTGCTGGTGGAAATGCTCCACCCGAGCAACTTCACCAAGGTCAATGCCACGCCGTTCACCCTGCTCGGCCTGTCGCTCTCGATCTTCATGAATTTTCGCAACAACGCCTGCTACGACCGCTGGTACGAAGCGCGCAAGGCCTGGGGCGAAGTGATCGTTCATGTGCGCTCGGTAATCCGCGAAACTCACGTGATCCGCGAATCGGCCCAGCGTCGACTGTTGCTGCTCAACCTCGCTGGTTTCGCCCATGCACTGAATGCGCGGTTGCGCCGGGAAGACGAAGCCGCCGCCAGCGCCCAATGGATCACCCCGCAGCACGATGCGCAGGTGCCGGATTACAGCGGGCGCATCCTGCAGACGGTGGGTCAGCAATGCTCCGATCTGCACGAATCAGGCGATCTCAGCGAATGGCGTTACATGCTGCTGGCCAATCACCTGACCAGCCTGACCCAGGCGCAGGCGGTGTGCGAGCGGATCAAGAACACGCCGCTGCCCTTCCCTTACACCCTGCTGCTGCACCGCACGATTTATCTGTTTTGCATCCTGCTACCGTTCGCCATGGCAGAACCGCTGGGCTGGCTGACGCCGCTGTTCACGGCGATTGTCAGCTACACCTTCTTCGGGCTGGATGCGATTGCCGATGAGCTGGAGGACCCGTTCGGCCGGGATGAAAACGATTTGCCGACCGATGCGCTGGTGCGGGGTATCGAGCGGGATATTCTGGCGGAGCTGGGGACTGAGCCGTTGCCGCCGGCGCTGAAACCGGTGGACTACGTCCTCAGTTAATCGACTGCCTCCCCCTTCGGGGGAGGGAAAGTCATCAATCCAGATGCGCCCAGGTCATGCGAAACGACGCGCCGCCCCACGGCGAATCGCCGACCTCGACCTGCCCGCCATGGGATTGCGACACCCGCCGCACCAGCGCCAGACCGAGGCCGAAGCCGCCCGTGCGGCGGTCGCGGCTGGCGTCCAGACGAGAGAACGGTTCGAAAATCTTCTCTCGACCGGCCAGCGGCACACCCGGCCCGTCGTCGTTGACCTGCACTTCGTACTGATCGCCGATGCGCACCAGCGACACCTCGACCCGCTGCTCGGCATACCGGATGGCATTGCGCAGCAGATTGATCACCGCACGCGCCATGAACCGCGGTTCGATCCGCACTTCATCGACCCGGCAATCTACGATCAACAGCTGCACCCCGGCGGCCTCGGCTTCCAGCGCCACGCTGCCGACCACGCTGTCGAGCCAGTTGGCAGCCTGAATGTTTTCGCGGGTGATCACCGTCGCGCCGCGTTCGAGGCTGGCGTAGGTCAGCAGCTCGGAGACCATTTCTTCCAGCTCGCCGAGGTCGGCGTACATGTCGGCGATCAGTTCGCGGTTCTGGCTGGCGTCCGGTTGTTGCTTGAGCTGGTCGAGTTCGAACGACAACCGGGCAATCGGCGTGCGCAGTTCGTGGGAGACCGCGTTGGTCAGTTCGCGCTGATTGGCGATCAGGCCTTCGATGCGCGCCGCCATCAGGTTGAAGTGACCGGCGAGGTCGCGGATGTTGGAACGTTTGGACAGCTGGATCCGCACCGAAAGGTCGTTGTCGCCGAAGCGCTCGGCGGCCAGGCGCAGTTTTTCCAGATCGCGCCAGTGCGGGCGAACCCAGAAGTACAAAACGATGCCGAGCAGCACCGCCAACATCATATAGGCCCCGGCAATGTAGAACGGCATCAGGCTCGGCTCGGGCGGCAGCTTGATGCTGAGCAACTGCGAACCACCGTCGATATTGCTGATGAACTGGGTGTAGTCATCGCGGATCACCAACACATCCTGGGCCAGTTCGGCTTTTTCCTGATCGTTGAGTTTCAACTGGTCAGCCTCGACCAGGCTCAGCGTGAGCCCGTAGTGCGGCCGCAAGGCTTCCAGTTGCGCCTCGCGCGCCGCGCCCTGCTGGTCGCGCATGTGTTCGACCAGCGACCACGCTTGGCCGCGAACCGCCTCACGGTTGTAGGCCTGCATCTGGTTGTCGAGCAAAGCGTTGAAGGTGTGCTCGACGGTTTGCAGCGCCGCCACCAGCCCGACGGTCATCACCAGAAACAGCCCGAGAAATAACCGCAGCATCTACAACTCCCACGCGAACGGATTGAACAGATAACCCTTGCCCCACACGGTCTTGATGCAGACCGGCTCGCGAGGGTTGTCCTTGAGTTTGTTGCGCAACTTGCTGATGTACACGTCGACGCTGCGATTGAGGCCATCGAAGGCGATGCCGCGCATGCGGTTGAGAATCTCATCGCGCGACAGGATCTTGCCGGCGGCGCTGGCCAGCAGCCACAGCAGCTCGAATTCCATGGTGGTCAGTTCGATCAGCTCGCCCGCCAGACGCACTTCGCGGCAACTGCGGTCGATGACCAGATTGCCGAATTCCAGCGAGCTGACCACACCGCTGTCCGGCACCTGCCGGCGTTGCAGCGCGCGCAGGCGTGCGAGCAGAACAGGCGGCTTGATCGGTTTGATCACGTAGTCGTCGGCCCCGGACTCGAGGCCCAGAATATGGTCGAGGTCATCTTCCTTGGCCGTCAGAATAACAATCGGTGTGTCCGACACGCTGCGGATTTCCCGGCACACGTGCAGGCCGCTCTGCCCCGGCAGCATCAGGTCGAGCACCACCACTTTGGGCTTGAATTCGAGAAACGCGGCCACGGCCAGATCGCCGCGATGCACCGTGCATACCTCGTAGCCGTGTTGTTCGAGAAAGTGGGCGATCAGTGCGGCCAGCCGCTCATCGTCTTCCACCAGCAGGACTCTGCCAAAACCCAGGTTATCCATAACAACCGCCGCCAACCGCTTTGTGAAGTGGGCGACATTATGCGGGCATTCAATGGCGAGACGTTTATCGCAGGCAGCAAAAACCGGCCTCTGGGGCCGGTTTTCGTTGATGTTTCATACTCTTAAGAGTTTTTAACAATTCATGCCGCGACGGGTACGCCACTGTGGAAACGGAATTCCTCGTCCGGTGACTCGATCAGGTCCTGCTCGGCGGCGCGGACTTTCTCGATCACCTGGGCGATGTCCTTGGCGTCACCGTACTGGTAGGCCAGTTTCAGATAACCCTGGAAATGCCGGGCCTCGCTTTTCAGCAGGCCGAAGTAGAACTTGCCGAGTTCTTCGTCCAGATGCGGCACCAGCGCTTCGAATCGCTCGCAACTGCGCGCTTCGATAAAGGCGCCGACCACCAGGGTGTCGACCAGTTTCACCGGTTCGTGGCTGCGCACCACTTTGCGCAGGCTCGAGGCATAACGGCCGGCGTGCAGCTGGCGCAGTTCGATCTTGCGTCGCTTCATGATGCGCATCACCTGCTCGTGGTGCACCAGTTCTTCCCGGGCCAGACGCGACATCATGTTGATCAGATCGACGTGGGAATGGTACTTGGCGATCAGGCTCAACGCGGTGCTGGCGGCCTTGAACTCGCAGTTCTTGTGGTCGATCAGCAGGGTTTCCTGATCGGCCAGCGCGGCTTCAACCCAGGCATCAGGCGTGCGGCAACCAAGGAATTCGTGGATTTCGGGAAGGATCATGGGGCTCACGGTCAAAAGGTGTTCGAGCGAAGGGCGCCGATTATACCGGCCTGCCCGCAGACCACCAGCGGCCCGCGTTGATATGCATCAAGTCGCAGACGGATGCGCAGCAACTATAGTTGTGCAACGCCGTGCCTTTTCATTGCTGGAGACTCACTCATGCAAGCCATTCGCAGCATTCTGGTGGTCATTGAACCTGAACACGCGGAAAGCCTGGCGCTCAAGCGCGCCAAGCTGATCGCCGGGGTGACCCAGGCCCATCTGCACCTGCTGGTCTGCGACAAGAAGCACGATCACGCCGGCATGCTCAGCGTGCTCAAGGCCGCGCTGCTGGCGGACGGCTACAGCGTCACCACCGAACAGGCGTGGAACGAGAGCCTGCACGAAACCATCATCGACGTGCAGCAGGCCGAAGGCTGCGGTCTCGTGATCAAGCAGCACTTCCCCGACAGCTCGTTGAAGAAGGCCCTGCTGACCCCGGCGGACTGGAAACTGCTGCGCCACTGCCCTACTCCGGTGCTGCTGGTGAAAACCGCCGGTTCGTGGAAGGACAAAGTGATTCTGGCAGCGGTCGACGTCGGCAATGCCGATGGCGAACACCGTCATCTGCACACCACGATCATCGACCACGGCTTCGACATCGCCAGCCTGGCCAAGGGGCATCTGCACGTGATTACCGCCCATCCGTCACCGATGCTGTCGGCGGCGGACCCGACGTTCCAGCTCAAGGAAACCATCGAGGCGCGCTATCGCGAACAATGCCGGGCGTTTCAGGCTGAATTCGACATTGATGACGCTCACCTGCACGTCGAGGAAGGCCCGGCGGATGTGCTGATTCCGTTCACGGCGCACAAGCTGCAGGCGGCGGTGACGGTGATTGGCACCGTGGCGCGCAGCGGTGTGTCGGGGGCGTTGATCGGCAATACGGCCGAACAGGTGCTGGATCAACTGGAAAGTGACGTGCTGGTGCTCAAACCGCAGGAGGTTGAAGACCACCTGGTGGAGTTGGCGGTGAAGCATTAACTATTGGGGCGCCTGCAAGGCCGTCATCGCTGGCAAGCCAGCTCCCACAGGGACTTAGGTGTGCACTCCATGGAGAGCTTTACACCATCATTGTGGGAGCTGGCTTGCCAGCGATAGCAATAGATCAGTCGCCGAGGGCATCCTTGAGGAAACCGGGCGCAATGTAGCGTTGATAGTGCGCTTCCGACAGCAGGAAAAATTCCCGATCAATGGCATCGCGCAGTTCCGGCAGGTTCCAGTCGCGAAACTCCGGCAGTAGCACCATCCCGTAGGCTTCCAGATTAATGATCACCCGCGCGCCCCGGGCGATCAGCTGATACGCCCAGCAATATTCCGATTGATGCGGCACGAAGCGGATCTTGCGCTGTTCCAGTTGCAGGCGCAGACGCGCCGGATCGAAGACCTCGACCTTGCTCGCCATCACTTGTGACAGCAATTGCTCAAGACGCAGCCAGACCGCGCGCTTTTCCTCCTCGTTGTAACCGTTCCAATGGATCACTTCATGGTGGAAACGCTTGCAGCCACGGCACACCAGATCACCGTAAACGGTGGAGCAGAGGCCGACGCAGGGGGTCTTGATGGTCTGATTGGGCATAGAGTGGGCAAAACACTTGAAACGCGGAACAGGTCGGCATGTTAGCCCTTTGTCCGCCATTCATCACCCCTCAAACGTCAGGGGCAAGCGCCGGATCAGGGTTTGCCCCAGCCGTGCACAACGCAACCAAAGTCCAATAGAGCGCGACTTACCTTTAAATTTTTTTTGCCGTAGAATCAGCCAGCCTTTTTAGGCGCCAATGTCCGTTAGAAGCTGTTTTCAAAGCGTCACGAGCACAGTCGTTCCTTCAGAGCGGTGTTGGCGGAAGGTTTTTCCAGCGGGGAAAAGCCATACGCCAACCCTCATCAGCTCCCCGTTCTGCAGGCGTAAAACTTTGAAAGCAGCTTCTGTAAGGAATTGCCGGTAATTCTGGCCGAACGACCCACAACGTCGTGAGGAGCATGAGTACGGCAATTTCGGGATGAGCGTCCCGGACACCCATTTGGGACCACTGATGAGGGTAATAACTGTGCTTGAAGCCTACCGCAAACATATCGAAGAGCGTGCAGCCCTGGGTATCGTTCCCCAGCCGCTTAACGCCGAACAAACTGCAGGCCTGGTCGAGCTGCTGAAGAATCCTCCGGCTGGCGAAGAAGCTTTCCTCGTTGACCTGATCACCAATCGCGTACCACCAGGAGTGGACGAAGCCGCCTACGTCAAGGCCGGTTTCCTCTCCGCACTGGCCAAGGGCGAAGTCTCCTCCCCTCTGCTGGACAAGAAGCGCGCTGTAGAACTGCTCGGCACCATGCAGGGCGGCTACAACATCGTGACCCTGGTTGAACTGCTGGACAACGCCGAGCTGGCGCCAGTGGCCGCCGAGGAACTCAAGCACACCCTGCTGATGTTCGATGCTTTCCACGACGTGGCTGAAAAGGCCAAGAACGGCAACGTTCACGCCAAGGCCGTGCTGCAATCCTGGGCTGACGGCGAGTGGTTCAAGAAGCGTCCGGTGCTGGCCGACAAGATCAGCCTGCGCGTCTTCAAGGTGACTGGCGAAACCAACACCGACGACCTGTCCCCTGCTCCTGACGCCTGGTCGCGTCCAGACATCCCGCTGCACGCCCTGGCCATGCTGAAAATGGCCCGTGACGGCATCGTTCCGGACGAGCAAGGCAAGACCGGCCCGATGAAGCAGATCGAAGAAATGCGCGGCCAGGGCTTCCCTATCGCCTACGTCGGTGACGTGGTCGGTACCGGTTCCTCGCGTAAATCGGCGACCAACTCGGTCCTGTGGTTCTTCGGCGACGACATCCCTTACGTGCCGAACAAGCGCGCTGGCGGTTTCTGCTTCGGCAGCAAAATTGCCCCGATCTTCTACAACACCATGGAAGATGCCGGCGCACTGCCAATCGAGTTCGACGTATCGAACATGAACATGGGCGACGTGATCGACCTGTACCCGCACGCAGGCAAAGTCTGCAAGCACGGTACCGACGAAGTCATCACCACCTTCGAAATGAAGACCCCGGTCCTGCTGGACGAAGTCCGCGCCGGCGGCCGTATCCCGCTGATCATCGGCCGTGGCCTGACCGAGAAGGCTCGCGCCGAACTGGGTCTGCCAGCGTTCGACCTGTTCAAGAAGCCGGAAGCACCGGCTGAAAGCACCAAGGGCTTCACCCTGGCGCAGAAAATGGTCGGCAAGGCTTGCGGTCTGGCAGAAGGCAAAGGCGTTCGTCCTGGCACCTACTGCGAACCGAAGATGACCACCGTAGGTTCTCAGGACACCACAGGTCCAATGACCCGTGACGAACTGAAAGACCTGGCGTGCCTGGGCTTCTCCGCTGATCTGGTGATGCAGTCCTTCTGCCACACCGCGGCTTATCCGAAGCCGATCGACGTGACCACCCACCACACCCTGCCTGACTTCATCATGACCCGCGGCGGCGTTTCCCTGCGTCCGGGCGACGGCATCATCCACTCGTGGCTGAACCGCATGCTGCTGCCGGACACCGTCGGTACCGGTGGTGACTCGCACACCCGTTTCCCGATGGGCATCTCGTTCCCGGCCGGTTCCGGTCTGGTCGCGTTCGCCGCTGCCACCGGCGTCATGCCGCTGGACATGCCGGAATCGATCCTGGTGCGCTTCAAAGGCAAAATGAAACCTGGCATCACCCTGCGTGACCTGGTTCACGCCATTCCTTACTTCGCCATCCAGAACGGTCTGCTGACCGTCGAGAAGAAAGGCAAGAAAAACGCCTTCTCCGGCCGCATCCTGGAAATCGAAGGCCTGGAAGGTCTGACCCTGGAACAGGCGTTCGAACTGTCCGACGCCTCGGCCGAACGTTCGGCTGCCGGTTGCACCATCAAGCTGTCGAAAGAGTCGATCACCGAGTACCTGCAGTCCAACGTCACCCTGCTGCGCTGGATGATCGGCGAAGGCTATGGCGATGCGCGTACCCTGGAGCGTCGTGCCCAAGCGATGGAAGCCTGGATCGCCAACCCGCAACTGATGGAAGCCGATGCCGACGCCGAATACGCAGAAGTCATCGAAATCGATCTGGCCGACATCAGCGAGCCTGTGCTCTGCGCGCCAAACGATCCGGACGACGCCCGTCTGCTGTCCAGCGTTGCTGGCGAGAAGATCGACGAAGTGTTCATCGGTTCGTGCATGACCAACATCGGTCACTTCCGCGCTGCCGGTAAACTGCTGGATCAGGTCAAAGGTCAGCTGCCAACCCGTCTGTGGCTGTCGCCGCCGACCAAGATGGACGCTCACCAACTGACCGAAGAAGGCTACTACGGCATCTACGGCAAGGCCGGCGCCCGCATGGAAATGCCAGGCTGCTCGCTGTGCATGGGTAACCAGGCACGCGTTGAGCCGAACAGCACCGTGGTGTCGACGTCGACCCGTAACTTCCCGAACCGTCTGGGCGACGGCGCGAACGTCTACCTGGCTTCGGCTGAGCTGGCGTCCGTTGCTTCGATCCTGGGTCGCCTGCCGACCGTCGAGGAGTACATGGAATACGCTGGCAAGATCGACAGCATGGCGGCCGACGTTTACCGCTACCTGTCCTTCGACCAGATTGCCGAGTTCCGTGAAGCTGCTGCGAACGCCAAGATCCCTGTCGTTCAAGCCTAACGCTGCAACGCAATGAAAAACGCCGCCCATCGCGAGATGAGCGGCGTTTTTTTTATGCCTACCGAGTAAGGCCTATCCCCGCGTTGATCGTTCCCACGCTCCGCGTGGGAATGCAGCCAAGGACGCTCTGCGTCCCGAACCGTGACGCAGAGCGTCACAAGAGGCATTCCCACGCAGACGGTTCGACGCCTCGACGTGGGAACGATCAATCACAAACCATACAGGCACAAAAAAGGCCGACCTGCGAGGCAGGTCGGCCTTTCTGTTTCACAAGATCAAACGGGATCCTGTGTTGAACCTCAAGCAGTCAGCGAGTAGATCAACGCCGAAATCGCCACCAGACCCACTGCGGTGACAAACACGTTCGACATCTGCCCACGATAACGGGCCATCGCCGGCACTTTGCGGATCGCGTACATCGGCATCAGGAACAGGATCGCCGCGATGACCGGGCCACCGATGGTTTCAATCATGCCGAGGATGCTCGGGTTCAGGGTCGCCACGATCCAGCACACCACCAGCATGAACGCCGCCACGATGCGGTCCAGCGCCTTGGCGCCCGGACGCTTGCCGCTCTTGACGATCAAGCCCTTCAGGCCTTCGCTGGCACCGATGTAGTGGCCGAGGAACGACTTGGAAATCGCCACAAACGCAATCAGCGGTGCCGCGAACGCGATGGTCGGGTTGCTGAAATGGTTGGCCAGGTACGACAGGATCGACAGGTTCTGCGCCTTGGCTTCGGCCAGTTGCTCCGGCGACAGGGTCAGCACGCAGCTGAACACGAAGAACAGCACCATCACCACCATCAGCAGGTGCGCGCGAGACAGGATCTGCGAGCTGCGCTCATCCGCGTGAATGCCGTAACGACGCTTCTGGTCCACAGCAAACGCCGAGATGATCGGCGAGTGGTTGAACGAGAACACCATCACCGGAATCGCCAGCCACAACGTGTGCAGCAGCGCGGACGGTGCCGGCACTTGCGAAGCGGTGGTCAGGATGCCGCCGTTCCAGTGCGGAATCAGGTACACCGCCAGGAACAGCAGCGCAACGATGAACGGATACACCATCAGGCTCATGGCCTTGACGATCACTTGCTCGCCGCAGCGCACCACGGCCAGCAGGCCGAGGATCAGCACGAACGACAGCAGCGCGCGCGGTGGCGGCGTGATGTGCAGTTGGTGTTCGAGGAAACTGGCGACCGTGTTGGTCAGGCCGACGCTGTAGATCAGCAGGATCGGGAAGATCGCGAAGAAGTACAGCAGAGTGATCAGCGCGCCGGCCTTGATGCCGAAATGCTGTTCCACCACGTCAGTGATGTCGGCGCCTTCGCGACCGGAAAGCACGAAGCGGGTCAGGCCGCGGTGTGCGTAGAACGTCATCGGGAAGGCCAGCAGCGCGAGGATCACCAGCGGCCAGAAGCCACCCAGACCTGCATTGATCGGCAAAAACAGGGTACCGGCGCCGATGGCCGTCCCGAACAGTCCCAACATCCAGGTAGTGTCATGGCGATTCCAGCTCGACAGTTCGGCTGGTGCTGCCGCCTCAAAGCGTTGTTCGACGCTATTGGCCTGATCATTCATCCGGTCGGATCTCCGCATTCCGGTCACTTGCCACTCGGTCAGGACGCGTCGGAAAAAACCGACAGACATGCTCCGGCCGAAACAGGGGCGCGATTCTCCGCGATAAATGAGCAGAAGCAAAGACTTAGCTGAGGAATGGTTGTACGGAGCAGATCGGAGGCTTGTCGCTTTTGGGAAAAAGCCTGTCGGCGCCAGATACGCTACATGTCGTTTTATGACATGTACCGGCGCCGAATGAGCCATGGGAAAGCCCGATCAGATCGATCGGGCCAATATGAAGCCGAGGAACATGCAAAAGATGCCCAGACCCATCAACCCCCAGATCGGGCGCATTTCTTTCCTGTCTTTGATACGTATTTTTTCGGCCCACTCATCGTGTTCCCGTTCCAGTTGTTCCATTCTGGCTTTGGCGTCATAGGTGCTCATGTTGATTTCCTTTTGAGTCATGTGTCTGAAGATTGCGAAAACGAACGCTCAAAACTTGAAAAAGACGCCTGCCAATGCCGCGCTTGCCGTCAACACGCCGGCCACCACCGCAACTGGATAAAAATACGTCTCCCACTTCAGCTTCTTCTGTTCCGCCATAAGCTTCTGCCGCTCAGCTATCAGTTTTCGCGTTTCGTTATGCAGCCTGTCGAGTTCCAGGTTTTCGCGGTTGTTCTGAAACATTGGCCTTCCTTGGCTGATGGCAATTTCCGTCCGGATTACTGCTTCGTCATGAAGAACGCATCCCGTCCTGCTCTCTATAATTCCGCGCTTCTCACCCCGCCGTATAGCGGATGAATCCGGCAGCACTCGTAGGCAACATCCGTAAATCCCGCAGGACGGTGCGTCCATTTCCTAACGTTTTTAAACAACCTCACCGTCTGGCATTTTTCGGCTATACCCAATGGCGAATTGACTGACATCCCCGTCCAGTCCCCTCACCTGTGGAGCCATCCCATGCCTCTCGTCCGCGTCGACATCAAGAAAAACCCGGACCCGACGTTCGCCAAACGCATTGGCGAAGTGATCTACGCCGCCCTGCGCAGCGAGATCAATGTGCCGGAACACGACAATTTCCAGGTGCTGGCCGAGCACGACGACCAGCACTTCGTCTATGACCCGCAATACCTGGGGATCCAGCGCAGCGACGGCATCGTGTTCATCCAGCTGACCATCAGCGAAGGCCGCACCGTGGAGATGAAACAACGGCTGTTCCAGACCATCGCGCGCAACCTGAACCAGCAACTGGCCGTGCGTCAGGAAGACGTGTTCATCAATCTGGTGGAAGTGAAAAAAGAGAACTGGTCATTCGGCAACGGCATCGCCCAGTACGTGACGTGATCCAGTGACCGCCAGCGCCGACATCACCTTCTGACGAAGCACCCGCGCGCTCCCCGCATCAGCTCCTACACTGCCTGATGCGGGGCCGTGCCAGCCATTGCCAAACCGCTCTGGAATCAGCACTCTGAAGCGACTTTTGCGCCCGAATACCGACGATCACAGGAGCCGAGCAATGCCCGCCACCGTTCTGGTACTGGTTGAAACCATCAATGACTATTTGCCGATCCTCGAACGTCAGGGTTTTCACCTGATTCTCGCGCCGACCCCTGCCGAGCGCGCGCAAGCCATCGCCACCCATGGGGCAAGGATCGACGCAGTGCTGACCCGTGGCCCGCTGGGTTTATATGCTGAAGAAATCGCGGCCTTGCCCGCGCTGAAAATCATCTGCGTGATCGGCGCCGGTTACGAGCAGGTCGACCTGCAGGCCGCCAGCGACCGTGGCCTGACCGTGACCAACGGCGCAGGCGTCAACGCTTCGTCGGTGGCCGACCACGCCATGGCGATGCTGCTGGCGCTGGTGCGGGACATTCCGCGCTGCGATGCCGCAGTGCGTCGCGGCGAGTGGCCGAAGATCATGCGCCCGTCGCTGGCCGGCAAGCGTCTGGGGATTCTCGGTCTGGGCGCAGTGGGGATGGCGATTGCCAAACGCGCAGGCCTGGGCTTCGACATGGAGATCAGCTACCACAACCGTCAGGTGCGCAGTGACGTGCCTTACGCGTTCTGCTCGACCCCGACCGAACTGGCCCGGGCCTCGGACTTTCTGGTGGTCGCCACGCCCGGCGGCATCGGCAGCCAGCATCTGGTGACCCGCCCGGTGCTTGATGCCCTGGGGCCCAATGGTTTCATCGTCAACATTGCCCGTGCCAGCGTGATCGCCACTGCCGACTTGATCGCCGCACTGGAACAACGTCGAATCGCCGGCGCAGCGCTGGATGTGTTCGATCACGAGCCGCAAGTGCCCGATGCGCTGAAAAACCTCAGCAACGTGCTTCTTACCCCTCACGTCGCCGGGTTGTCACCGGAAGCCACCCAAGGCACCGTGGAGCTGGTGGGCAAAAATCTGGTGGCGTTCTTCTCCGGACAACCGGTGCTGACGCCGCTCCAGTTGCCGCCGAAACTCAACAACCAGCGCGTGCACTAAAGCACGCCGAGCAAGGTCCACAGACGCCGGGATTCGGCGTCTGCCGAAATCAGCTCGCCGAGCAACTCACTCAACGGCTTGTTGCCCCACTCCACCCCGCGCCGGATCAGATACGGCACCGGGCTGTGGGGTTCGGTGCGGGCCAGGTACTCGGCGATCAGCAGCAATTGCCGATAAGCCTCTTCTCGACTGGCCGGTTCGCGCGGCACTGGCGCGGCTTCGGGCGTGGCCGCGACAGACGCTTCAACCGGTGAGACTGCGACCGGCGCAGGCGGCGGTGCCGACAGTGGTTGTTGTGGGTGCATGGCGATGAACTCCTGAACCAGTATCAACAACGCTTGAAGGGTGTCCTGCAACGGCCCGAGCCCCGGCCCCTGATCTCCCAGATACGCATCGCACCAGTCATCGAGACGCTGCAGGTGTTGCAGGCTCAGCAGCAGATTGCCTTGATGGCGCAGCCAGAACGCCATGGGCGTGGCACGCACCTGCTCGATGAGTTTCTTGTGCTCGCTGCGCGCCGTTTCGGCCGACGCCTTGGCGCCTTTGGAGTCGTTGGCCTGCACCTGCCGCACCTGAATCCGCCGCCAGGTTTCGAGGGTGTAGCCCTCAAAATCGCTGTTGTTGGCGCCAAATAAAGGCACCCGGGTCAGCAACACTTCGCTGTAGCGACGCACTAGCCATTCCAGCGGAATCGCTCTCCACGACTGGTCACCGTCGTCGGCCTGCGGATGCAGATGTTCGGGATAGCGCTCACACAGACCGGCAATCAGCGCCAGACTGCCCGGCAGTCCATCGAGTGCCTGCAAATGCAGCCAGGCCTCGCCCAGCCAGGCACTGAGCATCAGGTCCTTGCTGCGCTCGAGCAATAACGTGGTGGTCAGCCGCTCGACTTCCGGCCAGTTGGCGCGTTTCAGGGTCGACTGCCAGACACCCGTGGGCAAACTCGCGTCGTCCTCGCGGCGCAGATCGCGCAACTGGTCGTACTCGCGCTCATAGCGCAGATCCGCACCACAGGGCGCGTCGTCGCTGATGGGCGCGAGCAACTGATCGATCAGGTCCGGCAACGGGGTCGATGGCAGGCTCACAAATCCTCCTTCTGGACTTCAAGGGCGGCGGTGGTGCCGGTCACCTGGAACGGTGAACGCGGCGCGCGGGTCGGCAATGGTGGAATCGAAAGCGGCAGTTTCGAGCCCTGGCTCATCAGCGACACGCGCACGAACATCCGGGTGAATTCGCTGGTGACGCTGTCGTTCTGCGCGGTAACCGGCAAACGCAGGCTCAACGGAAAATCGGTGTAATCCATGCTCGGCTGGCGCTGCACCGAGAAGTGCGCGCGCATCAGGCGCAGCAGCGACCATGGCCCGCCGTACTCCCAACCGGCCTCCAGATCGCGCACCACCAGGTTCGGTTGCAGCGGGTCATTGACCGGACGCTCCTTGCCGTTGCGCGCCCAGCGCAAGGTCAGGCGGATCGGCTGACCAGGCATCCAGCGCAGGTTCGGCTGATCGGCAGCGGGATAGCTGATCTGCTGATTGCCGGCCAGCAAGCCCCAGGCAATCACCTGATCGGCACCCTTCTCTTCTTCGCGATCGGTGCGCCAGCGTACATCCAGCTCGACGCCTAGAATGCCGCTCTTGTCGCGCACGAACAGCGGTGTCAGCCAGACGCTGGCCTGTTTCACCCGGTTGAGAAAATCTTCTGCCGCCAGCCGCTCCGGGGTCTGGCTCAGGACCAGTCCGGCCTGGGCCACCGGCAAGCGCTTGTCGATGATTTCCAGAAAGTGCTGGACCCGCGCCGGGTCGGCATCCGGAGCCTGCACGCCGTTGGCAAACGGAAAGCGGTCGGCCAGGTATTGATTGAAGTAGGTGGCCAGCTCGTTCCACGCGGCGGCCGCCTGTTGCTGTTGCAGAAACTGGCAGCGTTGCAGGGCCGACTGTTGCAACTCCACCGCCCGCATCGCCAGGGTGCCGCGCCCGCCGGTCAGATTGGCGGTCTGCAACACCTGCACGCAGGAACCGGTGTCCATTTCAATGAAGTCGCGGCTGACCAGTTGCTCGATCTGCGCCGGTGAACTGGCGGGGTTGGAATCCTTGTACTTGAGCAATTCGTCATTGAGCGCGCTGAACTGGGTCACGCGCTCGTAATCCAGCGCCGACAGATTGCCCTGCTGGGTCTTCAGCCATTCCAGCGCCGGGGCGCGACGCTCGGTGATGCCGAGCATGGTGTTGAATTGCTGCTTGAGGCTCAGCTTCAGATCCTGCACATCGCTGGCGCCGTAGAGTTGCAGGCCAAGGTTTTTCGAGCCATCCCACTGGCTGATTTCCGTGCGGCCACCGAACAGCGGCTGCGCGGTGATTTCATCCAGCCCGCCAACGATCTGCGCCATCGCCCGGCGGTTCAGCGCCCCTTGCAGACGTGCCGCCAGATCACTGCGATGGACCTCGACAAAGGCCTTTTGCAGGTTCATCGCCTGCACGGCCTGCACGTTGAATACCGCGTAAGGATGAGTCTGATCATCATGATCCTTGAGACTCAACCACATCGCTTGCGCGGCGGCGGTTTCGGCCGCTTGCAGCAATGCTTCGCGATAGGCCGGCGGAATGCGCGGCAGTTCTTCGGCAACGTAGCTTTTATAACTCGCGAAATAATTCAGCGATTCGTTGAGGTCATCGCCGTCCACGGTCTGACCCTGCCTGTTGACGCTGTCCTGACTGGCGCGCAGGGCAATCGAGACGAAGTCACGTTTGAACAGCGCCTGCACCGCGTTGTTGAGCTTGACCACCTGATCCTGCAACGCCAGTTGCCCGCTGCCCTGCTGCACCAGCAGATTGCCCCGCGAACCCACCTGGGCGATCCATTGATCGCGAAAACTCTGCTGCAACTTGCCGGCCTGCGCATCGAGCTGCTGTTCGACCGCCGGGCCGAGCAATGAACTCTTGCGCACCTTGTCGAGAAACTCGCGATAACCCGGCACCAGCTCCTGACCCTTGCCGCGACTCCAGGTCGAGTTGGTCAGGGCGATCGCCGCTTGCAGGTCGTCGATCAGCGCGCGCAGGTCTTCCAGTTCGGTGAGGCTGTTGCCACTCCCGGCTTCAAGCTGTTCCAGATGCAACTTGAGGTAGCCGGCCTTGCTGACGAAGTTGTCGGCCAGAAAATACTGATCGAGCCAGCGCTCCATCAGCCCGGTGAAATTACTCACGATCAACGGCCGTTCAACGCTCAGATCCAGAGCCTGCAAGTCGCCGCCATCACTGGCTGCGAGCAGCCGGTTGTAGTAGGCGGCATGGGGCAAGGTGCCGGCGTTGAGGTTGAGTGACAGCGCGCTGTTGCTCAGCTGCGCCAAATCCTCCAGCGGCGTCCGCTGATTGTTCTGCACCTGAGCGAACAACTGGTTCTGTTGTTCCAGACGCAAGGCCCGCTCGACCAGATCCGTGGCCTTCTGATAATTCTGCCACTGCGCCGGGTCTTCGCTTTCGACGCTGGTACGCCGGTCGGTGGCGCGGATCGCCTTGATTTTCGCCAGCTCCGCGACCAGCAGATCGTGCAGCGGTTGCAGCATGTGGCGCTGGGTCGATCTGAACACTTCCTGTTCGAGTCGCCCGTCCAGCGAGGAAAACCACGACGTCGGAAAGGCCAGCGAAACGTAGTGCCAGTGCGGCGCCCGTTCCAGCACCCGCCAGAAGTTCTGCACGTTGCGCCGGGTCGGCTCGACCCGATGCTCGTCGTCGGTGACCGCCACGTAATTCTTCTGCGCGCCTTGCAGCAGCCGCGCCAGTTCATGGGCGTCCTTGACCGACGCCTGCCAGACCCAGAGCATCGCCACCGCCCAGACCACCCCGACCACCAGCGCCACCCCGGCGGTCACTCGCTGCCAGCGCTGGCGCAAGCGCATCAGGCGCGGCACGCCTTGGGCCAGTCCGCGTTCGCCGACTATTCGCTGGCGCCACAACTGACGCACAAACGCACTTTGCTGCAGGCCGCTGTCATCGACAGAAAAACCGTCCAGCGCATCCTCGGCCGGCTGATTGGCCGTCAGGTAAACGCCACGAAAACACGGTGCTTCGCCCTGAGCGTTGCCTTGAAACACTGGCTCCAGCACGTTCTGCAAACCACGGCGCAGGGTTTCCAGACGTTCCGGCAAGGCGTACAGATCGGCACTCAGATGCCCGGACAAAGTGCCGATTTCGATCACCGCTTCCGCCACCGCACGGTGCAACCGATCCAGCGCCTGATCGCTCCATTGCCCCTGCCACACCGCATCGCGGGCATAGGGCGACGACCAGCCCAAGGTGCGATCGCGGGCCTCGTCCGGCAAGGCGCTGATCAGTTCCTGAAATCCCGGCAGTTCTTCCAGCCCGGTGATGACCACGTACACCGGCAGGCTCAGACCAAAGCGCTGCAACAGATCGATGAAACGCCGACGCGCCGCCAGACCGAGCTGCGTGGCCTGTTCCAGATTGCTCAGCCGACTGACCGGCACCGTCCAGATCACCCCGTCCAGCGGCCGCTTGCTGCGCAGGCGCAGGATCAACCCGAGCAAGCGCCACCAGCCGCCGCGTTGCAGGTGCATGCCGTCTTCCGGCAGAAACAGCGCCTGCGGCACCACCAGCACCGCGCCTTCGGAGTCCGACCACCAACGGCCGAACCACGCCGGTTTGTCAGTGGGTTGCAAACGCCATTGAGTGGCGAGTTGCGCGCCCTGGGTTTCATCGCCGAGCATCAGCAGCCACGGCATCTGATACCGGTCGTGGGCGCTCTGCTCCTGTTCCATGTGCCGCACGGCGGCGTAGAAACTGCGGATCGCCGCGCCGCTCTGGGTGCGCAGCCACCACACCGCCAGCGCGATGATCACCAACAGCAGGAGGATGGCGACCGCCCAGGCCACGATCGTCAGGGTACTCATGAGTCTTGCTCCGGCGCCGTCAGCGTGTCGGGCGCCTGCAACACCGGCTCCAGTTCCTGACGGATGTCGCGCCACAGAAACTGCCCGAGCCCGGTCAGCAGCAGAATCATCGCCAGAATGCCCAGCGCCAGACGAAAGCCATCGGGCAACGCCGTGCGCACCGGCAACTGCAAGGGTGTCGCCAGCGAAGGCTGTACCAGTCGCTGACTGACACCCGCGTAATCGGCCTCGTCCTGCCAGGCAAACATGAACAGCGCCCGCCGCCATTTTTCCCGTTGCACCTGACCCTGCTCACCGCGCAGGCGTCCGTGGAAACCGAGGATCAGGCACTGCAAATACACGTTGGCCAGATCGCGAGTGGTGGGCTGCTGTTCATCGAGCAAGGTCTGGATCGCCGCCGGCACTTGCTCGCCGGCCTGACGGCTGGAATACAGTCGCGACTCCAAAGGTTTTTCCTGCCAGGCACTCTGGCCCGGCCACGGGCTGAACAACAGGGTCTCATCGACCAGCGCGACAAAGGCATACACCAACGCCTTGACCTGTGCGGTCGCCGAATCGCCCACTCGGGCAAACGCGGTACGCCACAGCCGTTGCGAAGCCTGGGTCGAGAGTTCGACCACGGTTTCGACCAGCGCCGCTTCGTCCTCGCTGTCCTTGGGCAACTGGCTCCAGTCCTGCGACCACTGCTGCCACGTCTGGCGGAACGCACTGCTCAGCGGAGCGTCCTGCAACCCGAGGCTTGCGGCACTTCCTTGCGACATACGACGTTCCTTGTGTGATCAGGCACGTTCACTGTTCTGGGCGACAAACAACACCACTTGCCACGGGCTGCTGGTCAGCCGGGTGGCCGGCGCGGCGATCATCAGCGGCAGTTGCGCGTCGAACCAGCTGCCTTCGGCGGTCACCACGAACAACCGGGTGTCGTCGCCGACGCTGTAAGCCACCTGCTCGCTGCGGCTCATGGCCTGATGCGTCAGACCGCTCATGCGCTGGCGGCTGAGCAACGCGATGTGCGGCGCCGAAGCGATGATCGCGCCCCGCAACCACTCGCCGGCTGCCTGCTCGCTTGCACCGTTGGGCATGCGCAGGCCGATGACCAGACGCTGGCTCGCTTGCTCGTCCGGCAACTGAATGGAAAAGCTCTGCTCGCCGCGCTCGAACGCGATGCTGCGATAACCGGCGCGGATCAGTTCCAGGGTGTTTTCCAGCCAGTCGAGCAACGGTTCGTAACCACGCTGCAATTCGAGAAAATCCAATGGCGCAAAGGCCGGTACCCCCGCCAGCGGATCCAGCGCCGACCACGCACCGGCGAGTCCCAGCAGTTGCACATAAACACTTTGCGGATGAGCGACACGACTGATCAGCGCCCCTTCCACTTCCGGCAACCGCGCCCACAACGCCGTCATCTGCCTACGGATTTCCAGCGCGTCATCCTGATTGCCGGCCTGCTGCGCCTGACGCAATCGCCCGCCGAGGAACAGGCACTTCTCCCGCGCCCGTGCGCAGAGCCCGGTCACTCGCCGACCCAATGGGGATTCCGGCAGCAGGACCGGTGTCGGCGGTGTGTACGGCAACGGCAGGAAACCGCCGCCCTCCTTGCGGATTTTCAGCAGCGGCAGGCAGATCGAATCGGCTTTGTTCAGTTGCGTACACAGCCGTGGATTGGGACGCCACACCGTGATCGATTCAGGAAATTCACCGCTGGTGAGATCCGGTAACGCCTCGCCGACCACCGATTGCAGACGCCCCTTGAGTGGTAGCAACTGTCCGGCGCGCCACAGCGGACTGATCGCCAGATAAACCGTCACCGTCGCATCGTCCGTGGCGTCGATCGCGGCAGCGACGTCCAGTTCCAGCGTCGAGTCGACGCCAACTTGCAGATTGACCGGCAGACCATCCGGCATCGTCCCTTGCAACGACAGCACCCGCACCACCCCGGCGCTCATCGCCGACGGGTCGAACTCCATGTGGCTCACGCCGAAAAACCACGGGTTGCACGCCTGAGCCAGATGCGCGCCGAGCGCCTCGGCCCGCAGGCCCTGTAACTGAAAATGCTGTGGCAGCAATTGCATGCCTTCATGCCAGCAGACCGCGTCAGGTAGCAGACTCATACGACTCCCTTCGACTGCACCGCGAACCGGCGGCGGACGGTGTGTTTCAGTTTTCCTTGCTGACCAGGCTCATCTCGCGACTGTCGAACTTGAGCCATGCGTCGCTCTGATCGTCCAGCCGCAGGCGGTGCGCTCCGGGAGTGTTATAGCTGGCGAAGACCAAAAGTCCAGCCGCCCGCTTGCCCCCCAAAGGGAACGGCTGGCGGTCGATGAATTGCCCCGGCACCAGCTCCAGCCCCCACACGCTCATCAGCTGACGATAGTCGCGCTGGTACTGCTCGCGCTCGGCAAACCACTGACGGGCACTGATGCCCGACAGTTGCTTGAGCAGATCCGGATCGTTGACCGCGATGAAATCCACGGCGATCGGGGTGTCGTCATTGGCCTTGGGAGCGACGTCGAGGGTCAGGCTGTCGAGATCGACTTTCGGCCCGAAAAACGAACAGCCGGCGAGCAGCGCAAACCCGATCGTTAGAAAAAGTCGTGCAGACAAAATGAATTTTCCTTTTCGCCAGTCAGTCCAAAAAAGTTTTCGCTTGCATTTTTATAGACCTGTTCTAGCGTCTTGGGTAGTTCGGTTCCTACAGCCGAATGAGGAAGGTTTGTCAAAGGAACGACAGGTCATCTGCCACCCTTTCTAACCTGTGGTCCAGCAAGGGAAAGCGATGAACGGGCCTCCCCGATGCATTGCGCCCGCTCATCGCATCGGAGTCCGCCGACATGGCAGAAAGTACCCAGCACAAGCTCGACCGGGTTCGCCCGCCCCGCGTGCAAATCACCTACGACGTCGAAATCGGCAATGCCATCGAGAAAAAGGAATTGCCGCTGGTAGTCGGCATCCTCGCCGACCTCTCGGGCAAGCCGCTCGAACCCTTGGCAAAACTGACCGAACGCCGTTTCACCGAAATCGACCGCGACAACTTCAACGACGTCCTCGCCTCCATCGCCCCCCGCGCCACGCTGCAGGTCAACAACACCCTCAGCGGCGACGACAGCAAGCTCAACATCGAACTCAACTTCAAGCACATCGACGACTTCGACCCGGTCAAGGTGGTGGAGCAAGTCACGCCGCTGCGGCGCCTGTTCGAGGCCCGCCAGCGTCTGCGCGACCTGCTGACCAAACTCGACGGCAATGACGATCTGGACAAGCTGCTGCGCGACGTCATCGCCAACACCGAAGGCTTGCAAGAGATCAAGTCGGCCCGCCCGGACACCGCTGTCCCGGCCGCTGATGCCGAAGCTCCGGCCGAACCGCAAGCCTGATCGTCCACCTGACCGAGGAAGAATTCGCCATGCCCGCCGCCGCCCAGAATCAAGCCAGCGAAAATGCTGCCGCCGAGACTTTATCCCTGCTCGATCGAATCATCGCCGAGGGCCGCATGGCCCATGACGACAGTCAGCAGGATTACGCCCGCGACATGCTCGCGGAATTCGCCACCCAGGTGCTCGACGAAGGCATGGCCATCGACAAGGACACCGTGGCGATGATCAACGACCGCATCAGCCAGATCGACGAGCTGATCAGCGCCCAGCTCAACGAAGTGCTGCACCACCCGGACCTGCAAAAACTCGAAGCGTCCTGGCGTGGCCTGCACATGCTGGTGCAGAACACCGAAACCAGCACCCGGCTGAAACTGCGCCTGCTCAACGTGACCCAGAAAGAGCTGCAGAACGATCTGGAAAAAGCCGTCGAGTTCGACCAGAGCGCGCTATTCAAAAAGATCTACGAAGAGGAATACGGCACCTTCGGTGGCCATCCGTTCAGCCTGCTGGTAGGTGACTACACCTTCGGCCGGCACCCGCAGGACATCGGCCTGCTGGAGAAACTGTCGAACGTCGCCGCAGCTGCCCACGCGCCGTTCATTGCCGCCGCCAGCCCGCGCCTGTTCGACATGAACAGCTTCACCGAACTGGCGGTGCCGCGTGACCTGTCGAAAGTGTTCGAGAGCCAGGAGCTGATCAAGTGGCGCTCGTTCCGCGAAAGCGAAGACTCGCGTTACGTCTCCCTGGTGCTGCCGCACTTCCTGCTGCGCCTGCCTTACGGCCCGGACACTTCGCCAGTGGAAGGCATCAACTACGTCGAGGACACCAACGGCACCGACCACAGCAAATACCTGTGGGGCAACGCCGCGTGGGCGCTGTCGCAACGTATCACCGAAGCCTTTGCCAAATACGGCTGGTGCGCGGCGATCCGTGGCGCTGAAGGCGGCGGCGCGGTTGAAGGTCTGCCGGCGCACACCTTCCGCACCAGCTCCGGTGATCTGTCGCTGAAATGCCCGACCGAAGTGGCGATCACCGACCGCCGCGAGAAGGAACTCAACGACCTCGGCTTCATCGCCCTGTGCCACAAGAAGAACAGCGACGTCGCGGTGTTCTTCGGCGGCCAGACCACCAACAAATCCAAGGTCTACAACACCAACGAGGCCAACGCCAACGCACGGATCTCGGCGATGTTGCCGTACGTGCTCGCGGCCTCGCGTTTCGCCCATTACCTGAAGGTGATCATGCGCGACAAGGTCGGCAGCTTCATGACCCGCGACAACGTGCAGACCTACCTCAACAACTGGATCGCCGACTACGTGCTGATCAACGACAACGCCCCGCAGGAAATCAAGGCGCAGTACCCGTTGCGTGAAGCGCGGGTAGACGTCACCGAGGTCGCCGGCAAGCCTGGGGCCTATCGCGCGACGGTGTTCCTGCGGCCGCACTTCCAGCTCGAAGAGCTGACCGCGTCGATCCGCCTGGTTGCCACGCTGCCGCCACCGGTAGCCGCCTGACCTGCCTGCGCCCGCCGGATTTCCTGCGGGCGCTCCCCTGTTTTCCTGGCACGACACCTTTCAGGAGTTTCAAGCGATGGATGCAATCATTCTCGACCTCGGCGGCGACATCAAAGGCGACAGCCTGCTCGAGGGTTACGCGGACAAGATCGAAGTCATGTCCTACAGCCACAACGTGGCGATGCAAGTCACCAACGACGTCAGCAACTCGGAACGAACCTCGGGCAAGCCCCACGTCGGCGAGTTCACCCTGACCAAATTCGTCGACACCTCCACACCGTCGCTCAACGAATACTGCTGTGCCGGCAAGCCGATCCCGGAAGCCAAGATCACCATCGGCCGCAACGCCGCCGAAGGCAGCGGGCAACTGCTGCCCTTCATCATCTACACCCTGACCAACGTGGTGATTTCCAACGTCAGCGTCAGCGGCGGTACCGGCGGCAAACCGGTGGAAACCCTATCCCTGAACTTCACCAAGATCAAATGGGAACTCACCGCACAGAAAGACGACGGCACCAAGGAAGGCACGGCTGCCTCGACCTGGGACATGGCCGCCAACAAGCTCGTCAGCTAACCCGGCGGCGCGGCCATGGCAGGCACCGGCTTACTTCCACCGCTGTTCGAACGCCTCGCCTCGAGCGAGGGCGACGGGGCGCGGGAGTTCGATCGGCAGGATCTGCTCGACTCGGTGCACACCGAGCTCGGGCGCCTGTTCAACACCCGCCGTGGCCCGCGCCCCCTCACCTCCCCGCCCAGCGTCATCGACTACGGCATCGCGGACTGGAGCGCCCTGCAACAACAGCGCAGCGATGACCGTCGCCGGCTGATGCGGGACATTCGCGAAGCCATCACCCATTTCGAACCGCGCCTGCTGCTCGGCGAGGTTCAGGTCAATCCCCTGCCCGAGCACCCGCAGCGCCTGAGCATTCGCCTGACCGGTGAATTGCGCAGCGGCACGCAGCACTGGCCGGTGGCGTTTGTCATCGAGCCCGGCAACGAAGGGCTGGAGGTGCGCCATGAGCGACTCGATTGACCCGCAACTGCTCGACTACTACCAGCGCGAACTGACCTGGCTGCGACATGCCGGCGGACAGTTTGCCGAGCGCTATCCGAAAGTCGCGCGACGTCTGGAGTTGTCTCCCGGCGAATGCCCGGACCCGCACGTCGAACGATTGCTGGAAGGTTTCGCCCTGCTCGCCGCACGCCTGCAACGACGGCTGGATGACGACTACGCCGAATTCAGCGACGCATTGCTCGAACAGCTTTATCCCCTGGCCATGCGCCCGTTGCCGTCGTGCGCGATCGTCCAGTTCGAACCGGACCCGAGCAAAGGCAACCTCGACGGCGGCTATCCCCTCCCCCGGGACACGCCATTGTTCGTCACCACCAGCAAGGGCGAGAGCATTCACTTTCGCACCAGCGCCGCCGTGCGTTTGTGGCCAGTCGAAGTCAGTGAAGCCTTGTTGCTGGGTAGCGATGAAGCCCAGGCGCTGACCGGTGTGGCGCAGTCCCGCTCGGCGTTGCGCCTGAGTCTGCGTTGCCTCGGCGACAGTCAGTGGTCCGAGCTTGGCATCGAACACTTGCGCATTCACCTGGCCGCATCACCAGTGATCAACGCCAGCCTCTATGACCTGCTCGGCGCCCACGCGGTGCAGGTGCTGGCCGGCTCGCCGGGGAGCATTCCTGCCGGCGTGAAAGGTCTGCCGAAGATGGTTGGTTTCGCCGACGACGAAGTGCTGCTGCCGGACGAAGACGGCGTGCATCCAGGTATGCGCCTGCTGGCCGAGTACTTCGCGTTCCCGGACAAATTCCACTTCTTTGATCTGCCACTGTCCGGCGTATCGAGTGACAGCCAGACGCTGTATCTGTACATCGTTTTTGATCGGGCCCCGGCCGGCCGATTGCACTTGCAGGCCAGCGATATAGCGCTGGGCTGCGCGCCGGTGATCAACCTGTTCCCGCGCACTTCGGAGCCGCTGCGCCCGGACGGCACCCGCAGTGAGTATCGACTGATCGCCGACAGCCACCGGGAAAACAGCGTCGAGATCCACAGCATCCGCAGCGTGCGCGCCAGCTCCGCCAGCGGTGTGCAACGGCTGCCGGCGTATTTCGGCAGCCAGCACAGCAGCGGTGACCGGCAACGTTACTGGCATGCGCGGCGAGTCAACGGACAGACGCCGAACCGGCTCGGCAGCGATCTGTTGGTCAGCGTCGTCGACACCCGTTTCGAACCGCAGACCGATCTGCCCGATTACAGCCTGACCGCCGAACTGCTCTGCACCAATCGGCATCTGGCCCAGAGCCTGCCCGCCGGTACACCGCTGGGTTTCGAACGGCCGGGCCCGGTGGCGTGGGCACGCCTGCGCAATCCCCCGAGCCCGCAGAGCCTGCCGCGTCTGGACGGTGATTCGCGCTGGCGGCTGGTCTCGCAACTGACCCTCAATCATCTGTCGCTGGTCGAAGGGCCGCAGGCACTGGATGCGCTGAAGGAAATCCTGACCCTGCACAACCTGCGCGATGAAGCCAGCGCCCTGCGCCAGATTGAAGGTCTGCTGAGCCTCGGTTGCGAACGAGTAATCGGCCATGTCGGCGCCGACGCCTGGCGCGGCTGGCGCAACGGGCTTGAAGTGCAATTGCAGCTCGATCCACAGCATTTCGTCGGCAGCAGCGCGGTGTTGTTTTCAGCGGTGCTCGCGCAATTCTTTTCGGTGTACGCCTCGGCCAATCGCTTTGTGCGCACGGTGCTCATGCAGGCAGACAAGGAGGTCAAGGCATGGCAACCCCAAGCCGGCATGCCCCTGTCGCTCTGACCCTGAGCCAGCGCCTGCGCCGTGATCCACAGGCGTTCGAATGGTTGCAGGCGTTGCTGTTGCTGGAGCGCGAACAGCCCCAGGCCGACGCCCTTGGTTCGGGTACATCGCCACAGGCCGAAGCGCTGAAATTGCGCGGGCCGCTGACGCCGTTGTTCGCCGCCAGCCAGATCGAAAGCCTGGAAGAAAACCCCGGTGAACCGCTGACCCTGAACTCGCCGATGTTCGGCCTCGGCGGCCCCGACGGCCCGCTGCCTTACGCCTATCAGGAATGGCTGCAACAACGTGCGCGGGCCAAGGATCACGCGCCCGCCGAGTTCCTCGACCTGTTCCAGCATCGGCTGCTGAGCCTGCTGTACAAGGTGATGCGCAAACACCGGATCGCCCTCGGTTTCACCACGCCCGGCGCTTCGCCCGTGCAGGCGCAATTGCGGGCGCTGACCGGGTTATTGCCCAAATCCCTGCAAGAGCGCCAGGCGATTCCCGACTGCGCCGTTCTGGCCTGCACCGCGTTGTACGCCGATGGCCGCCGGTCATTGGCGGGGTTCGCGGCGATTG
Organism: Pseudomonas sp. CH235; assembly: GCF_004368175.1. Taxonomy (NCBI): domain Bacteria; kingdom Pseudomonadati; phylum Pseudomonadota; class Gammaproteobacteria; order Pseudomonadales; family Pseudomonadaceae; genus Pseudomonas; species Pseudomonas sp. CH235. The sequence goes on from NZ_RRZJ01000012.1 coordinate 165,006, forward strand.
TCCGTGAGCAGTTTTCCGTGGCGGTGGAACTGAGCGCTTACGAGGGGGCGTGGCGTGAGATTCCACGTGCCAGCCGCAGCGTCATGAAGGCCGGCGGACGCAATCTGCAGCTCGGCCGCAGTGCTGTCGCCGGTACTCGGGTCTGGGATGAACACGCCGGAATTCGTCTGACGCTGGGGCCGCTGCCATCGACGCAGGCCGCGCGATTCCTGCCGGAAGGCGAAGCGCATCCGGCACTGGCCAGCCTTGCTGCGCTGTATTTCGGCCCGGATCTGGACGTGAAACTGGTGCTGCTGGTGCGCGGTGCGGGGCCGCTGCAACTCGGCCGACAAACCCCGGCCCTGCTGAGCTGGAACGGTGGCCTGCAACGCCAGACCAGCCTCGCCGTGCAACGGATCGAAACCCGCCTGCGTCAGCTGGAGATTACCTGAAATGGAACTGGCCAGCCTGATCGGACGCCTCAACCCGGACAACCGCCGCGCCCTCGAACGTGCCGCGCAACGGTGCTTGCAGCGCGGGCATCACTTTGTCGAGATCGAGCATCTGTTGCTGGAGTTGCTGGATATCGAGGGCGGCGATTTTGCTTTTCTGCTGCCGCGCTTCGGGCTGGAGCGTGATGCGCTGACGGCGGAGATCAACAAGGCGCTGGACCTGTTCAAGACCGGCAGCACGCGCACGCCGGCGCTGTCTTCGCACACGCTGGGATTGTTGGAAGACGCCGTGGTGCAGGCGAGTGTGCTGGGGATCGACAGCATTCGTTCCGGCTTGCTGTTGCTGGCGCTGATCGATCGCGACGAACGCCGCAGCCTGCTGCTCAACAGCGCGTCGTCATTGCTGCGAATTCCGAAAGAAGCCTTGCGCGCAAACCTGCTGGAATGGACGGCAAACTCCCGTGAGCACGTTGGCCCGCGCTCTGTGTCTTCGGGGAGTCCAACGCCACGGCAAGACTCTGTGCTCGATCAATACACCCAGGATCTGACCGCCGACGCCCATGCCGGGCGCATCGACCCGATCGTCGGTCGCGATGGCGAAATCCGCCAGTGCGTCGACATTCTTCTGAGACGCCGGCAGAACAACCCGATTCTGGTCGGCGCACCCGGAGTCGGCAAAACTGCCGTGGTCGAAGGCCTGGCACTGCGCATCGCCGCCGGGGATGTGCCGCCGTCGTTGCAGGAAGTCAGTTTGCGGGTGCTCGACCTTGGTTTGCTGCAGGCCGGGGCCGGGGTCAAAGGCGAATTCGAACAGCGGCTCAAAGGTGTGATCGACGCAGTTCGCAGCGCCGACAAGCCGATCATCCTGTTCATCGACGAGGCCCACACGCTGATCGGCGCTGGCGGTGCCGAGGGTGGCAGCGACGCGGCCAACTTGCTCAAACCCGCGCTGGCCCGAGGAGAGTTGCGCACGCTGGCCGCGACGACCTGGATGGAATACAAAAAATATTTCGAGAAAGACCCGGCCCTCGCCCGCCGCTTCCAACTGGTGCAGGTGGAAGAGCCGGACGAAACCACCGCCGTGGAAATGCTACGTGGCGTCGCCGCCAAACTCGAACAGCATCACGGCGTGCAAGTGCTGGATGCCGCGATCCACGAAGCGGTGAAACTCTCGCACCGCTACATCTCCGGCCGCCAGTTGCCGGACAAGGCCATCAGCGTCCTCGACACCGCCTGCGCCCGGGTCGCCCTCGGCCAGCACGACGTGCCGCCACCGCTGGAGAGCCTGCGCCACCGTCAGCAAAGCCTCAAAGAAGAAGTTGAACGCCTGCGCCGGGAACAGGCCACGGGGCTTGATCACCGCGAGCGCATCACCCTGCTGGAAAGCGAATCGAAGACCAACGTCCAGGCCATCCGCGAACTTGAAACCCGCTGGAGTGAAGAGCGCGTGGCGGTGCGTGAACTGCTCGACACTCGCCGCGAATTACTTGACCTCAGTGAACGCGCCGACAGCGACAAACCGGATGAAGCCACCGACAGCCGCATCGATCACCTCGCCGCCGAACTGCTGCGCCTGGAAGCCGGGCTCGATGCGATTCGCCAGGACGATCCGCTGGTGCCCGAACAGGTCGACGGCAAAACCGTCGCCGCCGTGATCGCCGGCTGGACCGGCATCCCCGTCGGCAAAATGCTCGCCGACGAAGCCCACGCCGTGCGCACCCTCGGCACACGCATGGGCCTGCGAGTGATGGGCCAGAGCACTGCGCTCAACACCATCGCCCAACGATTGCAGGCCTATCGTGCGGGTCTCACCGATCCGCAAAAACCGGTTGGCGTGTTTCTGCTGGTCGGCCCCACGGGCGTTGGCAAAACCGAAACCGCGTATGCGCTGGCCGATGCCTTGTACGGCGGCGAACGCAACCTGATCAGCATCAATCTCTCGGAATATCAGGAAGCCCACACCGTCAGCCAGCTCAAGGGCGCACCACCCGGCTATGTCGGTTACGGCAGCGGCGGCGTGCTGACCGAAGCCGTGCGGCGCAAACCGTATTCGGTGGTGTTGCTGGATGAAATCGAAAAGGCGCATCCGGATGTGCTGGAAGCGTTTTACAACGTGTTCGACAAGGGCTTGATGGAAGACGGAACCGGGTTGGTGGTCGATTTCAAGAACACCGTGATGCTCGCCACCAGCAATGTCGGCGCCGAACTGTTGCTCGATACACCGACTACACAACTCGGCTCGGAAGCCTTCAACGAGGCGCTGCACAAAGTCCTCCTGCAAGCCTTCCGCCCGGCTTTTCTGGCACGCATGACGGTGGTCGCGTATCGGCCGCTGGATGAGCAGACGCTGGAAGGGATTGTGCTGGCGAAGCTGGAAAAACTGCGGGGCCGTTACAAGGCGGCTACCGGCAAGCAGTTCGAGTTTGATTCGGGAATCGTCAAAGCCGTGCTCGCCAAATGCAGCGCAGCAGGCGCGCGGGATGTCGAGAACGTGCTGATGACGCAGGTGACAGGGAAATTGGCGGAGTGGGTGTTGGAGTAAATGACGTACTGTCATTGAAAGCTAAAAAAATACAGGAGTTAATGGAATGCCGTTACCCAGCGCGCCTCAACAGAGACCTGTTATCAACGTTTTGTCACCGCACAATCCCAACCATCTCTGCATCCTCAGTGTTGTGCTGGGTGTCATCGGGCAGCATGTCACCACCAAGAGCCCGGAAGAGGTACAGGCCTACACTCACCCTGGTGAAAGTACCATTTATGTTGCAGCGAACAAAAATGGCGAGTCATTGATTGCCGCCTGTGAGGTGCTTCTAACCGCCATACACCCCGGTGGTAGTAATGCACTCATGGAAGCGGCCAGAATTCTCCATGTGTTGTTCTCGGAAACGGACCGAGTGATCAATCAGAACATCCCGGAATACGAGTTGCAGGAAAGCTGGCTGAAGAGCAATCAGGTTGGTAATAAAAATGGCAATTGGGCGACAGACGAAAACTCCAAACTGGTCAGATGGAAGTTTCTCGATCGCGCGCCGATCATTCCTGACACCAAACTTTACGTTACCAACATGCCCAGCAAGACCGCGGAGGAAAAGGCAAAGGTCGCCGAAAAAATTCTTGAATTGACCTACAACCCCCGCCTCAACACCAAACAACTCAATAACCTATTGAATTTGGTCAAGGCATTCAAAGAGCAGAAACCATTGCCACGTACGGTGGTGCTGAGCCCGATAACAAAAATAACCAACACTCCTCCAACACCGCATGCCCTGCAATATGTAGAGAATGATGGCTACCATGCGGAAATTTCGCTGATGCGAGCTTTGATTATCGGCAGTGGCTTCAAACCCGTTATCAAGGGAAATCTGGGCGGTAAAAAAGCCGCATGCGCAAAGTGCAGCGCCTGGTTCAGCAAGGTTAAAACGCTGTCGGCGAATCAGATTGATCCTTCTTTTCCAAACGAAGCTGAATTCGGTAATTTGCGACCACAACGACAATCACCTACCAATTGGGCGGCGCCAAAGTTCTCCCCCCACGTTTTTTCCTCGACTGACTTCACTGTTTTCAAAACGGTGTATGAAGGCGCCGGCAAGGTCACGACAAGCGCAGAAGAAGAACTCATGGAATTCACTTGAGGCTGGTCAGCCCATCACAACAGAGTCGCCAACGTCTACGTTCAGGGGATTTAGGGGATTTAAGGGGACAGATTTATTTATGCGAAACAAATAAATCCGTCCCCTTCAGGAGAGCAGCAAGCCTATTGGTAAATTTTCAAGATTGCAGGCCTTTAACGGGACTAACGCCAATGCCATTGAATCCGGAATACAAATCCACCACTGTCAACGTAAACGGTAGCAACGTCACGGTGCCTCTTTATGCAAAGGCAACTTTGACATCGACCAACATGACCGGCGGCTCGGGTCCGGATCAGTCCTTGCGACCACCGGGATTCGTGTCCGGTACTTGCCCGGAACATCATCAACGAGGGCATCTGATTGGAAACAAGCTGGGCGGCAGCGGAACCGATCTTCGGAATCTGGTAACACTGACCGAAGGTAGCAACCATCCAATCATGTATGAGTACGAAGCCATGGTTTACGAGTACGTGAAGAAGAATCCCGGGATCGAGTTTGTGTATCAAGTCACCGCACAGTACGACACCTCGCGCTACTTGGTTGCGCAAGTTGCACCCGGTGGTTCGACATCCGGGGCTGCCAACAATCCTTACTGCCCGCTTCCCTGCCCGGAATCTTTACGAATCGACTTTTTCTACGCAGAAGCACCTGGAAAGTTGAATTACCCATTGATATATCGGGTTTTGACGGAGCATGGTGAAGGCTGGAACACTGGACCGCTCTATATTCTCAACGGCGTGTACAAGTTTCACGAAGGTAGCCCGAAACATGTCGCCCAAGGCTGCTGGGCATCGTGAGGTGACTATGAGCTTCGATATTTTCCCGACACTCGAACACGAGATAAGGCTGAGCCCTCCTGAGCGCGCGGTCACACTGATCGCTGCCTGCAATACCAATGAAATCGGCCGATTCAATGTTCGTGAAACCGTCTATCAAACACTCATTGGCTCCAGACCCGAACAGCGAAAAACTCAGTCCTGGATATTTACCTCCAGTGTGATCCGCGCACAGACGGACAGCCGCGATCGGGTCATGGTGTTTGTCAGCGTCAAGAAAAAATATTTGAAAAAAGTATCTGACTCACTCAATGGATGGAGCTGCCCCCACGGGACGCCAATGCAGGTCATCAAAGTTCAACATGGCATCGCATCCTCACAACTTGTTTTTGCGAATTCTTGATCGGAGGCAATGCGGATGCCCCGCTCCACCGACAGCAACACTACGCTCTCCCTCACCGCCACCTCGCTGTCGGCGCTTTACCCTGAGTCGCTCTCCGGTGAGGAAACCCTGAACAACCTCGGCGTTCAAACCCTCAACGGATTGAATGACGGTACCTCGCTCACCCTCACCAGCGCCGTTGCCACCCACGTCACCACCACCCTGCACAACGACGCTCAATTGCGCCCGTTCGATGCCTTGGTCGCTGAAATTCGCCAACTGCCTGCCGATGCCACCGCCGAGCGCTATCAGTTGGTTTTAAGACCGTGGCTCTGGTGGTTGACCCTGGCCAGCAACAACCGCGTATTCCAGAACCTCACCACCTCCGACATCGTCACCACAATCTTCAAAGCTCACGGTTTCACCGATTTCAAACTCTCACTGACCGGCAGTTACACCCCACGTGAATACTGCGTGCAGTACGGAGAAACCGATTTCGCCTTCGTCTCGCGCCTGCTGGAGGAGGAAGGCATCTTCTGGTTTTTTACCCATCAAGACGGCAAACACACGCTGGTGCTGGGCGACAGCAACGACGCCTTCGTACAGATTCCCAACGGGCCGAAGGTCAAGTATCTGGGTCAGCAATTGGGTGAGCGCGAGCTGCACGGCATCCGCTCAGGCCAGGTGTGTCTGCAAGCGGTGGCCGAGGTGTACAAGGCGACGGATTACGAGTTCACCACGCCGACCACTTCACTCTATGGCCAGGCCGAAGCCGTGGCCGGACCGCGTTCGATCTACGAGCATCCCGGCGGTTACAACGCCAAGGCTCGGGGCGATGCATTGACCAAACAGCGGGTCGACGGGCTTCGCAGTGAAGAGAAACGCTTTGTTGGCGAAAGCGACTGCCGCTGGCTGATTCCAGGCCACTGGTTCACCCTCGACGGCCACGAAAACGCGAGCCTGAACATCGACTGGGTCGTCACTCGGGTGACCCATGACGCCAGCCACGAAAGCTATCGCAATCGCTTCGAAGCAATCCCCAAGGCCACGCCGTTTCGTCCGCAACGCCTCACGCCCAAACCGCGCATGCACCCGCAGACCGCCATCGTAGTCGGCAAGTCCGGCGAGGAAATCTGGACCGACGAATACGGCCGGATCAAGTTGCAGTTCCCGTGGGATCGCGACGGCAAGAATGACGAAACCAGCTCCTGCTGGGTGCGCGTGGTGCTGCCGTGGAGCGGCAAGGGTTTCGGCATGCAGTTCGTGCCGCGGATCGGTCAGGAAGTCATCGTGACCTTCATCGACGGGGATCCGGACCGGCCGCTGGTGACCGGTTGCGTCTACAACGGTGATAACGCCCTGCCCTATGCCTTGCCGGCGAACCAGACCCAGTCGGGAATCAAGACCCAATCGTCCAAGGGTGGCGGTGGTTTCAACGAACTGCGTTTCGAGGACAAGAAAGACGCCGAAGAAGTGTTCCTGCAAGCGCAGAAAGATCTGAAGATCAACGTGCTCAACGACACCACCGCCACCGTCGGCCACGACGAAACCCTCACGGTGCAGAACGCCCGCACCCTTACGGTCAAGGAAGGCGACGAAACCGTCACGCTGGAGAAAGGCAAACGCAGCGTGACGATCCAGACCGGCAGCGACAGCCTCGATGTGAAGGACAGCCGCACCGTGAAAGTCGGCGCCGACCAGAACCACAGCACCGGCGGCAACTACACCGACAAGGTCACCGGCGATTACAGCCTGACGGTGGACGGCAACCTGACGATCAAGGTCAGCGGCACCCTCACCCTGCAAAGCGGCGGCAGTTTCACGATCAAGAGCGGTGCAGATCTGGCGACTTCGGCCAGCACTTCGATCACCCAGAAGGCCGGCACCGCCATGACCAATCAGGCCGGCACTTCGCTGGACAACAAGGCCGGAACCACGCTGACCAACGACGCCGGCATCAGCCTGACCAACAAGGGCGCTGCCTCACAGACCGTGGACGGCGGCGGCATGCTGACCATCAAGGGCGGGCTGGTGCAGGTCAACTGACAAGGAGAAGCCATGGCGATCACACCACTGGATCTGCAGCAGGATGACAAACACCTCAAGGGGCGATTGCAGGACGGCCAGCTCGACGGCCCGTTGAACATCAAGGATGACGGGCGCCCGCAGGCGGATCTGAATTACAGCCAGGGCGAATTGCAGGGCACGTCCCTGCTCTATCACCCCAATGGCAAGGTTTCGGCGCAGATGCCGTTTGTGCGTGACAAGCTGCAAGGCATTGCCAGTTTCTACGCGCCCGAGGGCTGGCTGCAGCGCAAGGCCAGCTATCGGCGCGGGTTGTTGCATGGCGAGGCGTTCAATTACTTTCCGGACGGGCAAGTAGCGGAGGCCGAGTTCTATCGCGATGGCGTGCGTGAGGGGCGCTATCAGCGCTTTCATCCCAACGGCAAGCCGGCGGTGGATGCGCGTTATCTGAATGGGCAGTTGATGGAACCGGAGCAAGGGTTTGCCGAGGACGGGCGGCCGCTGGATGCCGATGGCAAACCGATTTCCCGGGTGCGCTGGTGGTTTCGCAAATGGACGGATCCGCAGCAGGCCTGAAAAGCCCCCTCACCCTAGCCCTCTCCCGAAGGGAGAGGGAACCGATCCGGGAATATTGGCGAGTTCCACCGACGTGAAAGATTTGCGCTGAATCCATAATCGCTCGGTCGATCAGGTCGATGTAAGCCGAATGACACCTCGGTCGGCTCCCTCTCCCTCCGGGCGGTCCGACGTTTCGGGAGGGCTGGGGTGAGGGCCATGGATTTAACGACAAGCGAAGAAGCTCAGGGAATCAACATCTGCATCTGCCCCGGCATCACGATCTTGATCACCCCTGCCCAGTTGCACATCAACGTGCTGTTGGCATCGATCGCCGGCATCCCGCCCAGCAGTAAGGTCGGCGCACCGCCGGGGATCCACGGCGTGGCGGTGGCGGGAATGCACGGCATCGGCGTCAACACGCCCAGCGCCGCAGCCGTGGCAGCAGCGACCATCGGGTTGGCCATGCTCATGCACATGCCGAACGTGGTGACGTTGACCAGCGGAATGTGATCCATGATGTTCGCCGCCGGCATCCCGCCGGTCAGCGTGCGGTTGACCGGCAGCACGTTGAGCACCGCCGGTGCGGCACCGAAACTGCATTGCAGGGTGGCGCTGGCACAGACTTGCGGGCAGCCCATTTCAAAGCTCCTTCGTAAACAAGGCATACGCGCTAAACCTTAGTCGCCAGCGGCCCCGCGCGCACATTCCCAAAGGTGATTATCGTCCAACACGCTAACCTATAAGACCGAACCGCGCTTGTGACGACCCGAGCGCGCCATTAGATTAGCCAATGATGTGTGGCCTCCAAAATAAGCAGAAGGGATAAGCATGGCGCTTACTGACCAGTCCACCCGTATCCGCTCTGGCGAAGAACTCGATGCCAGCCTGATCGATCCGTACCTCAAGGCGCACATTCCGGGCCTGACAGGCACGCCGCAGATCAGCCAGTTTCCCGGCGGCGCGTCGAACCTGACCTACCTGCTGGAATACCCGGACCAGGAATTCGTCCTGCGCCGTCCGCCGTTCGGCCACAAAGCCAAGTCCGCCCACGACATGGGCCGCGAATTCCGCATCCTCAACCAGTTGCGCGATGGCTTCCCGTATTGCCCGAAAGCCTACGTGCACTGCACCGACGATTCGGTGATCGGCGCCGAGTTCTACGTGATGGAACGGGTCAAGGGCATCATCCTGCGCTCGAACCTGCCGCCGGAGCTGGGCCTCGACTCGGCCAAAACCGAAGTCCTGTGCAAGAGCTTCATCGACCGTTTCGTCGAACTGCACCGCGTCGATTACAACGCCTGCGGCCTCGGCGATCTGGGCAAACCGGAAGGCTACGTCGCCCGCCAGATCAAAGGCTGGAGCGAGCGTTACGAAAAAGCCCTGACCCCGGACGCACCGCACTGGGAAAAGGTCAAAGCCTGGCTCAACGACAAGATGCCGGCCGATCACCCGACCTCCAGCATCGTGCACAACGACTACCGCTTCGACAACGTCATCCTCGACCCGAACAACCCGATGCAGATCATCGGCGTGCTCGACTGGGAACTGACCACCCTCGGCGATCCATTGATGGACCTGGGCAACACCCTCGCCTACTGGATCCAGGCCGACGACCCGGCACCGGTGCAACTGATGCGCCGCCAGCCAAGCCACGCGCCGGGCATGCTGACCCGCCGCGAATTCGTCGACTACTACGCCGAGCGTTCGGGCATCCAGATCGACAATTTCGACTTCTACTACACCTACGGCCTGTTCCGCCTGGCCGGCATCGTGCAGCAGATCTACTACCGCTTCTTCCATGGCCAGACCCAGGACAAACGCTTCGCGCAGTTCATTCACATGAACAAACTGCTGGAGCAGATGAGCCTGCAGGTCATTGCCAAATCCAGCCTCTGATGACGGCGTTATAACAAGGCTTACTACAAGGGAATCCCATGTCCAACACTCAGTTGTTCGACCTCGACGGCAAGATCGCTTTCGTCTCCGGCGCCAGCCGTGGCATCGGTGAAGCCATCGCCAAACTGCTGGCCCAGCAAGGGGCCCACGTCATCGTTTCGAGCCGCAAACTCGAAGGCTGCCAACACGTGGCCGACGCCATCATCGCCGCCGGCGGCAAGGCCACAGCGGTCGCCTGCCACATCGGCGAAATGGAACAGATCAGCCAGGTCTTCGCCGGGATCAAGGAACAGTTCGGGCGCCTGGACATCCTGGTCAACAACGCCGCGACCAACCCGCAGTTCTGCAACGTACTGGACACCGACCTCGGCGCCTTCCAGAAAACCGTCGACGTGAACATTCGCGGCTACTTCTTCATGTCGGTGGAAGCCGGCAAGCTGATGCGCGAAAACGGCGGCGGCAGCATCATCAACGTAGCGTCGATCAACGGCATTTCGCCGGGGATCTTCCAGGGCATCTACTCGGTGACCAAAGCCGCCGTGATCAACATGACCAAAGTCTTCGCCAAGGAATGCGCGCAATTCGGCATCCGCTGCAACGCCCTGCTGCCAGGCCTGACCGACACCAAGTTCGCCTCGGCCCTGGTGAAGAACGACGCCATCCTGAAACAGGCCCTGACGCAGATCCCGCTCAAGCGCGTAGCCGACCCAAGCGAAATGGCCGGCGCCGTGCTGTACCTGGCGAGCGATGCCTCGAGCTACACCACCGGCGTATCGCTGAACGTGGACGGCGGCTTCCTGTCCTGATCCGCTTCTGACGCAAAAGAAAAGGCAGCCCAAGGGCTGCCTTTTTCATGCCTCCAGAACCTTCGGCAACTGCCAGCCAAAATGCACCGACAACAACCGCAACAACAAACACGCCGCCCCCGCCAGCAACGCAGCCGCCACCGGCGGCACACCCAGCCTGCGCCCGACAATCAACACCGCCGCGCCAACAAACGCCGAACTGGCATACAAATCCGCCTGCAACACCACCGGCACCCGCGCCAGCACAATGTCACGCAGCACCCCGCCACCGACCCCGGTAATCGTGCCCATCAACATGGCCACAAACGGCGAGATCCCGAAATTCAACGCCTTCTGCGCTCCGGCCACGGCAAACAACGCCAACCCCGCCGCATCCAGCACGATCAGCATCGAACCGGACCACCCAAGCACCTGCTCATGAAAAACAAACGCCACCCCGCCCATGGCAAACGCCAGCGCCGGATAGCGCCAGTCCGCCACAGCCTTGGGCGGCGTCGCACCGATCAACAGATCACGCGTCACCCCGCCACCGAGCGCAACGATGAACGCAATCACCATCACCCCGAGCAGATCAAGCTGACTGCGCATCGCCGCAATCGCGCCTTCAACCGCAAACACCGCCGTGCCGACCAGATCGGCCACCAGCACAATCCACTCGACCCGCGCCTTCACAGGCGCACGGCTTATTGAGTGACGCAACGGGTCTTGGTGATGTGTCGAGTCACTTGCCCGTCGGCATACGCATCACCGGCGACCTCGGTATTTTCCATGACCTGACAAGTCCGCTCAGGCGGCGGAGGCGGTGCTGCCGGCGGAGGGGGTGGAGGACTGGCGCAACCACTGAGCAGCACCAGACCGAAAGCCGACAACAACGAAAAACACACGCGTTTCCCAGGATTGTTCATAGGATGACCCGCGATGAATGGAAGAAAACTCCCGTCGCCGAGCAGGACAACGCCCGGTTATGGAAACCGAACCACTCATTCCTTATAGACCAGTGGGGGGTGAGTGCCAGTGAAATGGTGGGATTGGGGGGGATTGGCTGTCGATTTTGGGGTGGGTTTACAGAATGGATCGTGGGTTCCGAAAAATCGAGGACAACCTCAAGAGCCAGCCCTCACCCCAGCCCTCTCCCAGAGGGAGAGGGAGCCTACGGGGTTGTTGATTCGAGATACATCGACCTGAACCATCGAGGCGAACTCAGGTTTTGAAGAGCACACACGTCGGCTTCGTGCTCTTCACCACTCACCACGATGAGCGTTAGCTCGAGTAGAGCTTTTGATCGCAGGGCCCGTCGGCAGGCTGAGTGGAGGGATTGATCCGGGGGTGGGAGCGCAGCGACCGTGCGGCGCAGCCGCATGCATCGAGAGGAGGTGCAGCGAAGCAAACCGTAGGCGATGCCCCCGGATCAATCC
>NZ_RRZJ01000013.1:0-149473 GCF_004368175.1 Pseudomonas sp. CH235
CCAACGTGCTCAACGAGCAGTTCGCCGTGACCGTGGTCGATGACAACGGCACCACCGCCAATGCGACGCTGGACGTGAACATCGTCGACGACCTGCCAAAAGGCGTGGACGACAGCAACGCCGGCACTGCTTCGGAAACCAACCTCACATTGAGCGGCAACGTCCTGACCAACGACGTGCAAGGCGCCGACCGCGTACCAACCGGCCCGAATGCCGGCCCGATCACGGCGGGCACTTTCACCGGGACTTACGGCACCCTGGTGCTGAACGCCAACGGCACTTACACCTACACGCTCAATACCAGCGACGCCGATTTCAAAGCGCTGCACGGCGGCGGCAACGGCACTGAAACCTTCACCTACACCATCACCGATGCCGACGGCGATACCAGCACCGCGAACCTCGTGCTGCAGATTCATAACAACGACGACCCTGTGATCATCAACGGCCTCGACGTGAATGGCGGAGAACTCACCGTCTACGAGAAAAACCTCGGCGACGGCAGCAGCCCCGATGCGCCAGCCCTGACCCAAAGCGGCACCTTCACCATCACCGCGCTGGACGGCGTCACCACACTGACCATCGGCGGCATCGCTGTAGTCACCAATGGCGTGGCAGCAGGTTTCCCGCAATCTACCGTCACTCCCTTGGGCAGCACACTGACTATCACCGGCTTCAACGCTGCAACCGGCGTCGTCAGCTACAGCTACACCCTGGTCGACAACGAAGCGCACCCGACTGCCAATGGTGCCAACGTGCTCAACGAGCAATTCGCCGTGACCGTAGTCGACGACAACGGCACCACCGCCAACGCGACGCTGGACGTAAACATCGTCGACGACCTGCCAAAAGGCGTGGACGACAGCAACGCCGGCACCGCCTCGGAATCCAACCTCACCTTGAGTGGCAACGTCCTGACCAACGACGTGCAAGGCGCCGACCGCGTACCGACCGGCCCCAACGCCGGCCCGATCACCGCAGGCACCTTCACCGGGACTTACGGCACCCTGGCATTGAACGCCAACGGCACGTACACCTACACCCTCAACACCAACGATGCAGACTTCAAAAACCTGCACGGCGGCGGCAACGGCACTGAAACCTTCACCTACACCATCACCGATGCCGACGGCGATACCAGCACCGCCAACCTCGTGTTGAACATCCACAACAACGACGATCAGGTGTACCTCAACGGCCTCGACGTCAACGGTGGCGAACTCACCGTCTACGAGAAAAACCTCAGCGACGGCACCAGCCCCAACACCCCGGCACTGAGCCAGAGCGGCACCTTCACCGTCACCGCCCTCGACGGTCTGCAAACCCTGACCGTGGGCGGCATTGCCGTGATCACCAATGGTGTGGCAGCAGGCTTCCCGCAATCGACCGTCACCCCGCTGGGCAGCACGCTGACCATCACCGGTTACGACCCGGCCACGGGCGTGGTCAGCTACAGCTACACCCTGGTGGATAACGAAACCCATCCGACCGCCAACGGCGCCAACAGCATCACCGAGAACTTCAACGTGGTGGCGACCGACACCGATGGCAGCTCCGCCACCGGGCAGATCAACGTCAACATCATCGACGACCTGCCGACCGCCAAACCCGACGCGACGTCGGTGCAGGAGGGCGGCACCGTCAGCGGCAACGTGCTGGACAACGATATCGGCGGCGCCGACGGCCCGGCTGCCAGTGGCGCGGTAGTGGGCGTGCGCGCCGGTTCCGACACCTCGACCTCGGCCATCGGCGGCCTCAACAGCAACATCAACGGCACCTACGGCTACCTGACCCTCGACGCCAACGGCAACGCGGTCTATCACAGCAACCCGAATGCCGTGAGTGGCCCGGGTGCGGTGGATGTGTTCGTGTACACCGTGCGCGATTCCGACGGCGATGAAAGCACCACCACCATCACCATCGACGTCTACAACAGCAAACTGTGCGCGGTCAGCGACACCGATGTCACCGTCTACGAAAAAGCCCTCGATCTGACCAAGGACGGCCAGGATCTGGCTCCTGGCACGGTCACCGGCAGCGATCCGACCAGCACCGGGGAAACCGCGTCCGGCACGCTGGTCGGCTCGGTCACCGGCGCGGTCGGTGCGATCAGCTACGCGCTGGTCGGCAGTGCCACCGGCAACTACGGGCAGATCGTGCTCAACCCCAACGGCACGTACACCTACACCCTGACCTCACCGGCCAGTACCACCCCGCACGCCGACGACGGCGCCAACACCCTGACCGAAACCTTCACCTACCAGGCCACCGATTCGCTGGGCAACGTCGTCACCAGCACCCTCGTGGTCAGCATCGTCGATGACGTGCCGAAGGCGATCAACGACAGCAACGCCGGCACCGCGTCGGAAACCCAGTTGACCCTCAACGGCAACGTGCTGACCAACGACGTGCAAGGCGCCGACGTGGTGGCGACCGGGCCGAATGCCGGCCCGATCACTCCCGGCACCTTCACCGGCACTTACGGCACCCTGGTGCTGAACGCCAACGGCACGTACACCTACACGCTGAACACCAACGATGCAGACTTCAAAAACCTGCACGGCGGTGGCAACGGCACCGAGACCTTCACCTACACCCTGACCGATGCCGACGGCGATACCAGCACCGCCAACCTGGTGCTGAACATCCACAACAACGACGATCCGGTGGTCCTCAACGGCCTCGACGTGTATGGCGGCGAGCTGACTGTCTATGAGAAAAACCTCAGCGACGGCACCAGCCCCGATACCCCGGCACTGACCCAGAGCGGCACCTTCACCGTCACCGCGCTCGACGGTCTGCAAACCCTGACCGTGGGCGGCATCGCCGTGATGACCAACGGCGTCGCGGCCGGCTTCCCGCAGTCGACCGTCACCCCGCTGGGCAGCACGCTGACCATCACCGGTTACAACCCGGCAACCGGCGTGGTCAGTTACAGCTACACCCTGGTGGATAACGAAACCCACCCGAATGCCAACGGCGCCAACAGCATCACCGAGAACTTCAACGTGGTGGCGACGGACACCGATGGCAGCACTGCGACCGGGCAGATCAACGTCAACATCATCGATGACCTGCCGACCGCCAAGGCCGACACCGGCTCGGTGGCGGAGGGCGGCACGGTCAACATCAGCGTGCTGGGCAATGACGTCAGTGGCGCGGATGGCGCGGCGATCGTGGTCGGCGTGCGCGCCGGCGGCAATACCGCGACCTCGGCCATCGGCGGCCTCAACAGCAACATCAACGGTAACTACGGTTACCTGACTCTCGATGCGGCCGGCAACGCGGTCTATCACAGCAACCCGAACTCGGTGAGCCCGCCGGGCGCTACCGACACCTTCACTTACACCATCCGCGACAGTGACGGCGACGAAAGCACCACCACCATCACCGTCAACGTCGCTGACAGCAAACTCGTGGCCTCGACCGATCAGGACGTGACCGTCTACGAAAAAGCCCTCGACCTGACCAAGGACGGACAAGACCTGGCCCCCGGCACAGTCACCGGCAGCGACCCGGGCAGCACCGGCGAAACCGCGACCGGCACGCTGGTCGGTTCGGTCAGCGGCGGCAGCGGGGCGATCACCTATACCCTGGTCGGCAGCGCCACCGGGACTTACGGGCAGATCCAGCTCAACGCCGACGGCACCTACACCTACACCCTGACCTCGGCGCCGAAAACCACGCCGAACGCCAACGACGGGCCGAACACCCTGAGCGAAAGCTTCACCTACAAAGCCACCGATGCGCTGGGCAACAGCACCACCAGCACCATCGTGGTCAACATCGTCGACGACGTGCCAAAAGCGGTAGCGTCGGAGCGTTCGGTGGCGGCGGTGGAGATCGACTCCAACATCCTCATCGTCCTCGATATCTCCGGCAGCATGGCCGACGCTTCTGGCGTACCGGGTCTGTCGCGGTTGGAACTGGCGAAGCAGGCGATCAGCGCCTTGCTCGACAAGTACGACGATCTGGGCGATGTGAAAGTGCAGCTCGTCACCTTCAGCAGCAACGCCACCGACCGCACTTCGGTGTGGGTCGATGTCGCGACGGCCAAGACGATTCTGGCCGGCCTCAGCGCGGGCGGCGGCACCAACTACGATGCGGCCGTGGCGACCATGTACAACGCGTTCAACACCTCGGGCAAACTCACCGGGGCGCAGAACGTCGGCTACTTCTTCTCCGACGGCAAACCCAACGAAGGTGACATCGGCACCGCCGACGAAGCGACGCTCAAGGCGTTTCTCGATGCCAACAACATCAAGAACTACGCGATCGGCCTGGGCAGCGGCGTGAGCAACGCCAACCTCGATCCGCTGGCGTACGACGGCATCACGCACACCAACACCAACGCGGTGGTGGTCACCGACCTCAACCAGCTCAACTCGGTGCTGTCCGGCACCGTCGAAGGGGCGCCGGTCACCGGTTCGTTGATCGGCGAGGGCGGCACGTTCGGCGCCGATGGCGGGTTCATCAAATCCATCGTGGTCGACGGCACCACCTACACCTATGACCCGAAAGCCAACGGCGGTCAGGGTTCGCTGGTCGCCAGCGGCGGCGCCAACCACGGCACGTTCAACACGGTGAACAACACCCTGAGCATCGCCACCAATAACAGCGGCACCCTGGTGGTCAACCTCGACACCGGCGACTACAGCTACACCTCGCAGAAAACCACCGCCGTAGTGATCACCGAGAACATCGGCTTCACCCTCAGCGACAACGACGGCGACCTCGCCAGTTCGACCCTGACCGTGAAAGTGATCCCCAACGCGCCTCCGGTGGCGGCGGACGACCACATCATCACCAACGTGCTGTCGGGCAACATCGTGGTGCCGGGCGAACTGCTGCTGGCCAACGATACCGACCCGAATGGCGATACGCTCAACGCCACGCCAATCTCGTTCAACACCGGCTGGATCTCCAAATCGGCAGACTTCACCGGCACCGGCGCGATCAGCTTCACCGGCACCAACGCCAACACCGCCGCCAACCAGAACTTGGCCAACGTGCGTAACTCGTTCAGCGCCAACGCTGCGACCATGACCGCCGTGCTGGTGGTCAGCGGCTACCTCGGCGCGGTGACCAACACAAACGCCAACGATGAAGACCGCATCACCGTCAACCTGCGCCAGGGCGAAACCCTCAACCTGGACCACAACCTGGCGGCCGGTCACATCACCATGGAGTACTCGATCAACGGCGGCGCCTGGATCGCCCTCGCGGACGGCCAGACCCTGACCGCATCGTCCGACGGCGTCTACCAGATTCACATCACCAACATCAGCAACACCACGGGCAACAACGTCAACGCGGCGGAAAACTACCAGCTGACCATGACCCTCAACTACGCCGGGGCCCACGACATCACCCCGGATTACCACGGCACCTACACCGCCAACGACAACCACGGCGGCAGTGACACGGCGAACGTGACCATCAGCTATCAAGATGGCCACACCCTCACTGGCACCTCGGGCGATGACGTACTGGTGGCCGGCACCGGCGACAACATTATCAACGCCGGCGACGGCAACGATGTGTTGACCGCAGGCTCCGGCAACAACGAACTGCACGGTGGTGCCGGCAACGACTTGCTCTACAGCGGCCCGGGCAACGACCTGCTCGACGGCGGAACCGGCATCGACACCGCCAGCTATGCCCACGCCACCGCCGGGGTGACGGTCAACCTCGGCCTGCTCGGTGCGCAAAACACCGTCGGCGCGGGCACCGATACCCTGACCGGCATCGAAAACCTCGTCGGTTCGAACTTCAACGACACGCTCACCGGCGACAACAATAACAACGTGATCAACGGCGGCCTGGGCAACGACATCCTCAACGGCGGCGGGGGTGATGACCTGCTGATCGGCGGGATGGGCAACAACACCCTGACCGGTGGGCCGGGTGCCGACACCTTTCAGTGGCTCAAGGGCAACAGCGGTCACGACCTTGTCACCGACTTCACCCCCGGCACCGACAAGCTCGACCTGTCGCAACTGCTGCAAGGTGAAAACGGCACGTCGGCCTCACTGGATGACTACCTGCACTTCACCGTCACCGGCAGCGGCGCCTCGGTCATGACCAGCATCGACGTCAGCGCCATGGCCGGCGCCACGCCGAACCAGACCATCGACCTGGCCGGCGTCAACCTGGCCAGCCACTACGGTGTGACGCCGGGGGCGGGTGGTTTGATTGCCAGTGGGCATGACACGGCGACGATCATCAACGGAATGTTGAATGATCATTCGTTGAAGGTGGATACGGTGTAAGCCGGAGCTGAAACGACAAAACCCGCCGCCCCGAGTAATCGGGACGGCGGGTTTTGTCTTGGATTGATCGTTCCCACGCTCCGCGTGGGAATGCCTCAATGGACGCTCTGCGTCCGCTCTTTGGGACGCGGAGCGTCCCGGGCTGCATTCCCACGCAGAGCGTGGGAACGATCAGGCGGCGGTCAGGCTACAGCGGACGCCTCAGCCTTCAACTCCAGATTATCCAGTACCCGATTCACCGCCAGCTCACCCAGCATGATCAACTGCGCAATCCCCAACAACACATGCCGATGCGACCCATCCACCAACCCGGCAAAGTCATTGGCCATGACCTTAGCCGAAGTCAGGGTTTCGCAGGCGTCGGCCAGCAGCTCTTCGCTGTCGATGCCGGGGGCGATGAGGTAGCGGGTATTGGGTTTGAGCAGCGGCTTTCGGGGGAGGAGGGGATTGAGATAGTGATCGAGGGCGCGCTCGGCGGCTTCGTGGAATTTCTTGGAATCGAGGGTTTCGTAGGGGGAAGTCGAATCGACTTCCGGCGGGTTTGGCGTGGGTTTGATCATGGATAAAGCCTCTAGAGTAGTGGAGGCGCCACGCTTCGCTGCTAAACGAAGGAGGTGGCGGCCGTACGCGGGTTAGCAGACCAGGACTCTAGAACCCGGCGCACCGAAGTGCCCCACGCAAAGCCGCCATAACGTGAACGGACAGGCGTGAACCTGATCACGAACGAGCGGCATTGTGCGTCTAGAGTAGATCCGGGCTGCTAAACCCGATCGCTGCTTTTCAGCGACCGCCAAACAATAGAACCCGCCCCCAAGGCGCACAAGCCGGCGGATTCTGGCGGATGCGTAGGCAAAGGCGCAAGGTTGTGTGGCTTTGCGGACATAAGCTTCAACACTCTTCAACAGCGGTTTTCGAAGGCGTGGAAACGACAAAACCCGCGCTCCCGGATTACCGGAAACACGGCTTTGTAGGGGCGGGAACATGCACTCCCTTTTCTCTTTTCCTCGCTCAATACCGTCTCAGACACCATGGCCAATAACGAGCATTCACGTCAGTGGTACATACATGTCCGCCACCTCCATGTACATAATATCCGACGGTGCCTGCGGGGCACGCCGTGGTATCGCACATCCACGTAACCCATCCTGCTGACAGTGGCCAGTTATACCCATAAACCACGTACATGGAGGGCCAGGTAAGTGTCAAGGGAATCGAACCTGGAACACTATTCATCCAGTTCACGGCTTCATAATGCGTCATAGGTGCAGCATAAATATCCAATCTGTAAATATTGATTGAGTCCACATAGATCGCATGAGTGGTGAATTGGTCCTGAACATAAAGGTAGGCAGCCCCGCAGCGAAGGCCGATTACAACGCCATTGGCGTCAACGGAAACAACAGAGGGATTGCTTGAACTGAAGGTACGCTGGCCCACACCATATTGCGGGATTAGTTGTAGCCAGTTACGCGGCCATCTGGCACCAGTTTCCGGCCAACCGGTATAGACCCGATATCCGTCTAGAAGTCGGCGCGTCGTATCGATTTGCAGAGGTCGGCGAAGGATAACGTTGCGTGTCGGGGAGGAAAGGTTGTTGCCATATTTCGCTCGGGCAACAATCGAGTTGTAGGCGTCATAGTTGCTCACCGTCACTGAAGCACCGGGAGCGTTGCCAGCGCTATCGGTAGTGACGACTTTCTGCGGTGAACCGTTGACCAGGATTTCAATTTGCTCATTGACGCTACCACGACAGTGAATGGTCAGGGCCGTGGATATCGTTTCGGTGTTCTGAGGAACTTCCCCTTGAGGGGCTTGTACTGCTGTGATGACCGGTTGCAGTTCGACCAGCGATTCGACCTTGTACCTTTGCATCGGAAACAGCAGGGGCTTTTGACCCAGACCGAGAATGACCGAGAAAAAAATGTCCAGGTCGGTTTCGTCTTTCAGATCACGAAACCAGGCGAGTATCAATGCCGTTATCGAGCCCTGTTCGGTTCCGGTCACCTCTCCGTTGAGCGCTTGATAGCTCACTTTCGTGCCGTTTTTATGGGTGCCTTCAAACCTTAGAAACCTGGCTTGTCCCGGTGCCTGTCCCGGCCAAGGTGCCACTCGCAGCAAGTTGGCTGCCGTCAGTTTCTTCACCTCTACAATCCCTTGTACTCCGTCGATCGTCGGAGTGGGAAAGTCTTTGCTGTAGTTCGGGATGGGGGCCACCGAGATTTCCGTGGTTTGCGATGAAGCGACCCGTTCCCCTTTGAACCGTAGGTTCCAGTGCATCTCGAATGTCGTGCCGTGGTTTCTGATCAGGAAGTTACGATCCAGTTTCCAGGTGGCACGTTTGTCTTTGTCGAAGGGCTTGATTCCGAGATCTGGCGAGTTTGCTGGTGCATCTGTTTGTACCAGTCTCGCCCGATGTTCTGCCGTTGCGCCGGGGAATTCGGCTTCCACAGTAGCCTCGGCCCCGAGTGGATTCAGCGGCTGGGATTCCAACAGTTTTGGCGGCGTGAGAGCGGCGTCTTTGTAAAGACCAATTTTCAATTCACTCAGATCGGAAACAACCGTCGGCTTGCCCGGGTTGGTAATTGAGCATTGCAGTAACAGTTTGGAGTCGGGGAACTGGGCAAAGTATTTTGGCGCTACGTCAAAGACGATCTCACGTGTCGGATATTTGATCTTTTGCCGGAATACAAACAGTGTCGGGACACCTTCCTTATCCTCGGTCTGCCAGCTGAGCTCGGCTCTTGCGCCTTCTACAAGAGGCCAATAATCGGCACAGCGTACTTTCACCAAAGCAGCGTCCACGGGAATGACGTCTTCTTTCTGCGGTGTCGCGGTCGGTTCACCCAAAGGCTGGGCGACGCCAGAAACAGTGGCAAAGGCTGGCTTCGAATGTTGGGTGACGCCCCCCTTTATCAATTCGTAGCCGGCCTCGAAGTTGCCACCGATCAAGTTCTTAACTCGGTAGTTTTCCATCTCGAAAACTTCGGTCCTGCTGGCACGTTCGACTTTCCGACTATAGGTATGGCTGACGGCTTCGCCTGTCTTTGTAAAACCCTTGATTGATAAATTGATGATGTTACCGATTGCAAATATCCCGGTGACAAGAATCGTCAGGAAACTACCGTTCAGTTGATCGTGATGGACTACGTCTTTTTCATCGGCCAATTCAATGATTGGAGCCGGCACCAGTTTCTCTAAAGGCTTGAAGATAATGCTGAGCGCACGCGACCACCCGCTGAAGTTGTGAACCCGGTCGCGCACCATCCAGCGTGCGTGTAGCTTGTCGGTCGCAGGGATGGTTGCGAGTTCTTCAGGGGTTACGTCAATGTCGGTAGTGCCACCGGGTGTGGTGATGACAATCTCCCAGCGCAAGGGACCGAGCGTGACGGTCACAAGGTCACCTTTGTTTGAGTTGTAATACTTGGGCGCGGTCAGCGTCAGCCCTTCTTCAACCACCGTCTTGTCGATTATTGTTTCTGAACATTCAACCAGCCCCAGGCCCTGATTGTGTGGTTCGGCGTGGTCCGTGTCCTGTTCGCCCGGTTCGGGGTTCAGGAAACAGAGATCGGCTTTGGGCGACTCCTCTTCATTGCCACTCAGTCTGAAAATGTGAAACCAGCATTTTTCGTTCTTGGGTTCGAGAGGGGGGAAGTTGGAATACATATTATCAATCGGGATATAGAACGCGATGGGTTTCGCGTTTCCTTTGTCATCGAAATGCTCGTCTTTGACATTGATAGTTGTGACAATTTCATTCCCAATATGAAACTTACCCCTGTCGCCACTGGCCATGTTCAGATAGGGCAGCAGGTAAGCCAACAGGCCTCTGTAATCACTTTTCACCATGCTTATATTGATACCTTGTGCGCCATCATTCTGAAGCTTGTGGCCGATGACCAAGGGGGGATTTATTGCATTAACACGTATGCCGCCGGTATCAGGTGGAAATACAACCTCCTGCACGGGGGAATCAGGATCGGGCGTATTGACGGGACTGTTCATGAGTGGGCACCTTCGCAAGAGGGGGTGCCCGAATGTTTGAATGCCGGCACCGTTGCCGAAGGATTAGAGCGCTGACACGTTTAACTGCCTACTGTCAGATCTGACAGGGGAATGAGGGTTTTCGACGAGCGGTTGTCGGGTATGGCGCCTCAGAACTTGCGCAACGTCTTCTGCCGCAAGATATAAACCGTCACCAGCACCGCACTGGTCAGCATGAACCCGCGCGCCCATGGCAGAGGCACCAGGTAGCACGAGAACAGAATGCTCGCCCACATCAGCCCGATCGCGTAGACCTTGCCCTTGAGCGGAATGCCGTTGCCGTCGAGATAGTCGCGGATCCATGGCCCGAGCCGGGGATGCTCGACCAGCCATTGATAGAAACGCGGAGAGCTGCGGGCGAAGCAGGCGGCTGCCAGCAGCAGGAAGGGGGTAGTGGGGAGAACAGGCAGGAAAATCCCGATCACCCCCAGTGCCACGCTCAGCCAGCCGATGGCCAGCAGGATGTAGCGCAACATCAGGGGACGGTTGCCTATGGGGTTGTCCATAGGCCGGATCTTAGTGGTGACGTGGCTTGAGGATCGCCGGTTTTTCGTCGGGCGCCTGGCACAGCAGGTACAGCGCGGTCAGGGCTTCCGGGATCTGCACGATCATGTCGTCCATCAGGTTGGCATCCTTGGCGATGTCTTCGAACTCAGGCTGTTCGTCGAACAGGCCCGAACCGACCATGATCGGCAGGAGCATTTCGCTGACTTCTTCTTCGGCGGTTTCGAACCAGGCCGCTTCGCGCAGGAACACGCCTTCCATGAAGCCGATGCACCAGCCGCGCAGTTCGGAATCGTCCGGGTCGTCGCCCAGGTCCAGCTCGCATGGCAGCTCGAATTCTTCATCGGAGGCCAGTTGGCGGGCGATGTGGGCTTTCAGGCCGATCAGCGTGGCTTCGATCTCTTCACGCTGGGCTTCGCTGCTGTAATGCGGCTCTTCGGCGAACAGGGCGTCGATCCATTCACGATCCGGAACCACGTCGGCGCAGATCGACAGCGCCGTCAGGTAACCGTGAGCGGCCACGTAGTCCAGCGCCTCTTCATGCAGCTCGTCGGCGTCGAGGAAGACTTGCAGGCGGGTTAGTTGCTCGGCGAAGGACATTAAAGGGCTACCTTGGGGGAATAAACAATGCGGGAATTCTAGGCCTTCTTGAGCCCTCAAGCCAGCCGCACGGCAGATTTGCCTGCACAAGCTTCTTATCGGCGGTGCCCTTTGCCGGGGAGGGCTCGGGTATACTGCCGCGCTTTGCGATCCCTGCCGGTGTCGCGGCTGATTGTGTAGGGCGCGATGCAATGCGCGCTTACGTTTTGTTTAAAGCAGCCTCGGCTGTCTTGAACCAGCCTGTGCAGGGATGTTTCGGTGGATTTTTGGAGTTTTTATGCTCGAACAGGCTCAACGCGTCCTCAAGGACATCTTCGGCTACGACAGTTTCCGTGGCCGTCAGGGTGCAATCATTGAGCGCGTGGCCAGTGGCGGTGATGCCCTTGTCCTGATGCCGACCGGCGGCGGCAAGTCCCTGTGCTTCCAGGTGCCGGCGCTGCTGCGCGATGGCCTGGCGGTGGTGGTGTCGCCGCTGATCGCGCTGATGGACGATCAGGTCGCCACCCTCGAAGAGCTGGGCGTGGCAGCCGCCGCGTTGAACTCCACATTAAGCGCTGAACAACAGCGCGACCTCGCCAACCGGATCAAACGCGGCGAAGTGAAAATGCTCTATCTGGCGCCGGAGCGTCTGGTGCAGCCGCGCATGCTGTCGTTCCTGCAAGGCTTGAACATCGCGCTGTTCGCCATCGACGAAGCGCACTGCGTATCGCAATGGGGCCATGACTTCCGCCCGGAATACCTGCAACTGGGGCAGTTGGCGGAAATGTTCCCCGACGTGCCGCGCATCGCCCTGACCGCCACCGCCGACAAGCGCACCCGCGAAGAAATCGTCACTCGCCTGCATTTGCAGAATGCCGAGCGTTTCCTGTCGAGCTTCGACCGGCCGAACATCTTCTACCGCATCGTGCCCAAGGAGCAGCCGCGCAAGCAGTTGCTGGCGTTCCTCGCCGAGCGGCGCAGCGATGCCGGCATCGTTTACTGCCTGTCGCGCAAGAAGGTGGAAGAGGTGGCCGCGTTTCTCACCGAGCAGGGCTTCCCGGCGCTGCCGTATCACGCCGGTCTGCCCAACGATCTGCGCGCCTATCACCAGAAGCGCTTCCTCAACGAGGAAGGCCTGATCATGGTCGCCACCGTGGCGTTCGGCATGGGCATCGACAAACCCAACGTGCGTTTCGTCGCCCACCTCGACCTGCCGAAATCCCTCGAGGCCTATTACCAGGAAACCGGACGGGGCGGCCGTGATGGTCTGCCGGCGGACGCGTGGATGGCCTACGGTCTGCAAGACGTGGTGATGCTCAAGCAGATGCTGCAGAACTCCGAGGGCGACGAACGCCACAAGCGTCTGGAGCAGCACAAGCTCGACGCGATGCTCTCGCTCTGCGAAGAAACCCGCTGCCGCCGTCAGGCGCTGCTGGCGTACTTCGACGAAGACATGCCCGAGCCTTGCGGGCACTGCGACAACTGCACTGACGGCGTGCAGACCTGGGACGCCACCGAGCCTGCGCGCCAGGCGCTGTCGGCGATCTATCGCACCGGCCAGCGTTATGGCGTCGGCCATCTGGTGGACGTGCTGCTGGGCAAGGACAACGAAAAGGTCCGCAGCTTCGGCCATCAGCACCTGTCGGTGTACGGCGTCGGCAAGGCGCTGAGCGAGAGCGAATGGCGCTCGCTGTTCCGCCAGTTGGTTGCCCGCGGTCTGGCCGATGTCGATCACGAAGGTTACGGCGGGCTGCGCCTGAGCGACACCTGCCGGCCGCTGCTCAAGGGCGAAGTGAGCCTGGAGCTGCGCCGCGACCTCAAGCCGCAAGTCAGCGCCAAGAGCGGCAGCAAGAGCCCGGCCAGTCAACTGGTGCGCGGCGAAGAGCGCGAACAGTGGGAAGCATTGCGTGCCCTGCGGCGCAAACTGGCGGAAGAACACGGCGTGCCGCCGTATGTCATCTTCCCCGACTCGACCCTGCTGGAAATGCTCCGCAGCCAGCCGACCTCGCTGGCGGACATGGCCCGGGTCAGCGGCGTCGGCGCGCGCAAGCTGGAGCGTTACGGCGAGGCCTTCCTCGAAGTGCTCGGCGGCGAGGCCGAGGCGCCGAAAGTGGTGGCCGACGTGCGCCACGAACTGATCACCCTGGCCCGCGCCGGTATGACGCCGTTGCAGATCTCCGGCCAATTGCAGTGCTCGGAAAAGAACGTCTACACCATGCTCGCCGAAGCCATCGGCAAGCAGCAGCTGTCGCTGGAACAGGCGCTGGATTTGCCGGAAGACCTGATGGGGGAAGTCCAGGATGCGTTCCTCGACGGCGAAGGCGAGTTGCCGTCTGTCGCCGAAGTGGCCGAGCTGTTTGCCGGTCGCGTACCGGAAGGCGTGCTTTATTGCGTGCGGGCTGCGCTGCAATCTGAATTCGAGATGTAACTCGACCCTTTCCCCTCACCCCAGCCCTCTCCCCCAGGAGAGGGGGCCGACCGAGTTGTCTTGCGCTATACGTCGACCTGAAATACCGGGTCGATTGTGGATTCAACATAGAGCATTCAGGTCGGCGTATTTCCTGAATATTCCCCAATCGGTTCCCTCTCCCTCCGGGAGAGGGTTAGGGTGAGGGGCTTTTCAGATGTAACGATTCAGTACAAGTCCCCTCTTGCCTATAGGCAAATGTCATGCTTAGCTGACTAATAATTAGTTTTTCTCTATTTGTTCAGTCTAATCATGAGTGTTTTATGCCGTTAACCGATCAACACCGTTTTGGCATGCAATTGGCCCAGATGTCTCGTGGCTGGCGTGCCGAACTGGATCGCCGGCTGGCCGGTCTGGGCTTGTCCCAGGCACGCTGGCTGGTGCTGCTGCATCTGGCGCGTTTCGAAGAGGCGCCGACCCAGCGGGAGCTGGCGCAAAGCGTCGGCGTCGAAGGGCCGACCCTGGCCCGTCTGCTCGACAGCCTTGAAAGTCAGGGACTGGTGCAACGCCAGTCCGTGATGGAAGACCGCCGGGCGAAAAAAATCGTGCTGTGCTCACCGGCGCTGCCGCTGATCGAACAGATCGAAACCATCGCTACACAACTGCGCAAGGAATTGTTTGAAGGCGTCGACGAGGCGGATCTGAAGGTCTGCATGCGGGTTCACGGGCACATTCTGGCCAACCTGGAAAAGTCTTGAGGCATAACCGCGTGCCGTTTTTTTGAGAGATCGCGCTGGGCGGACTATAAGAACTACTGGGCAATATCGTGTTCGTACCGGATGTGCGAACGCATAGAAGTCGGTTTTGCTTATTTAAGGGATGCTCATGCTCGGAAGTCGGCACGTGGTACTGCGTTGCGCCAACTCGCTGTTGGTGGCCGGTGTTCTCACCTGGTCCACCGCGTCATTGGCGCTGGGGCTCGGTGACATCACCGTGCATTCAGCCCTCAATCAGCCGCTCAAGGCTGACATCGCCCTGGTGGATGTCGGGGGCGTCAGCGAAAACGAACTGACGGTTCGTCTGGCCTCGGCGGACGAGTTTGGCCGCGCCGGCATCGAGCGCGTGTTCTTTCTCAATGACCTCAAGTTCACCCCGATCCTGCGTGGCAATCGCAACATGATCCGGGTGACGTCCAGCAAACCGGTCAACGAACCCTTTCTGAATTTCCTGGTGCAGCTCGATCAGCCCAATGGCCACCTGCTGCGCGAATACACCGTGCTGATCGACCCGCCGGGCTCACCGGGAATTGTCCCGGCCACCGATGAGCCAACTGCGCGTGCGCAATCGTCGGAATTCCCGACCCCCGAGACTCCGTCTGCAACCACGCCGGCCAAACCTGCTGCGCCTGTTCAGCCACCGACACCGGTCGCCGACGCGCAGGCCGAGCAACTGGCGGCGAGCCTTGTGCAGAATCAGCAACTGCAAAAAACCATCGATGAATTGAACGTGAAGCTTCAGGCCCAGGAAGTGCTGATCGCTGACGGCAAGAAACAGCTCGGTGATTTGCAGGCCCGACTGATTGAAGTGCAACAAGCGCCGCCGGCACCTGTCGCACCCGTGGCACCTGCGCCTGCGCCGGTCATTGCCTCGGTCGAGTCTCAGGAGGATTCACTCAACTGGCCGCTGCTCGGCGGACTGCTGCTGGTACTGGGATTGCTGGTGGCAGGGCTGTATGTGCGTCGGCACCGCCAGCAAGCGCAAGTGGCTGAGGCGCCGACACCGTTCCTGCCGGTACGAAACGACCCCCCGGTCGACGACGCCGAACCGATGCAGCCGAGTTCCGTTCACAGTGCGGTCGAACATCGTGAGGAACACGCCAATGGCGATGTGCTGGAAGCGGTCGGCATTTATCTGGCCTACGGACGCATGGGCGAGGCTGCCGGTTTGTTGCGTGATGCGTTGCAGCGGGAACCGGAGCGCATCGACCTTGGCGTGCAGTTGCTTGAAGTGCTGGGGCGGCAGGGTGACACGCCGTCCTATGACGAGCAGGAAAGCCGTCTGCGCCAGCTCGGGGTCGAGGATCAGCGCTTGCAGGAGATTCGCGCCCGCTACCCGAAACTGGTCAGCGCGGCACCTCTGGTTGCGGCGGCCCCGGTGATCGCCGCGCTGCCGATCGAACCCACCACGCCTGAGGAGCCGTTAGCCGAAGACAATTTCGAACTGAACCTGGATCAGCTCTCGATGGCTTCCAGTTGGGATCTTGAGGAAA
The DNA here is from genome assembly GCF_004368175.1 of Pseudomonas sp. CH235. Lineage (NCBI taxonomy): Bacteria > Pseudomonadati > Pseudomonadota > Gammaproteobacteria > Pseudomonadales > Pseudomonadaceae > Pseudomonas > Pseudomonas sp. CH235. The sequence goes on from NZ_RRZJ01000013.1 coordinate 16,073, forward strand.
TTCGCCCGACTGCTGCCGCACCTGAACAGGCGCCATCAACGCTGGGTTCCGATCTGCAGGTACTGCCACAGGATTTCGAGTTGCCGGAAACCCTGCCCGACGACGCCGAAACCGCCGAGCTGGAATGGATCGTCGAACCGGAAACGCAGCCGCTGGACGAGGACTTTCTCAACGAGTTTGGCGATCCCGGCACGACGCTCTCACTGGAGCCACTGGAGCTGCATGCCCCGGAGCTGGACCCCGAACCCTCGGACACCGCCAACGCCGGCAAACTCGAACAGGCCCAGACCTGCATCGACGACGGCGATATCGACAGCGCCATTGCCTTGCTCAACGAACTGCTCAAGGAAGCCGACGAACCCCTCAGGCAAACAGCGCGCACGTTGTTGGCGGGGATTCGCTGACCGTTGTCAGAAGGTCTGGCCGAGGTTCAGGTACACCGCCTGTTCATCCGCATCGTTCAGTCCATAGCTGAAGTTCAGCGGCCCCAGCGGCGTATCGAAGCCGATGAACACACTGGCGGCGTTGATATAGCCGCTGTCAAATACATTGTCGTTGTTCCAGGCCCGGCCGCGTTCCAGCGAGGCGCCGGCGTACAGCGGGAAGTCCAGCGGCAGGTACGAACGCGGGGTGAGGCGGCGGTAATACACCGCACGCATCAGACTGACGTTCTGCCCGGAGATCGCGTCTTCGCGGAAACCGGACAATTGCCGGGCGCCGCCGAGCAGGAAACTGGAGGTCACCACGTTGGCATCGTCCAGCGTGCGACCATAACGACCGCCGAGAATCAGCGTATCCGGGCCACTGCTCATGGCCTTGTCCAGTTTGAACTCCCACTGCCGGTAGCGCGTGTCGGAGCCCAGGCTCGGTTCGAACTGCACCAGCGTCAGGCCGATGTCTTCGCCTTCGTGGGGGTAGTAGACGTTGTCCAGCGAGTCGAAGGAATACTTCAGTGCATAGAACCCTTCGTTGAAGTTTTCGCTTGGCAGGTCCTGATCGCCGATCCGCACATCAGCCTTGCCCCAGGCCTCGCCAACCCCGAAGCGCACTTCGCCGCTGTTGCCGATCTGCCGGCCAAAGTTGAGGCCGAAGCCGTAGCGCTCGACGCGATACTGGGCGATCGGATCGTTGTCCAGAACCGAGTCGACGTTCTGTGCGGCAAACGAAGCATAAGGCGCCAGGAAGTAGCGAGAGCCCACGTCCAGCGGCTGATAGAACTCGCTGTACAGCTCTTGTTTATCGCCGATCTGCGCCCGGGTCAACCATTCCGCACCCAGTCGGTTGATGCCGTTCACGCGATAACTGGCGCCGAGGTTGAAGGCGCTGTCGCCACGCATGTCGTCTGACAGGCTGAGGCCGACCCGCAGATAATCGGTGCCGGTGCGTTTGCCGCGCGCGCTGATCACCAGCGTGTGATCCGCGCCCTTGTGCACCACGCGGTATTGCACCTGCTCGAAGTAATCGAGACCGTACAGGGTGCCCATGTCGGTTTGCAGGCGACCCAGATCCAGCGGTTCGCCGATGTGCTGGCGGATGTAGTAGCGGATCACGTCATCGCCGACTTTCGAGTCGTTCTCGACCTTGATCGCGGTGATGATCGGCGTGCGCTGACCCGGCGCGCGGGCGGCGTTGAGTTCAGCGTCCTGCGACTGCACGGGTTTGAGGCGGGCAAGGCGCACGTTCAGGGCCTGGGTCGCGCGGTAGCCGGCGTCGATCATCTCCTGGCCGCGACCGAAGTCGGTGGCGCCGAAACTCGCCAGTGGCGGCTGGACCAGCACGTCGTCGGGGTGCAGGGTCGCCAGTTGTTCTTCGGAGTTGCGCCGGGTCATCAGGGTGATCGACTGATTCAGCACATCGACAACGGTCACCAGTTGCTTGCGGTTGCGCAGCGGGGTGCCGATGTCGACCACGATGGCCACGTCGACGCCCATTTCACGGGCTACATCGAGGGGAATGTTGTCGGTCATGCCGCCATCCACCAGCAATCGGCCGTCGAGTTCGACCGGGGCGAACACCGCCGGGATCGACATGCTGGCGCGGATCACCTGGGGCAGGTGGCCCTTGCGGAACACCACTTTTTCGCCGTTGGCGATGTCGGTGGTCACGGCGCGGAACGGGATCGGCAGCTTGTCGAAATCCCGGGTGTCGCTGGTGTGGGCCAGCAGGCTTTCCAGCAGCAGCGCAAGGTTCTGGCCCTGAATCACGCCCAGTGGCAGGCCGAGGCTGCCGTCATCGCGAAAGCTCAGCTTCTGTTTCACCAGAAAGTCGCGGTCGTCCTGTTTGCGCCGGAACGGTACGTCTTCGCGGGGCGGGGCGTCGGACAGCGCCTGCTGCCAGTCGATGGTCAGGGCGAGTTTTTCCAGCTCGTCGATCTTGTAGCCCGAGGCGTACAGCCCGCCGACCACCGCGCCCATGCTGGTGCCGGCAATCGCATCGATCTTGATGCCTTGTTCTTCCAAGGCCTTGAGCACACCGATGTGCGCCAGCCCCCGGGCCGCACCGCCGGACAAAACAAGGCCGACTTTGGGGCGCGTTGCCTCACTGGCATGAACGAACAGCGGTAGGAAACCAAGCAACAGGCAGATCAGAAGACGACGCATCGTGAGTCTCGGGGCGAGCGATAAAGCCAGCTATTATAGCGGCGCCCTCTGGCTCAGGAGTTTCAGCGATCATGACCGTCACAAAACCGGAAATCGTCATTACCTATTGCACGCAATGCCAGTGGATGTTGCGCGCCGCATGGCTGGCGCAAGAGCTGCTCAGCACCTTCGGCGACGATTTAGGCAAAGTGTCACTGGTGCCGGGCACCGGCGGGATATTCCACATCACCTGCAACGACGTGCAGATCTGGGAACGCAAGGCCGACGGCGGTTTCCCGGAGGCCAAGGTGCTCAAGCAGCGGGTGCGCGACCAGATCGACCCTGACCGCGACCTCGGCCACAACGACCGTACTCAGTGAGAGGCTGCCTCGGCCGCGACGGTTTTCTTGTCGTTGCTGCCTGACATCCGGCTCGACACCACGATCGCAACAATGATCAGCGCGCCGCCGATCAGCATGCGCAAGGTCGGATCTTCATCGAACAGCAGCCATGCCACGGTAATCCCGTATACCGGCTCCATGGCGAACACCACCGCGGCGGTGCGCGCCTTGATTACCGCCAGGCTGGCGACGAACAGGCTGTGGGCGACGCCGGTGCAGAACACCCCGAGCAGACCGATCCACAACCAGTCGATGGCGCGCACTTCGCTCAGTTGCGGCACCGCCACCGGCAGCAGACACAGTGCCACCACCACGTTCTGACACAGTGCCGCCTGCACCGCCGGGATGCGCCCGGAGCTGGCGCGGTTGGTCAGGGACAACAGGGAAAACAGCAGGCCGGACAGGATCGCCCAGAGCAGGCCGGTGGTCGCGCCGCTGGCCAGATCGAATGCCGGCGTCACCAGCACCAGCCCGACACTGACCAGCGCCACCAGCACGATTTCGTTGGCGCGGATGCGTTCGCGGAAGATCAGTCCTTCGAGGATCACCGTGAAGGCCGGGAAACTGGCGAAACCCAGGGTCGCAATGGCGACGCCCGCGACCTTGACCGCAATGAAGAAACTTACCCAGTGCCCGGCCAGCAGCACGCCGCTCAGGGTCAGTCGCCGCCAGTCGACGGCCTGCAATTTCTGCCAGCCGCCCTGTTGGGCGAAGCGGGCGAAAAACGCCAGGGCCAGCACGGCAAACGCGGCGCGTCCGAACACGATGACGGCGGGCGTTGCGGCCGCGAGTTTGCCGAAAACACCGGTCAGGCCGAACATCAGTGCGCCGATATGCAAGGCGCCGAGGGCGGTACGGGGAGTCATTGCAGTCCTTTTTCCAAACACCATTACAGGCACACATTGAAACGTGTAACGGCCGAAAAGTCTGTCGGCAGGCTATCGACTTTTGTCGTCAGCCTCGCGTCGCAATTGTGTAGGAGAGGTACCAAATTCACGCAGGACGGCGGCCGAGAACGCACTTTGCGAGTTGTAGCCGACACGGCTGGCCACTTCACCGACAGGCAGCGTGGTGTTGCGCAACAGCGCTACAGCTTTGTGCAGACGGCGACTGCGAATGTAGTCCATCGGTGTCTGCCCGCATTCGGCGACGAACCGCGCATGCAGCCGGGCGCTGGACAATCCGGCGACACGCGCCAGATCCGCGACTTGCAGCGGATAGGCCGCGTACTGCTCGATGTGCGCGTCGAGTGCCGCGTAGGGCAGGCGGCGCGCGACGATTTCGGCGGGTGGCACGTGGATCAGGCTCGCCAGCAGCAACACCGCGCCCTGTTGCGCAATCAGCGGATCGTCAACCGGACTGTTCGCCAGCCAGCTGACCAATTGACCTTGCCCGGCATCCAGCGACAACCGCGCGGCGTTATCCAGCAGACGGCGGCTGGCATCGGCGTGATTACCCAACGAGCGCGTCAGCCATTGCTCGTCGGGCACATCCAGCACCAGACAGCGGCTGCCCTTGGGACTGCCGCACGCGTGATGCGCGCCGGCGGGGATCACCACGAAGCTCTGCTGCAATACCTGGCTGCCACGCCCTTCGACTTCGAAATCCAGCGCGCCGGACAGGCCGAACACCAGTTGCGCGTGGTCGTGGCTGTGGGCGATCAGGTCGTGGCTGTAATGGCGCAGGGTCAGGATCGGTTGCATGGCGGTCTCCGGGCGAGCCGCCAGTCTACACCGGCGCAGGGGCGACGCGTTTGTCACACGACTGACGCATACCTGTCATGGTCGATTAACCGGGCGCGCGCAGAGTGGCGAAAACATCGCAGAGGGTTGCCCATGACCAGCGCCGAGCTCGCCAGACCCAGCCGTAAACAACGGGTTCGCACCCTGTGGATCTCCGACGTGCACCTGGGCACGCGGGATTGCCAGGCCGAGCATCTGTCGCAATTTCTCAAGGGCTATCACGCCGACAAGATCTACCTGGTCGGCGACATCATCGACGGCTGGAAACTGCGCGGCGGCATGTACTGGCCGCAGGCGCACACCAACGTGATCCGCCGTTTGCTGACCATGAGCAAGCGCGGCACCGAGGTGATCTACGTCACCGGTAACCATGACGAATTTCTGCGCCGCTATTCAAAACTGATTCTGGGCAATATCCAGCTGGTCGACGAGGCGGTGCACGTCACCGCCGATGGCCGGCATCTGCTGGTGATTCACGGTGACCAGTTCGACGTGATCACCCGCTATCACCGCTGGCTCGCGTTCCTTGGCGATTCAGCCTACGAGTTCACCCTGACCCTCAACCGCTGGCTCAATCACTGGCGGGCGAAATACGGTTATGGCTACTGGTCGCTGTCGGCCTATCTCAAGCACAAGGTGAAGACGGCGGTCAGCTTCATCAGCGACTTCGAAGAAGCCATCGCCCATGAATGCGTGAAGCGCGAGTTGCACGGTGTGGTCTGCGGGCACATCCACCACGCCGAGATCCGCAAGGTCGGCGAGGTGGATTACCTCAACTGCGGCGACTGGGTGGAGTCATGCACGGCGCTGATCGAGCACTGGGACGGCACGATCGAGCTGTATCGCCTGGCCGATGCGCAGGCGCGGGAAGCGGAATTGAAAGCGGCGAAGGTGGCCGAGCTGGCCTGAGTTTTCAAGTCAACTCAGGCCGGGCTGTGCTCTTCCATCGCCGCTTTGTAGATCGAGTTCTTCGGCTGGGCGAACAGCCTTTCCATCATCGGCTCGAAGAAGCTCAGCGGCAGGGTGTCGTACTCGGGGTCGAACGCTGCCGCGTCATATTTGGCGCAGAACTCCGCGGTCGCCAGAAACTGCGGGTGGTCGCTGAATTGCTCGCGCAGGTGCCGATCCATGCCCAGGTGATGGAAGAAGTAGTAGCCCTGGAAGATCCCGTGCTTTTCCACCATCCACAGGTTCTCGGCGCTGACGAACGGCTTGAGGATGGCGGCGGCGATGTCCGGGTGATTGTAGGAACCGAGGGTGTCGCCGATGTCGTGGAGCAGGGCGCAGACCACGTATTCCTCGTCGCGGCCGTCGCGAAAGGCGCGGGTGGCGGTTTGCAGCGAGTGGGTCAGGCGATCCACCGGGAAACCGCCGAAATCGCCTTCGAGCAGTTTCAGGTGGGCCATGATCCGGCCCGGCAACTGACGGGCGTAGGCACTGAAATCCGCCGCAATGATCGCCCAGTCGTCCTGTGTGCCGTCCTTCATGTGGGTGAAACGGGCAGTGGCATTCATCGGCAGTCCTCTTGTCGGAATTTCTAGAACGGCACGCGGCCCAGGATCATGTCGCGGTACATGACGAAGTCGCCGAGCAGGCTGTAGAACGGGTGCTGGAAGGTGGCCGGGCGGTTTTTCTCGAAAAAGAAATGACCGACCCAGGCAAAGCTGTAGCCCGCCAGCGGCAACGCAAGTAAAAGCAGCCAGGCGCCCTTGGCGATGGTCAGGGCGAGAATGAAGATCACCAGCGTCGTGCCGATGAAATGCAGGCGACGGCAGGTGCTGTTGCCGTGCTCGCTGAGGTAATACGGATAGAACTCGGCGAAGCTGTTGAAATGCTTGATGGTTTCCACGACTGCGATCTCTGTGGTTATTGTTCTGATTGCAAGTTGTTCGGCGGGTAGCTTATTTGAGTCTAGAGTGATCAATGGCGTCGGCCAGTGACAATCGGCGCCACTTTACTATCCTTGGGAAATCGGCCGTAGTATGCGGCTCACCATGTCATCCAAGAAAAAACGCCATGAGCGAACGAACGACTTCTGCAAGCTGGGCGATGGGGATTGTCAAAGCACTGGAAATGGACGGCCTGGATTGCCGGGTTTTGTTCAGACAGCTGGGGCTCGACTACGCGGCGCTGGAGGACCCGGACGCACGCTTCCCGCAGGATTCCATGACCCGACTCTGGCAACGGGCGGTCGAGCTGTCCGGCAATCCGGCGATCGGCCTGAATATGGGCAAGGTGGTGCGGCCGGCTTCGTTTCATGTAGCGGGCTATGCGCTGATGTCCAGCAATACGCTGGCGGAAGGTTTTCAGCGACTGGTGCGTTATCAGCGGATCATCGCCGAAAGTGCCGACCTGAGTTTTCGCCTGCTCGACGAAGGTTATGCGCTGATTCTGACGGTACACGGCGATCATCTGCCGCCGACCCGGCAAAGTGCCGAAGCCTCGCTGGCCTGCGCGCTCGCGTTGTGCGGCTGGCTGACCGGACGCACGCTGCACCCGCGCAAAGTGCTGGTGCAGGGCGACCAGCCGGATGATCTTGAACCCTATAAACGAGCCTTTCATGCACCGCTGGTGTTCAACGCGCCGTATGACGCGCTGATCTTCGAGCGGGCCGACATGGAAGCGCCACTGCCCACCGCCAACGAGGCGATGGCGCTGCTGCATGACCGGTTTGCCGGGGAATATCTGGCGCGGTTTTCCGAAAGCCGCGTGACCCACAAGGCGCGTCAGGTGTTGTGCCGCCTGCTGCCGCAGGGCGAACCCAAACGCGATACGGTGGCGCAGACCCTGCACCTGTCCCAGCGCACCTTGCAACGACGCTTGCAGGAGGAGGGCACCAGTTTTCAGCAGTTGCTCGACGACACCCGCCGCGAACTCGCCGAGCAATATCTGGCGCAGCCGAGCATGACCTTGCTGGAGATTGCCTATCTGCTGGGCTTTGCCGACCCGAGCAATTTCTTCCGCGCCTTCCGCCGCTGGTTCGACACCACGCCCGGCGATTACCGGGCGCGGTTGCTCGAGGCGCCGAAGGCGATCAGTGACGCCAGAACGCCGGAATACACAGTACAAACACCGTAATGATCTCCAGTCGGCCGAGCAGCATGCCGAACGACAGAATCCACTTGGCCGCATCCGGCAGGCTGGCGAAGTTGCCGGCCGGGCCGATGGTCTCGCCCAGGCCCGGGCCGACGCCGGAGACGGTGCTGGCGGCACCGGTCAACGCCGTCATCCAGTCCACGCCCAACAGCGACAGCAGCAGGGCGATCACGCAGATGGTGATCGCGAAGAAGAACGAGAACGTCAGAATCGACCGGACGATCTCTTCGTCGAGGCGATGACCGTTGTACTTCTGCTTGATCACCGCGCGAGGGTGAATCAGCTGGTTAAGGTTGGCCTTGAGCAGGATGTAGGCGACCTGGAAACGGAAGATCTTGATCCCGCCCGCCGTCGAGCCGGAGCAGCCGCCGACGAAGCCCAGATAGAAGAACAGCATCAGCGAGAAGTTGCCCCACAGGCTGTAGTCGCCCAGCGCGAAACCGGTGGTGGTGACCACTGACGTCACGTTCAGCGCCACATGCCGCAGCGCGTCCAGCCAATGCAGGTTGGTGGTCCACCAGTACCAGGTGCCGAGCACCAGCCAGGTCGCCAGCAACATACCGAGCAAACCCTGCACCTGTTGATCCTTGATCAACGCCCGGCGGTTGCCGCGCAGCGTCGCCACGTACAGGGTGAACGGCAGGCTGCCGAGAATCATCACCACCACCGCGACCCAGTGCACCGCCGGTTGCGTCCACTTGGCCAGGGACTGGTCGGAGGTCGAGAACCCGCCGGTGGAAATCGCCGACATCGCGTGGTTGATCGCATCGAACGGGCTCATCCCGGCCCACCAGAACGCCAGGCTGCCGAGAATCGTGATGCCGACGTAGGCCGCCACGATCAGCCGCGCCACCATGTGCGAGCGGGGCATGACCTTTTCCGAGCGGTCCGAGGATTCGGTCTGGAACAGGCGCATGCCACCGATGCGCAGCAGCGGCAGGATCGCCACCGCCATGCCGATAAAGCCGATACCGCCGATCCAGTGCAGCAGCGAGCGCCACATCAGGATGCCGGGGGACATGTCGTCCAGATGGTTGAGCACGGTCGAGCCGGTGGCCGTGATGCCGGACATGCTTTCGAAGAACGAGTCGGTGTAACTGATGTGCTGTGTCAGCAGAAACGGCAGTGCAGCAAAGATGCACACCACCAGCCAGCTGCTGACGGTCAGCAGGTACATGTCCCGGGGGCGCAGGTGAATGTGCTCCGGGCGACCGGGAATCACCAGCGCCAGGCCGGCGAGGAAGGTGATCATGCTCGCCCAGAGGAACGACGGCAGATCGCCGGTGCGCTCGAAAATCACCAGGGTGGCCATGGGCACGACCATGGCGATGGCCAGGGTGATCAGGAAGATGCCGATGATGAAACCAATGATCCGTAAGGTCGGCAACGCCATGAAGTCCGCTCGGGCTGATGTGGGAAGGGCGCCATTCTACCTGCGGTGCAAGGCATGTAAACCGACGCGTCTGGATCACTTGCAGCTAGAATAGCCGGACATTTTTTTCAGGAGGTGGCCGATGCAGGCTCTCGACGCTTTGCTCAACCGTGTTTCCGTTCCACGACTGATCGATCCGGCCCCCACCGCCGAACAGCGCGAAGTGCTGTTCGCCGCCGCGACCCGCGCACCGGATCACGGCCATTTGCAGCCGTATCGCTTCCTGACCGTCGAAGGCACGGCGCGTGAGCAGATGGGCGAGTTGCTGGCCGAAGCTGCAAAAATGCAGGAAGGCGAAGTCACCGAAGCGATGATCGACAAGGCCCGCAACGGCCCGCTGCGGGCGCCGCTGGTGGTCGTGGTCATCGCCAAATTGCAGGAACACGTCAAATACCCGAAGGCCGAGCAGTTGCTGGCGGCGGGCTGTGCGGCGCACGGGATTCTGCTGGCCGCTTACGCGCAGGGGGTTGGCGCGGTGTGGCGCACGGGTGATCTGGCTTATTCGAAACATGTCGCCAAGGGTCTGGGCCTGACGGATGACGAAGAGGTGATTGCGTTCCTGTACCTTGGCACGCCGCAGAAAGAACCGCGGGTGGCCGAGAAGGTTGATCTGGCGGAGTTTGTCAGCGCGTGGCCGGGTAAGGCTTAAAGGGCCTTAAAAGCTTAAAAAGCGCCCTCACCCTAACCCTCTCCCGGGGGGAGAGGGGACTGATTGGGGGATGCTTCAGAGGTTCACCGACCTGGAAGAGCTTTGCCGAATCCGGAATTGACTCGGTTCACGTGCTTCGGCCGAATCCGGAATTGACTCGGTTCACGTGCTTGGCAGATCCATAATCGACTCGATTTTTCAGGTTGATGTATGACGCAAGACACCTCGGTCGGCTCCCTCTCCCTCCGGGAGAGGGCTGGGCGGGCGGCGTTCCGATGAGGGGGCTTTTCAGGGTTGCACCACAATCCCAGGCACCAGCGGCAACTCAAGACTGGCCACAAACCCGCCCTGCGGGTGATTGGCCAGCACCAGCGTCCCGCCATGCCGCTCCGCCGCCCGCCGGGCAATCGCCAGTCCCAGGCCATGCCCGGCAGCGGTCTGCCCCGGCGCCCGATAAAACGGTTCGCCCAACTGGCTTAGATGCTCGGCCTGCACCCCCGGCCCATGGTCACGCACGCTGACCACGATCCGCTCACCCTGACGTGACGCCTGCATTTCAATCGACTGCCCGACCGGGTTGAAGCGCTGGGCATTGCGCAGCAGGTTGTCCACGGCGCGCTCGATCATGGTCGGCCAGCCTGTCAGATTGAGTGCCGGCTCGGCCTCCAGGAGCACGGTCTGCTCTGGCGAGCCGAGTTGCGCGTCCTTTTGCAGGGTGGCGAGCAAGGCATTCAGATCCACGTCTTCGGCGCTGGCGTTGTCGGCATCGACCCGCGCCAGCACCAGAATTTCACTGATCAGCGCTTCCAGCCGATCACACTCGCGGGTCAGGCGAGGCCAGAGTTTTTCCCGTTCTTCCGGGCTGGCCCGTTCGGCCAGTGCCAGGGCGATGCGCAGGCGTGCCAGCGGCGAGCGCAATTCGTGGGAGACATCACGCAGCAACTGACGCTGACTGCCGATCAGGCTTTGCAGACGGGCACCCATGCGGTTGAAGTCATTGGCCAGCACACCGAATTCATCCCGACGGTTGGCCAGTTGCGCCAGGCTGTTCTGTTGATAGGTGGTCTGGCCGAGGTCATGCACTGCACCGCGCAGGCGACTGAGCGGGCGAGTGATGGAAAACGTCACCAGCAGGCTGAACAGGGTCAGCACCACCAACGCAATGCCCAGCGCACTCAATGGCCAGAGCAGGCTTTCGCGGTGCCAGGCGTCGAGTTCGGGGTGCGGGATGCGGTAGATGAAGAGGTAGGTGTCGCCGCTTTTGTCGCTGGTGAATTCGTCGGTCAGACGGCGCCATGGCAGGCGACGGTCATCGTTGTTCTGCCGCGCCTCGAAGGCGGCCGCGCGCCGGGGGAAGGTGCCGCGCACCACCGGGTCGCCGGTTTCGTTCAGCACTTGCACGTCGATGTGGTACTGGCGCTTGCGCTGTTCGAGGATGTCCTGGGCGGCGTTTTCGCCCTGGGCTTCGTAAGTCTGCGTCCATTCGGCAGCCAGAGTGTTGAGGCCCGGATGGCGGCTGAGGATCCACGCGTCCTGGTTGAGCATGTGCCCCAGCAGAATGGAAAGCCCTGCAACCAGAGCGATGGCCAGCCAGAAGCTGGCGAGGATACGCCAGAACAATGAACGCACAGAAAATCCTCAAACAAAGAAAACCCAACGGCGGTGAGCCGTTGGGTCGGGGCGTGACGCTAGAACATTATTGCGCCTTTTGCGGCTGTTGCGCTTTCCAGGCTTTGAACTCGGCCCATTCGGCGCGACGCTCGGCCTGTTTCTTCTGGATCTCGTCGAATTTCTTCTGTTGATCCGGTTTCAACACGGCGCGGACATCGGACTCGGCTTTCTTGTGGTTGGCCGCCATCTCGTCCTTCATGGCTTTCTGGTCGGCTGGCGAGAGTTTCTCCAGGTATTTGTCGACCGTCTGCTTACGCTCGTGCATCTGCTCGCCCATGATCTTGCGGATCTGCTCGCGCTGTTCGCGGGACAGGTCCAGCTGGCTGTACGGGCCTTTGCCGTGCATGCCGTGCATCTGACCGCCATGGCGCGGGCCGTCCAGCGGGCCACCCATCGGGCCGCCATCCTGTGGCATGGCCATGGCGACGGTCGGCAGGGCAGCGGCAAACATCAGAGCGATAAGAGTCTTGCGCATGGTGAATCTCCTTTGTCTCGTTCCCGGTACGTTCCGGATGAGTACAGATTACGGAGATCAAGGTCAGCGGCGGTCAGCGCTGTGTAAAGCTTGGGTAAACACGTTTTCGCGCCGACCTGACAAAACTGACAGACGATCAGAGGCTGTAGTAGTAGCCACGGCTGCGCAGGGCAACGATGCGCGGGCGACCGTCGGGGTGCGGGCCGATCTTTTTGCGCAGGTTGCTGACGTGCATGTCCAGGCTGCGGTCGTACAGGGTCAGCTTGCGGCCGAGGGCGATCTGCGCCAGTTCCTGTTTGTCCAGCGGCTCGCCCGGTTGCTTGAGCAGGGCTTCGAGCAGGCGACTTTCGGACACGGTGAGGGTGAATTCCTTTTCGTCGATACTGACCACGCCGCGCACCGGGCTGAAGCTCAGGTCGCCCAGCTCGAGCTGGGTCGACACTGCGGCCGGATGACTGCGGCGCAGCACGGCGCGCAGGCGGGCGGTCAGTTCGCGCGGATCGCAGGGTTTGGCCAGGTAATCGTCGGCGCCCAGTTCCAGGCCGAGGATCCGGTCCAGCGGCTCGCCCCGGGCCGAGAGCATCAACACCGGCAGGTCGGCGTGATCGCTGCGCAATTGCTTGAGCAGTTCCAGACCGCTGCCGTCGGGCAGCATCACGTCCAGCACCACGGCCGCCGGCGCGGTTTCGGCCAGCGCCTTGCGGGCGCTCTGACCATCGTGGCAGGCCCGGACCTGAAAGCCTTCCTGGCTCAGCCAGCTACTCAGGAGTTCGCACAACTCCTGGTCATCATCAATCAGTAACAGCTCGCTCATGACTCACTCAATTTAGCCATTGCCGACGTTTTCGGCTTGCTCCACTGGCAAAGATACCGCAGAGCAGCGCCAATAGCGCTACCCCGGCCCCGGTGACGAACCATTGCTGCTGTTCGGTCAGCAGGCGCGGCAGCGGGCTGGCCTGGGCTTCCTTGAGTTGCAGCTTCAGACGCTGGTTCTCTTGGCGCAGCCGGGCGAGCTGGGCGCTTTCGCGGGTGTTGTCGGCATTTTGCAGTTGTTTGCTCAGTTCTTCCCGTTGCTGCTCGCTGGCCTTCAGGCGCTGCTGCAACTCGGTGATCTGGCTGCCGGCGCTCAACGAAAGCGGTGTGGAGCTGCCGCCTTCGGTGCTTTCTTCACCATGGGCGGGCGCCACGATCGACAACGTGACCAACATCAGACACAACGGACCCTTGCGCATCGCGACTCCTGTTTCCAAATGGATATTGGGCAGGTTGTCGGCCGGCAAACGAGAATAATGAGCGATTGAGAACGCGATGAACCGACAAGGTTCATCGCGTGGGGGGATCAGCGGGGGAGGTTACGGCAGGACTTGCTTGAACGGCTTGACGATCACGTTGGCGTAAACGCCGGCGGCGATGTACGGGTCGGCATCGGCCCAGGCTTGCGCCGCGCTCAGGGAATCGAATTCGGCAACGATCAGGCTGCCGCTGAAACCTGCTGCGCCCGGATCATTGCTGTCGACCGCCGGGTGCGGGCCGGCCAGCACCATGCGGCCTTCGCCCTTGAGCACTTGCAGGCGTTCAAGGTGTGCCGGGCGCGCAGCGAGGCGGGCTTCCAGGGAGTTGGCGACGTCGGTGGCAATGATGGCGTAGAGCATGTCAGTCCTCGGTTTTTGGCGTTGTGGTATCGGCGTCGTGCAGGTGACGGGACAGGTAGATGCCTTGAGCGACCAGGAACAGCACGGTCAAGCCCAGGCTGCCGAACACCTTGAAGTCCACCCAGTAGTCCTGGAAGGTGAAGGCGACGAACAGGTTGGCGGCACCGCAGAACAGGAAGAAACCGATCCAGGCGATGTTCAAACGGGTCCAGACCGGATCCGGCAGGGTCAACGCGTGGCCCATGATGCGCTTGATCAGCAGGCGGTCACCGATGAAATGGCTGCCGATGAAGGCCAGGGCGAACAGCCAGTTGACCACCGGGGCTTTCCATTTCAGGAAGGTTTCGCTGTGAAAGGCCAGGGTCAGGCTGCCGAACACGAGGCAGGCGACCAGCGTCAGCCACTGGCTCTTCTCCAGCTTGCGCTGCTTGATGAAGATCGCGCCGTACACCACCAGGGAGCTGATGATCAGCACGGCGGTTGCACTGTAAATGCCGCCTACCGTCAGTTCATGGCCGGCAACGTCGACGGTGCGTGGATCGAGTTTGTAGACGATGAAGAACAGCAGAAGCGGGATGAAATCGATGAATTGTTTCACAGTGAGAGCCAGAAGCTGGATGTGGCGGCATAATAACAAACATATGGGCGCGCGATAGCGCCAGCTGATTTGAGGTTACACATCCCCGTGAATGTTGATTTGCACTGCCACAGCACGGCCTCCGACGGCGCCCTGGCGCCTGCGGCACTGGTTGCGCGTGCGTTCGAGAACGGCGTGCGAGTCCTGGCCCTGACCGATCACGACACCCTAGAAGGCCTCGCCGAAGCGCGCACGGCCGCCGAGGCGCTGGGCATGCAACTGGTCAACGGCGTCGAGTTGTCCTGCACCTGGGGCGGGGCGACCATTCACGTACTCGGCTACGGTTTCGACGTCAACGCCGCGCCGCTGGTCGAGGCGATTGCCCAGTTGCACGACGGCCGCTGGCTGCGGTCTGAGGAAATAAGCCGCAAGCTCGCCCTCAAGGGCATGCCGAATGCGCTCGACGGCGCGCGGCAGATCCAGCAGGAACTGGGCGACAGCGGTAACGCGCCGGCCCGCCCGCATTTCGCCGACTGGATGGTGCGTGAAGGTTTTGTAAAGGATCGCGCCGAGGCGTTTCGCAAATGGCTCGGCGCCGGCAAGCTTGGGGACGTCAAGCAGCATTGGCCGACCCTCGAAGACACCGTCGGCACGCTGCGAGCCGCCGGCGCCTGGGTCAGCCTGGCGCATCCGTGGCACTACGATTTCACCCGCAGCAAGCGCCGAAAGCTGATTGCCGACTATATTCAAGCAGGCGGGCATGCGATCGAAGTGGTCAACGGTCATCAGCCTGCGGAACAGGTGGGCAGCCTGGCAATCCTTGCCCGTGAGTTCGGTCTGCTGGTCAGCGCCGGCAGTGATTTCCATGGCCCTGGTGGCTGGTCCGAGATCGGCCAGTACCGGCCGGTGCCGGAGGACCTTCCACCCCTGTGGTGTCGGTTCAAACATGACACAGTTATTGCCGCCGTCTGAACAGGTAGAGAATGTGAGTCAATTTTTCCAGATTCATCCGGAAAATCCGCAAGCGCGCCTGATCAAACAGGCGGTCGAGATCATCCGCAAGGGCGGAGTGGTGGTCTATCCCACGGACTCCTCCTACGCAATCGGCTGCCAGATCGGCGACAAGAACGGCATCGAGCGCGTTCGACGCCTGCGTCAGCTTGACGAAAAGCACAACTTCGCACTGATCTGCAGCGACCTTTCGCAACTGGGCAATTACGCCAAGATCGACACCGGGACGTTTCGAATCCTCAAAGCCCACTTGCCAGGGCCGTACACCTTCATCCTCAACGCCACCCGCGAAGTGCCGCGCCTGCTGCTGCATCCGAAGAAACGCACCATCGGTCTGCGGGTGCCGAGCCATCCGATCGCGCTGGCGCTGCTGGCGGAACTGGGAGAGCCGTTGATGAGCGTGACCCTGATCATGCCGGGCGATGAAGACCCGTTGAGCGATCCGTACGAAATGCGCCAGTTGCTCGAGCATCAGGTCGACCTGATCATCGACGGCGGTTCCGGCGGTATCAAGGCCTCCACCGTGATCGACCTCACGGGCGATGATCCGGAAGTGATCCGCGTCGGTTGCGGCGATCCTGCCCCATTCATGGTCGAGGCCTGAATGTCCGCAGTGGAAACCGTTGATCCCCAGGCCGGTGCCCAGCAGGAACTGCCGTTTGCCATGGTCTATGGCCAGGCCGTCACGGAAATGCCGCTGGACCTGTACATCCCGCCCGACGCGCTGGAAGTCTTCCTCGAAGCCTTCGAAGGCCCGCTCGATCTGCTGCTGTACCTGATCCGCAAACAGAACATCAACATCCTCGACATCCCGGTGGCGGAAATCACCCGCCAGTACATGGGTTATGTCGAGCTTATGCAGTCGGTGCGTCTGGAACTGGCCGCCGAATACCTGGTGATGGCCGCGATGCTGGCCGAGATCAAGTCGCGGATGCTGTTGCCCCGGGCCGAAACCGTCGAGGACGAAGAGGACGACCCGCGCGCCGAGCTGATTCGTCGCCTGCAGGAGTACGAACGGTTCAAGGCTGCCGCCGAAGGCATCGATGGCCTGAGCCGGGTCGGTCGCGACGTGATCGTGCCCAAGCTCGACGCCCCGGAAGCCCGCGCGCGCAAACTCTTGCCCGACGTGGCGCTGGAAGAAATCCTGATGTCCATGGCCGAGGTGCTGCGCCGGGGCGACATGTTCGAAAGCCATCAGGTCAGCCGCGAGGCGCTGTCCACCCGCGAGCGCATGAGCGATGTGCTGGAGCGGCTCAAGGGCGGCGGGTTTGTGCCGTTCGTCGAGCTGTTCACCGCCGAGGAGGGCAAGCTCGGGGTGGTGGTGACCTTCATGGCGATCCTTGAACTGGTCAAGGAATCCCTGATCGAGCTGGTGCAGAATGAGCCGTTCGCCGCGATCCACGTGCGAGCCCGAGCCGAATAACGAGTCCCGATATGAACCTGACTGAACCCCGCGAGCTGGCGTCCCTGCTTGAAGCCTTTCTGTTGGCCTCGGGAAAGCCGCAATCCCTCGAGCGCCTTTATGAACTGTTCGAAGAAGGCGAGCGCCCGGAACCGCCGGTCTTCAAGAAAGCCCTGACCCTGCTCGGCAAATCCTGCGAAGGCCGGGCGTTCGAGCTCAAGGAAGTCGCGTCGGGCTATCGCCTGCAAATCCGCGAGAAGTTCGCGCCGTGGGTCGGCCGGTTGTGGGAAGAACGTCCGCAACGTTATTCCCGAGCATTGCTGGAAACCATGGCGCTGATCGCCTATCGCCAGCCGATCACCCGGGGCGAGATCGAGGATGTGCGGGGCGTGGCGGTCAACACCAACATCGTCAAGACGCTGATGGAGCGTGAGTGGATCCGCATCGTCGGTTACCGCGACGTGCCGGGCAAACCCGCGATGTTCGCCACCACCAAGGCGTTTCTCGACCACTTCAATCTGAAGAACCTTGACGACCTGCCGCCGCTGGCCGAGTTGCGCGAAATCGAGGCGGATCCGGTGCTCGACTTCGACGACGCTCCGGTGCCGCCGGGCTTGCAGGAGCTGGCCGACGCCAGTGCCGAGCCGGAAGAGCCGAAGGAAGAAACCAGTTTCCACACCCTTCTGCTGGAACTGGACAGCATGGAGGAGGGGATCAAGACCGACTTTGACGACTTGCTGCGTGACGGGGCGGGCGGTGAATCGATGCCGACCGGGGTTGAGTTCGATCCGGTCGAGCCGCCGGTTGAGGATGAGTTCGAAACTGAATTTGAGCATGAGCCTGAATTCGAGCCCGAGCCTGAGCAGGAAGACGATGTGCTCGGCGTGGCCGAAGCCCGGGAAAAACTGCTGGCCGCCGTCGCCCGGCTGGAACAGCCCGCACCGGAACCCGCCGCCGAGGAAGAGTTGAGCGAAGAAGAGGCCGAGGCCCGCGCCCTGGCCGAAGCCATCGAAGCCGAACGCCGCGAGTTCGAGGATTGAGCATGAGCTCGACCAAGGACCCGTGCATCAGCGTCTGCAAGTTCAGCGACGACATCTGTCTGGGCTGCGGCCGCAGCAAGCGCGAGATCCGGGCCTGGAAGAAACTCGACAAGGACGACAAGCGCACCGTACTGGCTGAAGCCGCGTTGCGTCTGATCAAGCTCGGGGCCACCGGTCGGCGGAAAAAGAAATAACCTTGCCCTGATCGACTAGTCTCTG
Organism: Pseudomonas sp. CH235; assembly: GCF_004368175.1. Taxonomy (NCBI): domain Bacteria; kingdom Pseudomonadati; phylum Pseudomonadota; class Gammaproteobacteria; order Pseudomonadales; family Pseudomonadaceae; genus Pseudomonas; species Pseudomonas sp. CH235. The sequence continues at coordinate 34,019 of NZ_RRZJ01000013.1, forward strand.
ATGCGCGCGCGGCCACATCCGCGTATGATTCGCGACCCTTCGGCGATCCCTTCGCCCGAAAACCCAGATTTCAACGCTTCAGCGGCTCATTCAGCGCCGCTGAACAGACCACACCGGGAGGTGCCCAGATGAGTGACATCAATCAGAAAGACGACCAGGAAATCGGCCCAGCAGGCGAAAAGCTGCAGAAAGTCCTCGCCCGTATCGGCGTCGGCTCGCGCCGTGACGTCGAATCCTGGATCGCTGCCGGCCGGATCAAGGTCAATGGCAAAGACGCCACCCTCGGTCTGCGTGTCGACATGCACGACGCCATCACCATTGATGGCAAAGTCATCAAGCGCGAAGAAGCCGCCGAGTCGGTGCGCCGCGTGATCATGTACAACAAACCCGATGGCGAGATCTGCACCCGTGACGACCCGGAAGGCCGTCCGACCGTGTTCGACAAGCTGCCGCGTCCGAAAGAAGGCCGCTGGATCAACATCGGTCGTCTCGACATCAACACCACCGGTCTGCTGATGTTCACCACCGACGGTGAGCTGGCCAACCGCCTGATGCACCCGTCCTACGAGATGGACCGTGAGTACGCGGTGCGTGTGCGTGGCGAAGTCGATGACGAGATGATCGAGCGCCTGAAGGCCGGCGTTGTGCTGGAAGACGGCCCGGCGCGTTTCACCGACATTCAACAGGCACCGGGCGGCGAAGGCTTCAACCACTGGTATCACTGCGTGGTGATGGAAGGCCGTAACCGTGAAGTGCGTCGCCTGTGGGAATCCCAGGGCCTGGTGGTCAGCCGCCTGAAGCGCGTGCGTTTCGGCCCGGTTTTCCTCAACTCCGACCTGCCGATGGGCCGCTGGCGTGAAATGAGCCAGTACGAAGTCGACGTGCTGAGCGCCGAAGTCGGCCTGACCCCGGTGGCCATGCCGCAACTGAATGCCAAGAGCAAAGACAAGCTCGACCGGATGCAGCGCAAATCGTCGCGTCCGATGGCCCGTACCGAACGCGTGCGCACCCTGCGTCCGGCCAACGGTGCACCGATTGGCGCCGGTCCACGTCCGGTCCGCGAGCCGCAGATCGAAGGCGAGCGTCCAGGCCGCAAGCCGGCAGCGCGTCCGGATGGCGAGCGCGGTCCACGCACTCCGCGTCCGGCCAATGGCCGTACCGAGCGGGGCGAAGGTCGCGGTACGCCGGTGGCGGATCGTCCAGCCGACACCAAGCGTCCGGCCAAGCCGGCGCCGAAGCGTCCAGGCATCAAGCTGGCTGACGATGACAAGCCGTCGGGCAAGCGCCGTGGCGCACCGGCCGGTTCCGGCCAGCGTCCGGGTTTCGGTCGCAAGAAGCCGGAATAAAGCAGTTGTAAGCTTCGAGCGGCAAGCCTCAAGCTGAAAACAGAAACGCCAACCTTAGGGTTGGCGTTTTTTTTGGACTTTTTATTTCTTTTTTTCAGGCGTGTTTTTCTTGTTTTAAAACAAAAAACTTAACGCCTTTCAAATAGTTAGTCAGCTAACGTCAATCGCTGCTCCGGGCTTCGATGGGTCTGGCGTGGAAACTTTACGTTACGCACTGTCAGTGAATATTTACGAAAAGGCCGTCGCAGACCCGTAAATCGGGTGTTTTTATCAGACTGTAAGGAAAATCTGCCGGAGCCAGTCCCGCCGGGCCTTGCGCGGCGCTCTGGCGCGCTTGTTTCAGCGTCGTTTGGAAGGTGAGATGCGCTGCATGCCTGTCGTGCAGGTGCATAACAAGAAGGAGGCGCAATGAACGCCGATATCCATTTTCACTTCTCCACGTGGGGCGGATTTTCCATCGTCCACGCCGATGGCCTGCAAAGGCCTGACTCAATTTTTGCAGCCGCCCGGGCCTCCCGGGGTGGACACATGCAATCCCGGCAACCGACACGCTGATCCGGCGAGGTCTGGCAGCAGGGGGTTAGCGGTGTACAATGCGCCGCGTTTTAACTGTGACCCTCTGCGTAATCGCGCAAACCTCAAGGTTTATCCGCCTTGTTCACTCCGCCGCGTCACAAGCGTGTCGGGTTCGATTTCGTCACAGATAAAAACAAACAGGTGACGCATGACCGTTGTAAAAAAGCTGAATTCCTGGTGCCTGCGCTGGGGTTTGATCAAGGTTGGCTGAAATCGCAACCTTGCAGCAACGTCTACTGAACATCATCAAACCTTGCGTGAGACCTTTTTCATGAGTGGACAAAACTCGCAATCAGGCGAGCTGAAACGCGGCCTGAAAAATCGCCATATTCAACTGATCGCCCTCGGTGGCGCGATCGGTACCGGATTGTTCCTCGGCTCGGCCGGGGTGCTGAAATCCGCCGGCCCGTCGATGATCCTCGGCTATGCCATCTGCGGCTTCATCGCCTTCATGATCATGCGCCAGCTCGGCGAAATGATCGTCGAAGAGCCGGTGGCCGGCTCCTTCAGCCACTTTGCGCACAAATACTGGGGCGGTTTTGCCGGTTTCCTGTCGGGCTGGAACTGCTGGATCCTGTACATCCTGGTGGGCATGTCGGAGCTGACTGCGGTCGGCAAGTACATCCACTACTGGGCGCCGGAGATCCCGAGCTGGGTCACTGCTGCCGCGTTCTTCGTGCTGATCAATGCGATCAACCTGGCTAACGTCAAAGTCTTCGGTGAAGCCGAATTCTGGTTCGCGATCATCAAGGTCGTGGCGATCGTCGGCATGATCGCCCTGGGCAGTTATCTGCTGGTCAGCGGCCATGGCGGCGAGCAGGCGGCCGTTAGCAACCTGTGGTCCCACGGTGGCTTCTTCCCGAACGGCGTCAGCGGTCTGGTAATGGCCATGGCGATCATCATGTTCTCCTTCGGCGGTCTGGAAATGCTCGGTTTCACCGCAGCCGAAGCCGACAAGCCGAAAACCGTGATCCCGAAAGCGATCAACCAGGTGATCTACCGGATCCTGATTTTCTACATCGGCGCGCTGGTGATCCTGTTGTCGCTGACCCCGTGGGACAGCCTGCTGGAAACCCTCAACGCTTCGGGCGATTCCTACAGCGGCAGCCCGTTCGTGCAGGTGTTCTCGATGCTCGGCAGCAACACCGCCGCGCACATCCTCAACTTCGTGGTCCTGACCGCGGCATTGTCGGTGTACAACAGCGGCACCTACTGCAACAGCCGCATGCTGCTGGGCATGGCCGAGCAGGGTGATGCGCCGAAAGCGCTGGCGAAGATCGACAAGCGCGGCGTGCCGGTGCGTTCGATCCTGGCGTCGGCGGCCGTGACCCTGGTGGCGGTGCTGCTCAACTACCTGATCCCGCAACACGCGCTGGAACTGCTGATGTCGCTGGTGGTTGCAACGCTGGTGATCAACTGGGCGATGATCAGCTTCTCGCACTTCAAGTTCCGCCAGCACATGAACAAGACCAATCAGAAGCCGCTGTTCAAGGCGCTGTGGTACCCGTACGGCAACTACATCTGCCTGGCGTTCGTCCTGTTCATCCTCGGCGTGATGCTGCTGATCCCGGGCATTCAGATCTCGGTGTACGCGATCCCGGTGTGGGTGGTGTTCATGTGGGTCTGCTACGTGATCAAGAACAAGCGCAGCGATCAACGCGCGGTGCTTGGGGCCGCGGCCAAGTAGGCAACGGACGACAACAAAATAGCCGGCTTCCGCCGGCTTTTTTGTGCCCGGTCCTACGCGAAGTGACGATAGACTGCCGGCGCCAATTGAATCGCGAAGGAGTCGGGCATGGATCAGGTGCAAACGCACTACGAGGTCGAAGGAGACGCGCTGACGCGTGATGATGTGCAGGCGTTGATCGCGTCCCAGCGCTTGCCGCTGCGGTTTATCGGGGTGGATTTCACCGATGTCGATCTGTCGCGACTGACGCTGGATCGCGCCGATTTCCAGCGCTGCATTCTGCTGCGCACGCAATTTCTCGGTGCCCGCCTCGAAGCGACTCAATGGAAGGGCTGCCGGGGTGCCCACGCGGTGTTCGAAGCGGCGCAGTTGCTGGAGGCCTCGTTCAGCAGTTGCGATTTGAACAACACACGCTGGCAGCGGGCGAAACTGGCGCAGGTCGCTTTCACCGGCTGCAAGCTGACCGGTGCCAACTTCAGTCACACCTCCAGCCTGGGTCTGTCGTTCAGTGAGACCCGACTCAACAGCGCATTTCTGGCCGGCATGTCGTTCGCCCGCACGACGTTGAACGGTCTGGATTTCTCCGATGCGGACTTGAGCGATGCCGACTTTCGCAAGGCCGAGTTCATCGAGTGCAGCCTGGCTCACGCACGGATCAATGGCGCCAGGTTTACCGATGCCGACCTGCGCGGTGCTGATTTGAGCGGCTTTCGGCTCAACGATGCCAAACTGTTCAAAGGGGCGGTGATTTCCCGGGCCCAGGCATCGATGCTGTTGTCCGAACTGGGGTTGTCTGTCGCTTAGCGACTTGAAGGTAGAGTTTCCATGCTGGTGATTTCCAACAATGTGCATCTGCCGGACGCAGAGATCGAACTGACGTACATCCGCGCCCAGGGCGCCGGAGGGCAGAACGTCAACAAGGTCTCCAGCGCCGTGCATCTGCGCTTCGACATTCCGGCCTCGTCCTTGCCCGAGTTCTACAAGGAGCGGCTGCTGACGCTGCGTGACAGTCGCATTACCGGCGATGGCGTGCTGATCATCAAGGCTCAGCAGTTCCGTACGCAGGAACAGAACCGCGCCGATGCGCTGGAGCGTCTGACCGAGCTGATTCTCAGCGCCACCAAGGTCGAGAAGAAGCGCCGGCCGACCAAGCCGACGCTGGGTTCAAAGAAGCGTCGGCTCGAATCGAAAACCAAGCGCGGCAGCATCAAGGCCGGGCGCGGCAAGGTGGATTTCTAGTCTTCGCGGTACTTCGCCGTGTGGCGGTACAGATAGACGCTCAATGCCAGACCGCTCAGCGCGGCGAGGGCGGCGAACAGGAATATCGAGGCAAAACCGAAGCCCGCTGCAATCGCACCCGCCAGCGGCCCAGTGACGCCCAGCGACAAGTCTATGAACAACGAATAGGCCCCGACTGCCGCGCCTCGGCTGGAGGCCGGCACCAGGTTCACGGCTTCCACGCCCAGCGCCGGGAACACCAGCGAGAAACCGAAACCGCTCAATGCCGCACCGGCCAATGCCCAATGCGCGTCCGGCGCCAGCCACAGCAACAGCAGACCCAGGGTTTCCACCGACAGGCAGGCAATCGCCACACGAAAGCCGCCGAGGCGGTTGATCAAGTTGCCGAACAGCAGCCGCGCACCGATGAAGCTGGCGCCGAACAGGCTCAGGCACAGCACCGCGTTATCCCAGTGCTGCGTGGCGTAATACAGAGTGATAAAGGTGGCGATAGTGCCGAAACCGATCGAGCCCAGCGCCAGTCCGCAGCCGTGCGGGAAGACGCGCCCGAGCACGTGCATGAACGGCAGACGCTCGCCGGCCACGATCGGCGCGGCGGTTTTCGGCCAGGCCAGCAACAGCCCCAGCGTGGCCAGCAACAGAATGCTCACGCCCATGCTCCACAAGCCAAAACGGCTGACCAGCCACACCCCCAGCGGCGCACCGACCGCCAGCGCACCGTAACTGGCGATGCCGTTCCACGAGATGACTTTGGCGGTGTTGGCGGCGCCGACGCGGCCGATGCCCCAACCGATCGAGCCTGAGCCGACCAGGCTTTCAGCGCTGCCCAGCACCAGACGGCCGACGAACAGGCTGATCAGGCTCAGCAGCGGCAGGTGGGGCGTCCACGCCGAAATCAGCATGAACACACCGCTCAAGCCACACCCGGCCAGACCAATCATCACCGCACGTTTACTGCCCTGGTTGTCGATGATCTTGCCGGCATACGGGCGACTGAGCAGCGTGGCGAGGTATTGCACGCTGATTACCAGCCCGGCGATGACCGCGCCGAAGCCCAGGTCGCTGTGCACGTAGCCCGGCAGCACCGCCAGCGGAATGCCGATATTCAGATAACCGATGAAGGTGAACAGGACGATGGAAACGACTTGCAGCGTGACCGCCAAGGGGCGCTGGGGTTCTGGCATAGAGGACGACATGAATTACGATCCACGGGAAGAGCAGAATAGATAGGCTGCTCATGATACCGATGCGGACGCGTCTGGGGCGGGGAAAAGTAAAACTATTTGGCCGGGGCGACCAATTGCGTGGTGACCAGTGCGGCCAGCGCGTTTTCTTCGCTGCCGAAACGGGCGAGCAGGGCGGCCTGTTTCTCGGGCGAGAGACGGCTCCAGATCTCGATCATCTTCTCGGTGGCACCGATCAGGATCTCGGCCTGTTGTTCATCGAATTCTTTGGACATGGCGGCTCAGGTTTCAGGCAGTGTGGAAAGCGCATGTTAGCGCTTTCCACACGGTCTGTACGGCGGGTGTTGCTTACTCTTCGCTGTCGGCCGGACGGCTCTCGGCGGCTTCTTTCGGCTCGGGCTGTTGGGCACCGGCTTGTTGCGTGGTCGTCTGCTCAGTTTCGTGCAGGCTTGGGAAGGGGAGATTCGGAATCTCGTGCATGGTTGCGCTCCTCGCTAAGTCTGTTGATAGATCTGGTAGATCCGCGCTTTCAGAAAGCCTGCGAAGGATACAGCAGGAAAAGTGACAAACAGATTTTTAAATCCATTTGTTTCGACGGGCGGGATTGTCTAGACAAGTGCGACAGGGTGACGCAGGGCAAATGTGGGAGCGAGCCTGCTCGCGATGAGTGCGCCTGATCGTTCCCACGCGGAGCGTGGGAACGATCAAGACAAGGGGGAGTTATTTGCAGACGTTGGCGATCGCTTCTGCCAGCAAGTCGAGACGCGTCGCATCAATCCCGGCAACGTTGGCCCGGCCCGAGCTGACCATGTACACGCTGTGATGCTCGCGCAGGTTTTTCACCTGTTCCGGCGACAGACCGGTGTAGGAAAACATCCCGCGTTGCACGCCGATGTGTGCGAAACGCTCGCGCAGGCCGTGCGGTTCCAGCGCTTCCACCAGACCGCTGCGCAATTGGGCGATGCGCAGGCGCATGGCTTCCACTTCGTCGGCCCAGCGGCGTTTCAGCTCCGGGTCGGCGAGGATCGTGGCGACGACAGCCGCGCCGTGATCCGGTGGCGTCGACCACAGGTTGCGGGCGATGTGCGCCAGCTGGCTGCGGATGTCGATCAGCTTGTCAGCGGTTTTCGCGCTCACAATCAACGCACCGGTGCGGTCGCGATATAAACCGAAGTTCTTCGAGCAGGAGCTGGTGATCAGTAGCTCGGGCAACTCGGCGGCGAACAGTCGGGTCGACCACGCATCCTGCTCCAGACCGTCGCCGAAGCCCTGGTAGGCAAAGTCGATCAGCGGCAGCAGATCGCGGCGACGGACCACCTCCAGCACCCGCTGCCAGTCGTCGTGGCTCAGGTCGAAACCGGTCGGGTTGTGGCAGCACGCGTGCAGCAGCACCACATCGCCTTTCGGCACTTCATTGAGCACGGCGAGCATCGCATCGACGTCGAGGCGGTTGTCGCTGCCGACGTACGGGTAATGGCTGATCTTGACCCCGGCGGCCGCGAAAATCGTTTCGTGGATCGGCCAGGTCGGGTTGCTCAGCCATACGCCTTTGCCCGGCAGGCATTGCGCGATGAAATCCGCTGCCAGGCGCAGGGCGCCCGTGCCACCCGGGGTCTGGGTGGCGCCGGCGCGTTGCTCGGCGATCAGTGCCGAATCGGCACCGAGCACCAGCTCGTTGATGACCTTGCCGAACAGCGGATTGCCGTGGCCACCGATGTAGGTCTTGGTGTCCTGGCTCTCGACCAGACGCGCCTCGGCGATTTTCACCGCCTCGGGGATTGGCGTCAGGCCCTGGGCATCCTTGTAGACGCCCACGCCGAGGTCGAACTTGCGCGGGTTGGAGTCCTGCGCGTAGGCCTCCATCAGGCCGAGGATCGGGTCGCCGGGCACCCGGCCGATGGCGTCGAAGTGCATTACTTGCGTCCTTCTGCGGTCTTGGCCACTTCGTCAGTGCGCGCGGCCATGATGAAGTCGTTGCGGTGCAGACCCTTGATCGAGTGGCTCCACCAGGTCACGGTGACTTTGCCCCACTCGGTCAGCAGACCCGGGTGGTGACCTTCGGCCTCGGAGATCTCGCCGACGGCGTTGGTGAAGGCCAGCGCGTGCTTGAAATTCTTGAACAGGAAGACTTTTTCCAGTTGCATGATGCTGTCGCGTACTTCGATGTTCCAGTCAGGGATCTGCTTGATCAGGATCGGCAGTTCTTCATCGCTGACTTGTGGGGCATCGGCACGGCAGGCTTCGCAATGGGCTTGGTTCAAAGTGGACATGGTGGACTTCCTGAAATCTGAAGGTGTTTTTTTATATTGGCGGTCAGTGTCGCCACGCTAAACCAAAGTGGCGACGACGGACAGACTCACTTGTAAGCAAAAGTCGCGGGTCACGCGGCTTTTGGTTTTGGCGGAAACTTCGGTGCGTGCAGACCCAGCTGCATGCCTTGCTTGACCATGGCCATGATGTCTTCGTGGGCCAGGTCGAACAGGCGCTTGAGGTTCGGCAGGACGAAATACAGCGGTTGCAGGATGTCGATGCGGTAGGGCGTGCGCATCGCTTCCAGCGGATCGAAGGCCTGATGCTCTGGCTCGTCCGACAGCGAATAAACAGTTTCTTTCGGCGAAGACAGGATGCCGCCGCCGTAGATGCGTTTGCCTTGCGGGGTGTCGACCAGGCCGAACTCGATGGTCATCCAGTACAGACGCGCCAGATAAACGCGCTCTTCCTTGGTCGCTTGCAGGCCGAGTTTGCCGTAGGTGTGGGTGAATTCGGCGAACCACGGGTTGGTCAGCAGCGGGCAGTGGCCAAAGATCTCGTGGAAAATGTCGGGTTCTTGCAGGTAGTCCAGTTCTTCACGGGTGCGGATGAACGTGGCCACCGGAAACTGCTTGCTGGCGAGCAATTCGAAAAAGGTCTGGAAGGGGATCAGCGCCGGAACGCGGGCAACCTGCCAACCGGTAGTCTCGCCGAGCACCTTGTTGATCTCGCCCAGTTGCGGAATGCGGTCGTGGGGCAGACCGAGTTTTTCGATACCGTCCAGGTATTCCTGGCACGCGCGACCCTCGATCACTTTCAACTGGCGGGTGATCAGCGTGTTCCACACCGCGTGTTCTTCGGCGGGGTAGTCGATAAAACCTTGCGCATCGGGCTCGCGGGCCACGTATTGCGTCTGCTTCATACTGCTCTCCTGCGAGGGGAATTTCGTTCTTGTTATGTCCTGCGATGAACTGAGAAATACCCCGGAACGTTCGTTGTTGCAGCAGGTTGAAGACTGGTGGAGTAGGAAAAGTCTCTTTAATTCGTAAAATTTTCGTTACGCTTCGTGCGATAAGTCGTGTTTGCGGTGACTGTCGGGTTTGAAAAGGCCGATGGCTGTCACATAATCTTGACGACTATCTTGCACGACGCGCAGAAAATTCCGGCGTCAGACCACCTCTTCACCTGTTTCGGGCCTTTATATGCGTATCAAAGTCCACTGCCAGAATCGCATCGGCATCCTGCGCGACATTCTCAATCTGCTGGTGGAGTACGGGATCAACGTCGCCCGTGGCGAGGTGGGCGGTGAGCATGGCAACGCGATCTATCTGCATTGCCCGAACCTGATCAACATTCAGTTCCAGGCATTGCGACCCAAGTTCGAGGCGATTGCCGGGGTGTTCGGCGTCAAGCGTGTAGGGCTGATGCCCAGCGAGCGGCGGCATATGGAGTTGAATGCGTTGCTCGGCGCGCTGGAATTTCCGGTGCTGTCGATCGACATGGGCGGCTCCATCGTCGCGGCCAACCGTGCGGCGGCGCAGTTGCTCGGGGTACGGGTGGACGAGGTGCCGGGGATTCCGTTGTCGCGTTACGCCGAGGATTTCGATCTGCCGGAACTGGTGCGCGCCAACAAATCGCGAATCAACGGCATGCGGGTCAAGGTCAAGGGCGACATCTTTCTTGCCGACATCGCGCCGCTGCAATCGGAACACGACGACAGCGAGGCCATGGCCGGTGCCGTGCTGACCTTGCACCGTGCGGACCGCGTCGGCGAGCGCATCTATAACGTGCGCAAACAAGAGTTGCGTGGCTTCGACAGCATCTTCCAGAGCTCGAAAGTGATGGCGGCGGTGGTGCGTGAAGCACGGCGCATGGCACCGCTGGATGCACCGCTATTGATTGAAGGCGAAACCGGCACCGGCAAAGAATTGCTGGCACGGGCCTGCCATTTGGCGAGTCCGCGCGGACAATCGCCGTTGATGGCGCTCAACTGCGCAGGGCTGCCTGAGTCGATGGCCGAGACCGAACTGTTCGGCTACGGCCCCGGTGCCTTTGAAGGCGCGCGCGCCGAAGGCAAGCTCGGGCTGCTGGAGCTGACGGCGGGCGGCACGTTGTTTCTCGATGGCGTCGGCGAAATGAGCCCGCGCTTGCAGGTGAAATTGCTGCGCTTTCTGCAGGACGGCTGCTTCCGGCGGGTGGGCAGTGATGAAGAGGTTTACCTGGATGTGCGGGTGATCTGCGCAACCCAGGTCGACTTGTCGGAGTTGTGCGCACGAGGCGAGTTTCGCCAGGATCTGTATCACCGCTTGAACGTGCTGTCGCTGCACATCCCGCCACTGCGCGAATGCCTCGACGGTTTGACGCCGCTGGTGGAGCACTTCCTCGATCAGGCCAGTCGGCAGATCGGTTGCCCGCTGCCGAAACTGGCACCGGCGGCGATGGACCGGCTCAGTCACTACCATTGGCCGGGCAACGTGCGGCAGCTCGAGAACGTGCTGTTCCAGGCGGTTTCGCTGTGCGACGGCGGCACAGTCAAGGCCGAGCACATTCGCCTGCCGGATTACGGCGTGCGTCAGCCGCTTGGCGATTTCTCCCTCGAAGGCGGGCTGGACGAGATTGTCGGGCGCTTCGAGAAAGCGGTACTGGAGCGACTGTATTCAGAGCATCCGAGCAGCCGGCAACTGGGCAAGCGGCTCGGGGTTTCGCACACCACGATTGCCAACAAGCTGCGTGAGTATGAAGTCGGCAAGGACGCGTCCGAGTGATCACGGCCGGATCGGGTGTTTGCCGCCAAGCGGCATGACACCGCCGGTTTTTCGACTTCGATACATTTCCCTCATCCTCGCAAAATCCCTCAAGTCCTTTGTTTACCGGGCCCTCAGCCGCCAGAAAAAAGTTGGTCTGCAAATTGCTTATGGCTCAGCAGTACAGCGGTGGGCGGCAAACGTCCGGCATGCAGAGGAAAGAGTGTGGACAAGTACCTTTATGTGGCAATGACCGGCGCCAGCCAGAACGCACTGGCGCAAAAGGCTCATGCCAACAACCTGGCGAACATCTCCACCAATGGTTTTCAGCGCGACCTGGAGCAGGCGCGTTCGATGCCGGTGTTCGGTGACAGCTTTCCGGCGCGTGCGTTTGCCATGAGCGAACGGCCCGCCACCGACTTCACGCCGGGCTCGCTGGTGCAGACCGGCCGTGACCTCGACGTCGCCGTGTCGGGCAACGGCTGGATCGCCGTGCAGAACCCTAATGGCGGTGAAAGCTACGTGCGCACCGGCAGCCTCAACATCGATGCCCTCGGCGTGTTGCGTGCCGGCAACGGCATGCCGGTCATGGGCAATGGCGGGCCGATCGCCGTGCCGCCGGAGCAGCAGGTGGAAGTCGGTGAAGACGGCACCATCAGCATCCGTGCGATGGGCGAGGGGCCGCGCGTCATGGCCGAAGTCGACCGGATCAAGCTGGTCAACCCGGACATCAAGAACATGAACAAGGGCCTGGACGGTTCGATTTACACCAAGGACGGCCAGCCTGCGCCGGCCGATGCCAACGTCAAACTGGTGTCGGGTTTCCTGGAGTCGAGCAACGTCAATGCCGTTGAAGAGATGACGTCGGTGCTGGCCCTGGCCAAGCAGTTCGAACTGCACGTCAAGATGATGAATACCGCCAAAGACGACGACCAGGCCATGGCTCGGGTCTTGCAGATCAGCTAATTATCAGAACGTCGCGCCGTAAAACAGGCGCACGAGGAGAATCGAATGCTTCCGGCTCTATGGGTTGCCAAAACCGGTCTGTCCGCCCAGGACACCAACCTGACCACCATTTCCAACAACCTGGCGAACGTGTCGACCACGGGTTTCAAACGTGACCGCGCCGAGTTCCAGGACCTGCTGTACCAGATCAAGCGTCAGCCAGGCGCCCAGTCGACCCAGGACAGCGAACTGCCGTCAGGTCTGCAAGTGGGTACCGGTGTGCGCATTGTCGGCACCCAGAAAAACTTCACCGCCGGCAGCCTGCAAACCACCGAGCAGCCGCTGGACATGGCCATCGACGGTCGCGGTTTCTTCCAGATCCTGCAGCCGGACGGCACCACGTCCTACACCCGTGACGGTACTTTCCACCTCGACTCCAACGGCCAGATCGTCAACGCCAGCGGTTTCGCCCTGGAGCCGGCGATTGTCATTCCGAACAACGCCCAGACCTTCACCGTAGGTCGTGACGGCACCGTGTCGATCACCGTTGCCGGCAACGCCGCGTCGCAAGTGATCGGCAACCTGCAAACCGCCGACTTCATCAACCCGGCCGGTCTGCAAGCGGTGGGCAACAACCTGTTCCTGGAAACCGCCGCTTCCGGTGCACCGCAAGTCGGTACTCCGGGCCTGAACGGTTTCGGCACCACCCTGCAGAACACCCTGGAAACCTCCAACGTCAGCACCGTGGAAGAGATGGTCAACATGATCACCACCCAGCGCGCGTACGAGATGAACTCCAAGGTGATCTCCACCGCCGACCAGATGCTCTCGTTCGTAACGCAGAATCTGTAATCAAGTCTATGAGGCGGCCATGAGGTCGCCTGCAACACCGTGAGGTAAGGGTCATGAAGCGCTTTGTATCTGTTGTGGCATTGAGTGGGGTCGTCTCGCTCGCGGGCTGCGTCGCTCCGACGCCCAAGCCCAATGATCCTTACTACGCCCCGGTGTTGCCGCGCACACCGTTGCCGTCGGCCGCCAACAACGGCTCGATCTATCAGGCCGGTTTCGAGCAGAACCTGTACAGCGACCGCAAGGCGTTCCGGGTCGGTGACATCATCACCATCACCCTGAACGAGAGGACCCAGGCCAGCAAGAACGCCAACTCGCAGGTGGCCAAGAACAGCAAGACCGGCATCGGTCTGACGTCGCTGTTCGGCAGCAGTGCGACCACCAACAACCCGATCGGCAGCAATGACCTGAGCCTGAGCGCCAGCTACGAAGGCGACCGCGCGACCAAGGGTGACAGCAAGGCCGCCCAGGGCAACACCCTGACCGGCTCGATCACCGTGACCGTCGCCGACGTGCTGCCCAACGGCATCATCGCCGTGCGTGGCGAGAAGTGGATGACCCTCAACACCGGCGACGAGCTGGTGCGGATCGCCGGTCTCGTGCGGGCCGATGACATCGCCACCGATAACACCGTGTCCTCGACCCGGGTCGCCGATGCGCGCATCACCTACTCGGGCACCGGTTCGTTCGCCGATGCGAGTCAGCCAGGCTGGTTCGACCGTTTCTTCCTCAGCCCGCTGTTCCCTTTCTAGGTGGCTACGTTGAATTTCAGAAGTCTCATGGTGGCCGCGTTCCTGTTGTCGGCGGCCTTCAATGCACAAGCCGAACGGTTGAAGGACATCGCCAGCATTTCCGGCGTGCGTTCCAACCAGTTGATCGGCTATGGCCTGGTGGTCGGTCTTAACGGCACTGGCGACCAGACCACGCAGACCCCGTTCACCCTGCAGACCTTCAACAACATGCTCTCGCAGTTCGGCATCAAGGTGCCGCCGGGATCGGGCAACGTGCAGCTGAAAAACGTTGCGGCGGTATCGGTGAGTGCCGATCTGCCGGCGTTCGCCAAGCCGGGTCAGCAGGTCGATATCACCGTGTCGTCCATCGGTAACTCCAAGAGCCTGCGCGGCGGCACTCTGTTGCTGACCCCGCTCAAGGGTATCGACGGCAACGTCTACGCCATCGCTCAGGGCAACCTGGTGGTTGGCGGTTTCGACGCTGAAGGCCGTGACGGTTCGAAGATCACCGTCAACGTTCCGTCGGCCGGTCGCATCCCTGGCGGTGCGTCGGTCGAGCGTTCGGTGCCGAGCGGTTTCAACCAGGGCAACAGCCTGACGCTGAACCTCAACCGTTCCGACTTCACCACCGCCAAGCGCATCGTCGACAAGATCAACGACATGCTCGGCCCTGGCGTTGCCCAGGCCATCGACGGCGGTTCGATCCGTGTGACCGCACCGCTCGATCCGAGCCAGCGCGTCGACTACCTGTCGATCCTGGAAAACCTCGAAGTCGATCCGGGTCAGGCGGTGGCGAAGGTCATCATCAACTCGCGTACCGGCACCATCGTCATTGGCCAGAACGTGAAGGTGTCGCCGGCCGCCGTGACTCACGGCAGCTTGACTGTGACCATCACCGAAGACCCGATCGTCAGCCAGCCGGGCCCGCTGTCCAACGGCCAGACCGCCGTGGTACCGCGCTCGCGGGTGAATGCCGAACAGGAAGCCAAGCCGATGTTCAAGTTCGGCCCGGGCACCACTCTCGACGAGATCGTCCGGGCGGTGAACCAGGTCGGCGCAGCGCCGGGTGACCTGATGGCCATCCTCGAAGCACTGAAGCAGGCCGGCGCGTTGCAAGCCGACCTGATCGTGATCTGAGGACGGCGACCATGGATATGCGCAAAAGCGGTCTGGTCAGCAGCAGCGATTCGGGTTCGTACTCCGACCTCAATCGTCTGAACCAGCTGAAGGTCGGCGACAAGAACAGCGACGGCAACATGCGCAAGGTTGCGCAGGAATTCGAATCGCTGTTCCTCGGTGAAATGCTCAAGTCGATGCGTTCGGCCACCGAAGCGCTGGGCCAGGACAACCCGCTCAACACGCCGGCCGCCAAGCAGTATCAGGAAATGTACGACCAGCAACTGGCGGTTTCCATGTCCCGCGAGGGCGGTGGTATCGGTCTGGCCGACGTGCTGATCAAGCAGATGTCGAAGAACAAACCGATGGCGCCGGGCGAGGCTGCGGCCGCATCCGCCGCCAAGCAGGAAGAAGCCAAAGCCAAGGCCGCTGCCGTAGCCACGCCGATTGCCGCCGGCACCGTGGCCACCAATGGCCCGTTGTCGCGACTCAACGGCGAGCGTCCACTGTGGGCGTCGCGTTCGGTGCATGCGCCGAACACCGAACTGACCCATCGCAATGACATGGAAATGATCAACCAGCGTCGTCTGGCGTTGCCGCCGAAACTGGCGGATCGCTTGCTCGCCGGTCTGGTGCCGTCGGCCACGCCGGCAGCGGCCACTCAACTGCCGCAACGCGCCACGACCGCCGCTGTCACCGGTTCCGGCCCGCTGTACAACGGCGACTGGCTGGACCGTGCCGAGGCAGACAAGGCTTCCGGCGGGCAGATGCAGATTTACGGCCGAGCCATGGCGCAGATCCCGCTGGCACCCGCCAAGCGCGCGTTCAGCAATGCCGACCAGTTCGTCAACACCATGCTGCCGATGGCCCAGGAAGCCGCCGCCCGCATTGGCGTCGATCCGCGTTATCTGGTGGCTCAGGCTGCACTGGAAACCGGCTGGGGCAAATCGGTCATGCGCGCCCAGGACGGCAGCAGCAGTCACAACCTGTTCGGTATCAAGGCGAGCAGCAACTGGAAGGGCGATTCGGCCCGGGCGATCACCAGCGAGTTCCGCAACGGGCAGATGGTCAAGGAGACGGCCGAGTTCCGTTCCTACGCCTCGTACAAAGACAGCTTCCACGATCTGGTGACTTTGCTGCAGAGCAATAATCGCTATCAAGATGTGCTGAAGTCGGCCGATAACCCAGAACAGTTTGTACGCGAATTGCAGAAGGCCGGTTACGCGACCGACCCGAACTACGCGACGAAGATTTCGCAGATTGCCAGGCAGATGACGGTCAATCAGAACTACGCTGCGGCCGGCGTTCCAACAACGCCCTTATAAACACAAGGTAAGGTTTGAATCATGAGTTTGCTCAATATCGGGATGTCGGGGTTGAACGCGAGTTCTTCCTCTCTGGCTGTGACAGGTAACAACATTGCCAACGTCGACACCGCCGGTTATTCACGCCAGCAAACCGTGCAGGGCACCAAGTCCTCGATTCAGTACGGTAACGTGTTCATCGGTACCGGTACGACCCTCGCCGACGTGCGTCGGGTGTACAACTCCTACCTCGAATCGCAGCTGCACACCGCCACCTCGCTGAGCAGCGAAGCGGCCGCCTATGGCGCGCAGGCGACAGCGCTGGACGGTTCGCTGTCCGACACCAACACCGGCCTGACCGGCGTGTTGCAGAAGTTCTTCACCTCGATGCAAGGCGTATCGACCTCTGCCACCGACGACACTTCCCGTCAGTCGGTGCTGACCGGCGCGCAAGCCCTGACCAGCCGCTTCAACGCACTGGCCAAGCAGCTCAACGACCAGAACACCACGCTCAACGGCAACCTTGGCGACATGGCGGCCCAGGTCAACAAACTGGCCACCTCGATTGCCAATCTCAACCAGAAGATCGGCGAGATTTCCACCAGCGGCGGCCAGCCGAACGATCTGCTCGACACCCGTAACGAAGCCGTGCGCCAGCTCTCCCAGCTGGTCGGCGCGCAGGTCGTCGAGCGCGGCACCAGCTTCGACGTCTACGTCGGCAGCGGTCAGCCGCTGGTTGTCGGTAACACCACCAACACCCTGAGCACTGTGCCGAGCAAGGATGACCCGTCGCGCATGGGCATCCAGATGGATCGCGGTTCGAGCACCATCGACATCACTTCGGTGATCAGCGGTGGCGAAATCGGCGGTCTGCTGAGCTATCGCAAGGAAGTGCTCGACCCGTCGCTCAACGAGCTGGGCCGTGTAGCGCTGGTGATCGCTGACCAGGTCAACCGTCAGCAAGCCCAGGGCATCGACAAGAACGGTGACTTCGGCGCAGCGATTTTCAACAACATCAACAGTGCCGCGCTGATCAGTCAGCGCAGCATTGCCCAGGCGGGCAACAGCGCGGGTTCGGGCAACCTTGACGTGACCATCAAGGACACCGGCAAGCTGACCACCAACGATTACCAGGTCACTTTCACCAGCGCGACCAACTACACGGTCAAGCGCTCGGACGGCACCGACATGGGTTCGTTCAGCACCACGACCACGCCGCCTCCGGTCATCGACGGCTTCACCCTGGCCCTCAATGGCGGTGCCCTGAGCGCCGGTGACACCTTCAAGGTGACCCCGACCCGTGGCGCGGCCTCGAGCATCCAGACCGTGCTCACCGACCCGAAGAAAATTGCGGCGGCGGCACCGTTGACCGGCGTGGCCAGCACCAATAATTCCGGCACCTACACTCAGCCGACGCTGACCGACACCATCGATATCTACAACCCGACCTCCCAGGCCGAGTTGCAGAACGCGCTCAAGTATTCGACCCCGG
This sequence comes from Pseudomonas sp. CH235, assembly GCF_004368175.1. Lineage (NCBI taxonomy): Bacteria > Pseudomonadati > Pseudomonadota > Gammaproteobacteria > Pseudomonadales > Pseudomonadaceae > Pseudomonas > Pseudomonas sp. CH235. The sequence continues at coordinate 51,482 of NZ_RRZJ01000013.1, forward strand.
TCAAACTGGTGTTCGGTGCGGTCGCCAGCGGCAGCCAGTCGTACAACATGGTCGACGCCAAGGGCAACACCATCGGCACCGGGACCATCGTGCCGGGGCAGGCCAACACCCTGAACCTGAAGATCGGCATGGTCGACTCCACCGGCGCACCGGTGATGGATACCAGCGTCACGCCGAACGTGCAGAAAACCTTCACCGTGCAGACCACCGTGGGCGCGACGCCGAAAGCCGGCGAAACCTTCACCATGAGCCTGACCGGCGCGGCGTCTTCGGACAACCGCAACGCCCAGGCACTGGTTGGTCTGCAGACCAAGCAGACCGTGGACACCGGCTCGGGCAGCAAGGGCATCAGCCTGACCGACGCCTACAACAAGCTGGTGACCAACGTCGGTACCAAGGCCGCTCAAGGCAAGTCCGACATCGAGGCCACCACCGCCATTCTGGATCAGGCGCAGGGCGCGCGTGATTCGCTGTCTCAGGTCAACCTGGACGAAGAGACCGGCAACCTGGTCAAGTATCAGCAGTACTACACAGCGTCTTCGCAGATCATCAAAGCTGCGCAGGAAACCTTCGCCACGCTGATCAACAGTCTTTAAGGAGTCGTAATTCATGCGCATTTCCACCGCTCAGTATTACGCGACGCAAGCTGCTCAATATCAGCGCAACTACAGCAAGGCTGTCGCGACCGCGAACGAAGCCAGCAGCCTGCAGCGCATCAACACCGCCGCCGACGATCCGATCGGCGCCGGTCGCTTGCTCAAGCTCGGTCAGCAGGCCGCGATGCTTGATCAGTACAAAGGCAACATCGACACCACCAAGAGCGCGCTGACCGTTCAGGAATCCACACTGAACTCCATCACCACTGCTTTGCAGCGCGCGAAGGAAATCGGTCTGGCCGCCAACAACGGCATCGCCACCGATAAGGACCGCCAGGCTTACGCCGCCGAACTGAGCCAGATCCAGCAACAAGTGCTGGGCCTGATGAACTCCAAGGATGCCAACGGCAATTACCTGTTCTCCGGCTCGAAGACCGATACCGCGCCGTACTCGCAGAACGCCGATGGCACCTACACCTACAACGGTGACCAGACCCAGATCAACCTGGGCATTGGTGACGGCCTGTCGGTAGCCACCAACACCACCGGTTGGGATGCGTTCCAGCAGACCATCAACACCAGCCGCACCCAGACCACAATGACGGCTCCGGCCGTCGATGACGGTCGCGTGGTGCTGACCAACGGTACGGTCGGCACCGCCGCCACCTACAACGCCAAGTTTACGGCCGGTCAGCCTTACACCGTGGACTTCATCAGCAGCACTCAGCTCAAGATCACCGATGCCCTGGGCAACGACGTGACTTCCGAGGCCAGCCAGAACGGTCTGATCAGCAACAGCAACGGCGCCAACCAGACGGTCAGCTTCCGTGGCGTCGACATGAAGTTGAACATCAACCTCAAGGCTGGCGATACCAACCCGGACGCGGTCATTGCCGGTCATAGCTTCCAGCTGTCGGCTTCGCCGGACTCGTTCACCGCTTCGCGCAGCCCGGGCAACCCGTCGACCGCGGTCATCACCGGTTCCAGCGTGACCAACCAGGCAGCCTACGACGCGGCTTTCCCGTCGGGTGGCGGCGCAGTCCTGAAGTTCACCAGCGCCACCGCGTTCGACCTGTACGCGGCGCCTGTCACTGCCGACAGCAAGCCGATCTCGTCGGGTACCGTGGCCGGCGGCAACGCCACGGCAGCGGGCGTGACTTTCGCCCTCGGTGGTACGCCGGCGGCCGGTGACCAGTTCTCGATCCAGTCCAACAACCACCAGACCCAGAACGTGCTCGACACCCTGGGCCAGATGGTCACGGCGCTGAACACCCCGATCGACGGTGATCCGGTGGCCAAGCAGAAATTCCAGGGTGCCATGGAAGCCGGTCTCGGCAACATCGATAGCGCCGCCAATCAGATCGGCAGCGCGGTGACGTCCATCGGTGCCCGTGGGTTGTCGCTGGATGACCAGAACACCACTAACGAGAGCCTGCAGCTGGCAAACTCCACCACTCAGGGCACGATCCGTGATTCGGATCCGGCCGAAGTGATGACCCGCCTGACCTTGCAGCAGACCATGCTGCAGGCCTCGCAACTGGCGTTCAGCAAAATCTCTCAGTTGGGTCTGTTCAACAAGATCTGAAGCCTGAGCGGGCGCGCAAGCGCCCGCTTGCTCTGACCGCTCTGTATCAATCGTCTTTTTTTGCGGTTTCAAAGGGCTCGCTGTTCCGGGCGGGTTCCCGCCGCTTGCGAGTCCGCCGTGAATTCACTCCCCCTTGTCAGCCTCGTCATCCCTGCCTTCAATCCGCGTTTTTTCGAACGGGCCTTGAACAGTGCCGTGAGCCAGAATTACGGCAATCTCGAAATCATTGTGTGCGATGACAATCGCGGCAACGAGATCCAGGACATCACAGCGTCAGTGAGCGAGCAGACAGGCGTGGCCGTACGCTACGTGCGCAATCCACGGACGCTGGGGCTGGTCGACAACCTCAAGGTCTGTCTTGAGCAGGCACAGGGCGAATTCATCAAGTTCCTGTGCGATGACGATCTGCTCTATTCGGCTTGCATCGAGCAGCAGGTCCACGAAATGCGGCATGCCGAAGTCAGCCTGGTGGTGGCTCAGCGGCTGCTCTGGGATGCCAACGACATCATTCTGCCGGCGCGTATTGAAAACACCCCGTTGTCGCCAGTCAGTGCACTGCTCAAGGGCGACGATGTCCTGGGCATCTTTGAAAAATTCCCGGTCAACGTTCTCGGTGGATTCAGCAGTGCGCTGATGCGCCGCGCCGACGTTGTCGAGCTTTTGCCGGCGTTGACCGAGGAGGGTGCCTGCTTCGTCGCGACGCTGGATTTTGCCCTGTATGTCTGTCTGCTGCGGCGTGGCAATCTGGCGGTTTCCAATAACGTACTCAGCGCCGAACGTCTTTACCCGGAGCGTTTGAGTGCGCAACAACCGATGAAGGATGCGGCAGAAGTCGAGCGCGAATGGATTTCGCAAATGCTCAAGGCGCGCAGTGGTGAGTCGGCGCCTGCGCCGGGGTGGGTGCGCTATGTGCCGCTGACCCGTGTCGAAGAGTCGCCCCGGGTGTGGCAAGAGCTGCCCCTGAGCCGAACCCTTGGCTCCAAACAGAGCCGTCAGGAGTGGGGCGTAGGCGTCAACAGCTTCAGCTTCGGCGAACTCTACGCGCAGTGGCTGGCATGCCGGGTGCTCACCGAACAGCAGCGCCACTGGTTGCCGGAAACGCTTGCCAGCTGGCCGCAGCAGCCGCGGATTGTGCCGATCATCATTGACCGGCAGGGCAGTCGCGATGGTCTGGAGCGCACACTGGAGGCGCTCGCTGCCCAGGATTACCCGCCGGAACTGATCCTGGTGCTGTCCGTTTCGTGTCACGAGGCGACCCTCGACGGGCGCGTGTTTCACATGCCGTTGCAGGATGACGGACTGGAACAGATCAACACACTGCTGCCGCAGCTCGAAGGCGCCGACTGGTTCTATCTATTGCAGCCAGGTGATTGCCTCGTTGCGCCGGCGTTGTTGGTCATGGCCGACCGGATCGCGCACAGCCAGACCCTGACCTGTCTTTACAGCGACGAGGGTAGCCTGCGCACCGGCGAATCGGCGGAGCCTGCGTTCAAGCCGGACTTCAATCTGGATCTCATGCGCAGTTATCCCTACGTCGGGCGCGCCCTGGCGTTCAAGCGCGAGCGCTTTCTGGCGCTCGGCGGCTTTGCACCGGCGTTTGCCGAGCTGGCCCCCCATGATGTGCTGTGGCGGATGGTCGAGAGCGACGGCCTGAACGTTGTGGGACACATTGCTGAAGTGCTGCTGGAGTCCAAATTCGATCTTTCCCAATGGCTCACCGAACCGGGGGTCGTGGCGCAAAGTCCACGAATTCTCGAAGCGCATCTGCAACGGCTGGGGATTGTCCATGAAATCCGTCGTGGTGGCAGCGAGCTGCTGAATCGCGTGGATTATCACCACGCCCGACGCCCGCTGGTGTCGGTGGTCATTGTCACTCAGGACCAGACTGCTGCCGTGCAGCGCTGTGTGGAAACGCTGCTGGAAAAGACCGCTTATACCGAGTACGAATTGCTGTTGGTCGACAACGGCAGCGAAAGCGCTGAAGCGAGGGTATGGCTGGACGGCATGGCGCAACTGGGCAGCGACCGGATCCGCGTGCTGAGCTATCCGCAACAGGGCAATGCCGCCGCTGTGCACAACTTTGTGATCAGCCAGGCGCGTGGCGAGTATGTGTTGCTGCTCAACGCCTTTGCGGTGATTACCCAGGCCGACTGGCTCGATGAACTGCTCAACCATGCGCAGCGCCCGGAAGTCGGGGTGGTCGGTGCCAAGCTGTTCAATCCCGACGGCGGGGTGCTGCATGCTGGCCTGATTCTCGGTTTGAACGGGCCGGTCGGGCTGCCGTTCTATGGCCAGCCCATGCAGTCGGACGGGTACATGTTCCGCCTGCAGGCGGTCCATAACCTGAGTGCTGTCGGCGGCGATTGCCTGATGATTCGCAAGTCGGTTTTCGACGCTGCGGGCGGGCTCGACGAGCAGGACCTGAAGCAGTCGCTGAATGTCGTGGATCTGTGCTTGCGGGTTGGCCGCGAAGGCTACCTGGTGGTGATGAGTCCCCATGCCGTGCTGGCGGTGGGCGCGCGCCCAAGCGCTGCGGCGACGGCGGAAGACGAAGCGCTGCTCGCCGAGGAAAGGGACACGTTCTACCAGCGCTGGTTGCCGACCATTGCACGCGACCCGGCCTACAACACCAATCTGACGCTGCAGGGTGTGGGTGCCACCAACTTCAGTCTGGAACCTGGCTTGCGTACTGGGTGGAGTGCCTTTTCCAGGGCGCAGTTGCCGAATGTGCTGGTGGTGCCGATCAACGCCTCTGCCATCGGGCACTACCGCATGAGTCAGCCGATGATTGAGCTGCAGGCGGCCAACCGGGTCGAGGGGCGCATTTGCTACGGCTTGCCGTCGATCATCGATATCGAGCGTCAGTCGCCCGATGTGATCGTGTTGCAAGGGCGCTATTCGGAACACGCCATCGATGAAATCCCTCCGCTGAAAAAGTATTTCAATGCGCGGCGCATCTTCGAGCTCGATGACTATGTCATCGACGTTCCCCATCGCAATGCGCATATCCGCAACATGCCGAGCAAGCAGGACATGGAGCGTATGGTGCGACGCGCCATTGGTCTGTGTGATCGAGTGGTCGTGTCGACCCAGCCATTGGCTAACGCGCTGTCGGACATGCATCACGACATTCGTGTCGTACCGAACATGCTGTCCAAGGACTTGTGGAGTCACTTGCGCAGTCAGCGCCGTACCTCGAAAAAACCGCGGGTCGGTTGGGGTGGCGGCACCAGTCACCACGGCGATCTGGCCGTCATCGCCGATGTGGTGCGCGAGCTGGCCGACGAAGTCGACTGGGTATTCTTCGGCATGTGCCCGGACGATCTGCTTCCGTACATGCATGAATTCCACGGTGTGATCGATCTGGAAATCTATCCGGCGAAACTGGCCAGCCTGAACCTTGACCTGGCCCTGGCGCCGCTGGAATTCCACGTATTCAACGACTGCAAGAGCAACCTGCGGCTGTTGGAATACGGTGCCTGCGGTTATCCGGTGATCTGCACGGACACCGAAGCGTATCGCGGTTATCTGCCGTGCACCCGGATCAAGACCAACAGCACGGACGAGTGGCTGCAGGCGATCCGCATGCACCTGGCCGACCCGGATGCCAGCTACCGAATGGGTGACGAGTTGCGCGAGGTCGTCCTGCGTGACTACGTGCTGCGCGGCGATAACCTGCGGTATTGGGAATATGGCTGGCTGGCGGACTGAGCCGCGCTCGACAACCGAAAAAAGGCGACCTGAAGGTCGCTTTTTTTTCGGCCGTGAAATGCGTATTTACATTAAATGCCGACGAATGTGTGCGCGGATTAAAGCTTTGGTTTTTCCCTGTCGATATCAACGTATTCCGCGATTTATCAGTGTGCTGTGGCGGGGTGTGATCGCCACGCACGCAGGGACAGATTCATAACAAGGCAAGGAAGAAGCAAATGGCAGTCGTAAATGGAACGAGTGAAGCGGATGTCCTGATTGGCACCCAGGACAATGACGAACTCTATGGAATGGAGTCGGATGATCAACTGTTGGCCAGCGGGGGATCGGACGTGCTGGACGGCGGTGAAGGGTTTGATACGGCGACCTATTACGGCATGAGTTCGGGAGTTGGTGTCGAGGTTCGCACTGGCGCTGTTGCGGTCACAGGGGCCGATGGCAAGGTCGACACGCTGGTGTCGGTGGAGAAGGTGGTCGGCAGTTTCTACAACGACACCTTTACCGCTTCCGTGGGTGGCGTGACGCTGGACGGCAGTGTGGGTGATGACGTGTACAACGTCACCGCTGAAGGCGTGACCCTGATTGAAGAAAACAACGGTGGCTACGACGAACTGCGCACCAGCCTGAACACCGTCAAGATGGACCCGTTCATCGAGAAGCTCACTTTCACCGGTACCGGCGATTTCAAGGGTTACGGCAATGCCAGTGACAACGAGATCATCGGCGGCGCAGGTAACGACTGGCTGTGGGGTGGCGCCGGCGCTGATCACTTCGTGGGTGGCGAAGGCTTCGATACTGTCAGCTATTCCGACAGCCTCGAGGGTGTGAGAGTCCAGGATTTCGAGAACTACGATGCATTGACCATCGCTGCTGGCGACACCTTCACCGGCATCGAGGCGATTCAGGGATCGAATTTCGATGACGTGGTGTATCTGCTCGATAACGCCATGATCGTGGATGGCGCCGATGGCTACGATACCGTGAGCTACCGCCACTCCTTTGATGGCGTCAGTATCGGCATTGGTCAGCAAGCAGGTGCGGATGTCACGTTGCTGAACGTCGAGAAAGTCATCGGTACTTCGTTCGATGACCGATTCACCGCCAACGTCGCGGGCGTGACGCTGGAAGGCGGAAGAGGCGACGATGTGTACATCATCAACAGCGCCGGTGTGAGCATCGTCGAGACGGACCTCTTTGGTGGTACCGACCACGTGTACACCAGCCTGTCGTCGATGCACATGGATCCGTTCATTGAAAAAATGACGTATACCGGCACCGCAGACTTCACGGGCTACGGTAATGACGGGGACAACGTCATCGTGTCGGGCGCCGGCAATGACGTCCTGTACGGTGGCGCGGGTGCCGATCGCTTCGAAGGCGGAGCCGGTGTCGACACCGTCAGCTACGAAGACAGCACTGAGGGTTTGAGCGTCTCCCTCGGCTGGGGCCCGCAGAGCGGTATCGCCCTCTACGACACGTACATCGACATCGAAAACCTGCGTGGCAGCCATTTCAATGACGTGCTGCAAGGTGATTGGGGCGACAACATTCTGGAAGGCGGAGCTGGCGACGATTTCATTCAGGGTGGCGGGGGGGCGGACATTCTTTATGGTGGCCTGGCATCTGGTCTGGATGGCGAGGCGCCGCAGAACGATACGCTGATTGGTGGCGATGGCGATGACACCTATGTGGTGAATGCCCCCGGCCTGGTATCCATTCAGGATATGGCCAACAGCTACAACGACACCCTGATCATGAACACCATTGCCAACCTCAGTCAGTTGAACGTCACGCGTGTCGGCGACGATGCCTACCTGCACGGTGCCAATGACGGGAGCAGCGGTGTGCCGGCCAATGGCGTGAAGCTGGTGGACTGGTATGTGGGTGGGTACAACAACATCGAGCATCTGCAGACCGCTGACGGCCAGGTCTATGACCTGCCGGCCATGATCGATGGGTTCGCGATGTTTGGCTGATCCGCCCGATTGATTGAAGTAGCTTGATGAAGGGATGATTCCGGCAACGGACTCATCCCTTTTTCATGTCCGGATGTCCCGCCGACGCAGGGCTGGCGGAGCTGGCGCGTTTCCTGCAAGTCCCCCTCAAATCGCCATAAAACGAGCGCTCGCGGTCATTCACCTGCGCCCGGACTGGCAAAGGTTCAGCCGCAAAGGCCTGCAACAGCGAGGCCAAGCCCTGTGACGTAGAAGAGGGGAGACGATGAAGGCAGTTATTTTGGCGGGTGGCCTCGGCACGCGCATCAGTGAAGAGTCGCACCTCAAGCCCAAGCCAATGATCGAGATCGGCGGCAAGCCAATTCTCTGGCACATCATGAAGCAGTATTCCGCCCACGGAATCCACGACTTCGTGATCTGCCTCGGCTACAAGGGCTACGCGATCAAGGACTTCTTCGCCAACTACTTCCTGCACACCTCCGACGTCACGTTCGACATGCGCAACAACCGCATGGACGTTCACCAGAACTACAGCGAGCCGTGGAGCGTCACCCTGATCGACACCGGCGAGGAAACCATGACCGGTGGCCGTCTGCTGCGTGCCGGCCGTTACCTCAAGGATGAAGAGGCGTTCTGCTTCACCTACGGCGACGGCGTCTCCGACATCAACATTGCGCAGCTGGTCGACTACCACAAGGGCCACGGCCGTCTGGCGACCGTCACCGCCGTGCAGCCGCCGGGCCGCTACGGCGCCCTCGAGCGCCATGGCGATCAGGTCCTCGGCTTCACCGAAAAACCGCGCGGCGACGGCGGCTGGATCAATGGCGGCTTCTTCGTGCTGTCGCCAAAAGTGCTGTCGTATATCGCTGGCGACGAAACCACCTGGGAAGCGGAGCCATTGGCTCGCCTGGCCCAGGACGAACAACTGAAAGCCTTCGAGCACGAAGGCTTCTGGCATCCGATGGACACCCTGCGCGACAAGAACCATCTCGAAGCACTGTGGCAGAGCGGGGAGGCCCCATGGAAGCAATGGGCCTGAGTCCTGAGTTCTGGCGCGGCAAGCGGGTTCTGGTCACCGGGCACACCGGTTTCAAGGGCAGCTGGCTGACCCTGTGGCTGCAAAGCCTCGGTGCGCAAGTCAGCGGTTTTTCCCTCGACCCGTCGACCGAGCCGAGCCTGTTCGAACTGGCGCGCGTGAGCGAAGGCATCAACGATCAGCGCGGCGATCTGCGTGACCTCGGCGCCTTGCTCGAGATCATCGCCGACAGCGAGCCGGAGATCGTCCTGCATCTGGCGGCCCAGCCGCTGGTGCGTGAGGGTTATCGTGATCCGCTCGGCACTTATTCGAGCAACGTCATGGGCACCCTCAACCTGCTCGAAGCGATTCGCCAGGTCGGTTGCGTGCGGGCCTGCGTGCTGGTGACCACCGACAAGGTCTACGCCAACAAGGAATGGCTGTGGCCGTACCGCGAGGACGAAGCCCTCGGTGGCCATGACCCTTACAGCAGCAGCAAGGCGTGCTGCGAGTTGCTGGCGCAGTCTTATGCGGCATCGTTCTTCCCGGCCGAGAAGTACGCCGAGCACGGTCTGGCCCTGGCCACCGCGCGGGCCGGCAATGTGTTGGGCGGCGGCGACTTCGCCCCTGAACGGTTGATTCCCGACGTGCTCAAGGCGTGGACGGCAGACGAGCCGGTGACCTTGCGTTACCCGCAAGCCGTGCGCCCGTGGCAGCACGCGCTGGAGCCGCTGGCCGGCTACCTGCAATTGGCCGCCGGCCTCTATGAAGACGGCCCGGAATATGCTGGCGCGTGGAACTTCGGCCCGGGTGAGGCGGACATGTGCAGCGTCGGCGAAGTGGTCGAACTGCTCGCCAACCGCTGGCCTCAGGCCCGTGGCCTGCGCCTCGAAAAGAGTGACCTGCACGAAGCCGGTCTGCTGCGCCTGGACAGCAGCCGCGCCCGTCAGGTGCTGGGCTGGCAACCGCGCTGGACGTTGCAGCAATGCCTGACCCAGACCCTCGACTGGCATCTGGCGTGGCAGAACGGCGACGACATGCGCACCGTGACCCTCGGCCAACTGAATCTTTACCGGGGCGCGCTGTGAGCGAGTTTTCCTTGAAACCGTTGCCGCTGGCCGGGTTGTTCAGCGTCCAGCACAAACGCTTCGAAGATCAGCGCGGGCACTTCGCCCGACTGTTCTGCGAAGGCAGTCTGAAGGCGTTCGGCAGTGAATTTCACATCCGCCAGATCAACCATTCCTGCACACGCGAGAAGGGCAGCGTGCGCGGTCTGCATTACCAGAACGCCAATGCGCCGGAAGCCAAGCTGATCACCTGCCTGCGCGGTGAAGTGTGGGACGTGGCGGTGGACCTGCGCCCGGACTCGGAAACCTTCCTGCACTGGCACGCCGAGCACCTGAAGGCCGGTGACGGACGCAGCCTGCTGATTCCGGCCGGTTTCGCTCACGGTTTCCAGACCCTCACCGAAGACGCCGAACTGCTTTACCTGCACAGCGCCGATTACGCGCCGGAGCACGAGGGCGGCCTGTCGGTGAACGATCCACGGCTGGCGATTGCCTGGCCGTTGCCTGTCAATAATTTGTCAGCGCGTGATTCCAGCCATCCCGCGCTCGATCAACACTTTGCTGGAGTGCGTCTATGAACTGCCGTGGGTGCGCCGCACCGCTGAGCCTGCCGCTGATCGACCTCGGCACCTCGCCACCGTCCAACGCCTATGTGCATGCCGATCGGCTGGAGCAGGCCGAACAATGGGTGCCGCTGAAGGTCGCCGTGTGCCAGCAATGCTGGCTGGTCCAGACCGAGGATTACACCTCCGCCGACAGCCTGTTCGATGCCGAGTACGCCTACTTCAGTTCGTTCTCCAGCACCTGGCTGGCGCATGCCGAGCGTTACGTGGCCGAGATGGTCGAGCGCTTCGGCCTGACCGCCGACAGCCGCGTGGTGGAGGTCGCTGCCAACGACGGTTACCTGCTGCAGTACGTGGCCGGTCGCGGCATTCAGTGCCTGGGCGTCGAGCCGACCCGTAGCACCGCGCAGGCGGCACGGGAAAAAGGCCTGGAGATCCGTGAACTGTTCTTCGGTCGCGACACCGCCGCACAGCTGAAAAGCGAAGGCTGGGCCGCCGACCTGATGGCTGCCAACAACGTGCTCGCTCACGTGCCGGACATCAATGATTTCCTCGGCGGTTTCGCCACGCTGCTCAAGCCGACCGGCGTCGCCACCTTCGAATTCCCGCAACTGCTGACGCTGATGGCCGGCGCGCAGTTCGACACGCTTTATCACGAACACTATTCCTACCTGTCCCTGACTGCCGTGCAGACGCTGTGTGAACGCAACGGTCTGGAAGTGTTCGACGTCAGCCAGCTGACCACCCATGGCGGATCGCTGCGGGTGTTCGTCCAGCGCAAGGACGGCGAACGCCGCGCCGTGCAGCCGGCCGTGCAACAGCAGTTGCAGGCCGAGCTCGACGCCGGGGTGAAAACCGCCGAGTACTACGCGACGCTGGCGCCTGCCGCCGAACGCATCAAGCATGATCTGCTGCGTTTTCTGTTGCAGGCCAAGGCCGACGGCAAGCGTGTGGTCGGTTACGGCGCTGCTGCCAAGGGCAACACCTTGCTCAACTACGCCGGGGTCAAACCGGATCTGCTGGCCTGGGTCGCCGATGCCAACCCGCACAAGCAGGGCAAGTTTCTGCCGGGCAGCCGCATCCCGATTGTCGCGCCGGCGCAGATCGATATCGAGAAGCCGGATTACGTGCTGGTGCTGCCGTGGAACCTGCTGCACGAAGTCAGTCAGCAACTGGCCCAGGTGCGTCAGTGGGACGGTCGCTTCGTGATCGCCGTGCCTGAGTTGAGCGTGCTGTGAAGGTTTTGGTCACTGGCGCTACCGGCTTCGTCGGTCGCCATCTGGTCGCAGCGTTGCTGGCCCGTGGCTGCACGGTGCGGGCGGTTGCGCGCGACGCGCAGAAAGCCGCGGACATGCCTTGGATCAAGGACGTCGAGTTCGTGAGCGCGGATATTCACGCGGCGGATCTGGATATCGGCGCGCTGACCGAGGGTGTCGATGCACTCGCGCACCTGGCCTGGCCGGGGTTGCCGAACTATCGGGCGTTGTTCCATTTCGAGCACAACCTGATGGCCGACTATCGCTTCATCAAAGGCGCGGTAGAGGCGGGCGTGAAGCTGGTGCTGGTGACCGGCACCTGTTTCGAGTACGGCATGCAGAGCGGCCCGTTGAGCGAACAGAACGACGCGCAGCCGGCCAATCCTTACGGTCTGGCCAAACACACGCTGCACCTGTTTTTGCAACATCTGCAGCAGGAGCATCCGTTCACCCTGCAATGGGCACGGCTGTTCTACCTGCACGGCGCCGGGCAGAACCCCAACAGTCTGTTGGCCGCGCTGGACCGGGCGATCGATGCCGGCGATGCGACGTTCAACATGTCGGCGGGTGAGCAGCTGCGCGATTTTCTGCCGATTGAAACCGCTGCCGCTCATCTCGCCGCGATCCTGCACAAGCGCGATTTCGACGGCACGATCAACTGCGCCAGCGGCCAGCCGGTTTCGGTGCGGGCGCTGGTCGAACAGCGCGTGCAAGAGCGCGGCGCGACCATTGGCCTGAACCTCGGCCACTATCCGTATCCGACCCACGAGCCGCTGGCGTTCTGGGCGGTGACCGAGCGCTTGCAACAGTTATTGGGAGAGCCGCAATGAGGCACGAGTTGTATCGGGTCACCGACCTGCCGGTGCTGCAGAACCGCACCTTTGCCGATCCCGAATCGGCGAAGGCCTCGGCCCGCGCCGACATGTTGCTGGTGCAGGATGAGCGCAGCGGTCTGATCTTCAATGCGGCGTTCGACGCCGACAAGCTCAGCTACGACGCCGACTACCAGAACGAGCAGGCGCATTCCGGCCAGTTCCAGAAGCACTTGAGCGATGTCGAAGGCATCATTGCCCGGCACTTCAAGGGGCAGGAACTGATCGAAGTCGGCTGCGGAAAAGGCTATTTCCTCGAGTTGCTCAAAGGTTTGGGCTACCGCATCACCGGCATCGACCCGGCCTACGAAGGCGAGAACGCCGACGTGATCAAGGCCCCGTTCACCCGAGGCCTGGGCCTGGAGGCGGACGCCATCGTGCTGCGTCATGTGCTGGAGCACATTCAAGATCCGCTGGGTTTTCTGGCGGTGATCGCCGAAGCCAATCAGGGTGGCGGGCAGATCTACATCGAAGTGCCGTGCTTCGACTGGATCCTCGAACACCGCGCCTGGTTCGATCTGTTCTACGAGCACGTCAATTACTTCCGCCTCGATGATCTGCGCCGGATGTTCGGCACCGTGCACGAGGCCGGTCACCTGTTTGGTGGCCAATACCTGTACATCGTCGCTGACCTCGCCACGTTGCGCCTGACCCCGGAACAACCGGTGCCACGCCTGGCCTTGCCGGACGATTTCACCGCCAGCCTCGAGCGCGCGGTGCAGATCATCCAGGGCGCGCCCGAGCAGGGTTCGGCGATCTGGGGCGCCTCGTCCAAAGGCGTGATCTATTCGCTGTTCCTGCAACGCGCCGGCGTGGCGGTGGATCGCGTGGTGGATATCAACCCGGCCAAGCAGGGGCGTTACCTGCCCCTGAGTGGCGCCCGGGTGTCCTCGCCGCAAGAGGCGATGGACGCCTTGCCCGAGGGCGCCAACCTGTTTGTGATGAATTCCAATTACCTCGAAGAGATCAAGCGGATGACCGGTGGACGTTACGTCTATCACGCCGTCGACAGCGCTTCGTTCCAGTGACCCTTGAGATTTTGAAAATGACCGACAACAGCATCAACAAAGCCTTCGAAGCCGAATGCCGCGAGCAGATCGCCCAGCAGGGTGACGACCAGAAACTGACGGGCCTGGCCCGTGATTTCTTCAACGAATCGGCCAAGCATAAGTACAGCTACCACTTCTCGTGGATGGGCCGTCCGATCATCCAGCTGCCGCAAGACATGATGGCCATGCAGGAAATCATCTGGCAGGTGAAGCCGGATCTGGTCATCGAGTGCGGCATCGCCCACGGTGGTTCGATCATCTACTACGCCTCCCTGCTGGAACTGCAAGGTCACGGTGAAGTGCTGGGCATCGATCTGGACATTCGTCCGCACAACCGCGAAGCCATCGAAAGCCACCCGATGAGCAAACGCATCAAGATGATCGAAGGTTCGAGCATCGACCCGGCCATCGCTGCCCAGGTGCGCGCGGCGGCTGAAGGCAAGAAAGTCATTCTGGTGCTCGATTCCAACCACACCCACGACCACGTGCTCGAAGAGCTGCGCCTCTACGCGCCACTGGTTTCGGTCGACAGCTACTGCGTGGTGATGGACACCGTGGTTGAAGACATGCCGGCCGATTTCTTCCCGGATCGTCCATGGGGCCCGGGCGACAACCCGAAGACTGCCGTGTGGAAATACCTGGAAGAGAACAAGGATTTCGAGATCGATGTGCAGCTGCAGAACAAGCTGCTGATCACCGTGGCGCCGGACGGCTATCTGCGTCGCGTTCGTTAATTCGCAACATCACCAAAGCGTTGTCTCGGCGAGTCGCCGGTTGTGGAGAGAAGTTATGCAAGGCAAGTTCGGTTCTGAATTGACGCTACCGCTCAACGAGCTGTTGACCGTGGTGCTGATTACGCACAATCGTCCGGCGTTCCTGCGTCGGGCGGTGAAGTATTACAGCAGCTTGCCCTGCAAAATCATGGTGCTGGACTCCACGATCGAGCGGCCCGAGGGGGATTTTTCCGCCGTTGATTATCACCACGTGCCGCAGTTTGCCTACTGGGGCATGCAGGCCAAGCTGGCTTACGGTGTCGAGCGACTGACCACGCCGTACATGGTGCTGGCAGCCGATGACGACTTCATCCTGCACGATTCGCTGGCCGAGTCCGTGAGCTTCCTGCACGCGAACCAGGACTATGGCATGTGCCACGGCTATTGCCTGATGTACCTGACGCTGACCAACGGCGTGAACTACTACCGTCGGGACAAGAAGGTTCAGGAAGACTACGCGTCGGAGCGGGCTCAGGATCGGGTTATCGATTACATGAGTCAGTACATCCCGCCGTTCTATGCGGTGACGCGTACCGACCTGATGAAAACCTGGCATTCGGCATTGCCGGCCGGCACCAATTTTCAATGGCAGGAAATCGGCCACGTGTATTTCCTGCTGGCCAGTGCCAAGGCACGGATTCTGCCGATTCCCTATGTGGTCCGCGAGATCAACTACGGCGTCTCCGAGCACAACACCGATGTGTTCCATTCGCTGACCTACGTCGATAGCAAATCGGTCGCCGAGCGAGAGGCCTTTGCCGAGTTCCTCACCTCGTTGCCTTGCGCTATCGAAGGGCTGGACGCCACGCAGGCCAAAGCGTTTGCGCTGGAAAGTTTCGACGCGATGGCCGAGAGCCTGCGCAGCGGTCGTGCACTGACCGCGGAACTGATTTTCGAATCGGTCTGGAGTCAGGAAAAGAAGGTGCCGGATCGTCGTTTCGGGCCGCTGCAGTACGTCGAAATGCCGTTCTACAACCAGGCGTTTTTCGACCGTCTGGAACAGTTCGAATTCATGCTTCACGCCATGCCGGCCGGTCGCATTCAGCTGGAAGGGCTGGAGGGCGTATGGACGCGTCAGGCGCACTTGCTGCAGGCGCGCAATAACGACACGGCAGAAAGCGTGACTGACCGGTTGTGGCAGGCGCACGACCTCAATGCGTTCAACCAGACGGTCGTCAAACGCCTGTCGACGCAACTGCAGGCGTCGGATGAGGACGAAGCGGCGCATGCCATGAACGACTGGATCGCTCGCCTCGAGGCGTTTGCGGACGATGACCAGCAGGCCATGTTCGACAAAACGAAGTCCGGTCGCCTGCTCAAGTGGCTGGCTGCCCGCGAGCCGTCCGCCGAACAATCGCAGGCGATTGCCCGTCACCTGGCGGTCAACGGCGGCGGCCCGCAGTTCGGTATTTTCCTGCTGGACCTGGATAACGACATCGACAAGTTGCAGGTCTCGCTCGACAGCCTGCTTGAGGGCCACTGCAAAGCGTTCAGGATTGTCGTGTTCACCACCGGTGAAGCGCCGAGCGCGACCACCGCGCAGAACACCCTGCACTTTGTCCGCGTGACCCAGAGCAACTTTGTCGACAAGCTCAATCAGAGTGCCCAGCAGTCGCCTTGCGACTGGCTGCTGCTGGCACAGGCCGGCGATCAGTTCACCGCCAGCGGCTTGTTGCGCGCCAGCCTGGAACTGATGGACGCGGCCCAGATACGTGCAGTCGCCACCGACGAGATCCAGCGCCAGGAGAGCGGCGCGCTGGTTGACGTGTTCCGCCCGGGTATCAATCTTGATCTGCTGCAAAGCGTGCCGTCGCTGATGGCGCGTCACTGGCTGGTTCGTCGCGACGTCCTGCTGGATGCGGGTGGCTATCAGGCCGACTTCAACAAGGCGCTGGAACTGGACTTACTGCTGCGCATCATCGAGCAGGGTGGTCTGGACGGTCTGGCACACCTTGACGAACCCTTGCTGATCACTCAGGCAGTGGCCCCGGAAGAGAATGCCCACGAGCGTCAGGCCTTGCTGCGCCATCTGGGTAATCGTGGCTACAAGGCCAAGGTCAACTCGACCCTGCCGGGTACCTGGCAGATTGATTATCGTCATGCCGAGCAGCCGCTGGTGTCGATCGTTGTGCCGGTCATCGATGATGTGCGTGCGTTGCAGCGCTGCCTGGAAAGCGTGGTGCTCAAGACCCGCTACAGCCGCTTTGAGGTCCTGGTGGCGGCCAATCCGAATACGTCCGCCGAGGTCAACGATTGGCTGGGCTCCCTGCAGCACGCCAAGGTGCGCGTGCTGCGTGCCGATCAGCCGTTGTGTGACTCAGCGCTGTGCAACGCCGCCAGCGAGCAGGCGCAAGGCGATTATCTGGTGCTGTTGGCGGCGGACAGTGAGGTGGTCAACCCGAACTGGATCGACTTGCTGCTCAACCACGCACTGCGGCCGGAGGTGGGCATCGTCGGTGGCAAACTGGTGAGCCGCGACGGCAAGGTTGCTCAGGCCGGCTTGATCCTCGGTCTCAACGATGGCGTCGGTTCGCCGTTCATCGGCGAGAAGCACAGCGCCGAGGGTTACATGCAGCGCCTGGCCGTCGAGCAGAATTACTCGGCCGTGTCCAAGGTCTGCCTGATGATCGGCAAAGAGCTGTTCAATGCGCTGGGCGGTCTCGATGAAGTGACGTTCGCTGACGGCTTCAGCGATGTCGACCTGTGCCTGAAGGCGGGTCAGGCCGGCTATCTCAATGTGTGGACGCCACTGGTGCAGGTGCTGCACACCGGCGAGCTGCCGCAGGCACCGCAAGCCCTGGCGGCCTTGCGTGAAAAATGGAGCACGGCCTTTGCGCAGGATCCGGCCTACAACGCCAACCTGGCGCTGAACGGCAAAGGCTTTACCCTGGGCGAAAATACCTCGATCAACTGGGCACAGTTGCTCGCTTGAGCCTGCCGGGCAGGGAACAGGAATCAGAACATGTTCAACGGTAAGTCGATTTTCATCTCCGGCGGCACCGGCTCGTTCGGGCGCAAGTTTATCGCGCGCCTGCTCGAGCAATACCAGCCCAAGCGCGTGGTGGTGTTCTCCCGGGATGAGCTCAAGCAATACGAAATGCAGCAGACGTTCAACGCGCCGTGCATGCGTTACTTCCTCGGTGACGTGCGCGACGCCGATCGTCTGCGCCAGGCCATGCGTGGCATCGATTACGTGGTGCATGCCGCGGCGTTGAAGCAGGTGCCGGCGGCGGAATACAACCCGACCGAATGCATCCGCACCAACGTCAACGGCGCGGAAAACATCATCGCCGCTGCCATCGACAACGGCGTGAAGAAAGTCGTCGCGCTGTCCACCGACAAGGCCGCGAGCCCGATCAACCTGTACGGTGCCACCAAGTTGCTGTCGGACAAGTTGTTCGTCGCGGCCAACAATATCGCCGGCGAACAGCAGACGCGTTTTGCCGTGGTGCGCTACGGCAACGTGGCTGGTTCGCGCGGGTCAGTGGTGCCGTTCTTCAGCAAGCTCATCGCCGACGGCGCGACAGAGCTGCCGATCACCGATGAGCGCATGACCCGGTTCTGGATCACCCTCGATCACGGCGTGCAATTCGTGCTCGACAGCTTTGCGCGGATGCACGGCGGCGAAGTGTTCGTGCCGAAGATCCCGTCGATTCGCGTGGTCGATCTCGCGCGTGGCATGGCCGAGCATCTGCCGCACAAGAACGTCGGCATCCGTCCGGGCGAGAAACTGCACGAGCTGATGGTGCCGCTGGACGATGCGCGGATGACCCTGGAATTTGCCGATCACTACACCATCCAGCCGTCGATTCGCTTCACCAGCGTCGATGTGGATTTTGCCGAGGACAAACTCGGTGAGCGTGGCGTACCGGTTGGCGAAGACTTCGAGTACCGCTCCGACACCAACCCGCACTTCCTCTCGGTGGGGCAGATCGCCGAGCTGCACGCGAAGCTCTCGGTATGATTCCCTACGGTCGGCAAAGCCTCGACCAGGCGGACATCGACGCGGTCGTCGAGGTGTTGCAGTCCGACTGGTTGACCCAGGGCCCGACTATCGAGCGCTTCGAGCAGGCGATGGCCGAGCGTTGTCAGGCCGACTTCGCCGTGGCGGTGTGCAACGCCACGGCGGCGCTGCACATTGCCTGTCTCGCGGCGGGGCTCGGCGCGGGCGACCGCTTGTGGACCACGCCGAACACCTTTCTCGCGTCGGCCAATTGCGGCCGTTACTGCGGCGCCGACGTTGATTTCGTGGACATCGATCCGCTGACCTGGAACCTCGACGCTGAAGTTCTGGCGAGCAAACTCGATGCTGCCGAACGCGACGGCACGCTGCCCAAAGTGCTGGTGGCGGTGGCGTTCTCCGGGCAGAGCTGCGACATGCGGCGAATTGCCGAACTGGCCGAGCGCTACAACTTCATGGTGATCGAAGACGCTTCCCATGCGGTCGGCGCAAGCTATGCCGGGCGTCCGGTGGGCTGCGGTGAATTTGCCGCGATGACCGTGTTCAGCTTCCACCCGGTGAAGATCATCACCAGTGGCGAAGGCGGCATGGTGCTGACCAATCGCCCGGAAATGGCCGAGCGCCTGCAACGCCTGCGCAGCCACGGCATGACCCGCGATCCGCAGCAGATGACCGAGCCCAGCCACGGCCCGTGGTACTACCAGCAGGTCGAGCTGGGGTTCAATTACCGGATCACCGATCTGCAAGCCGCGCTGGGCCTGTCGCAATTGAGCAAGCTGGACGAATTCATTGCCCGTCGACGGGAGCTGGCCGCGCGTTACGACCGCTTGCTGGCGTACTTGCCGGTGACTGTGCCGAGCCTCCAGCCGGAGGCCGAATCGGCCTGGCATCTTTATGTGGTGCGTTTGCAGACCGAGCGCATCAGCCTCAGTCACCGTCAGGTGTTCGAAGGCTTGCGTGCCGCCGGCATCGGCGTGAACCTGCACTACATTCCGGTGCATCTGCAGCCGTACTATCGTGACCTGGGTTTTGCCGAAGGTGACTTCCCCGAAGCCGAGCGTTATTACGCCGAAGCGATCAGCCTGCCGCTGTTTCCGTTGCTGAGCGATCAGCAGCAGGACTATGTGGTCGAGCAATTGCGTCGGTTGACTGAATGATTGCCGCTGCGGCGGTGGATGGAAACGGTAATGCGTGATCTGAGCGAGCAGGAACAATTCTGGCAAGGCGAATTCGGCAACCAGTACGTCGATCGCAACGTCGGCCAGCCACTGGTGGCGGCCAATCTGGCGTTGTTCGCCAAGGCGCTGACCCGGGCCGGACGGATCGACAATTTGCTGGAACTGGGCACCAACGCCGGCAACAACTTGCAGGCGTTGCGTCAGTTACTGCCCAGGTGCGAGCTGTTCGGCGTCGAAATCAATGCCAGCGCCTGTGCCCAGGCCCAGGCGCTGGAGATTGCGAACATCTGGCACGGTTCGCTGTTCGACTTTCCCCGCGAGCGCCAATACGACCTGACCCTGAGCAAAGGCGTGCTGATCCATCTGGCGCCGGAACTACTGGCGACGGCGTATGCGCAGTTGTATGCGTTGAGTTCGCGCTACATCCTGATCGCCGAGTACTACAATCCGTCGCCGGTGGAAGTGTCCTATCGCGGCAACAGTGGAAAACTGTTCAAACGCGATTTTGCCGGGGAAATGCTTGACCGTTATCCTGATCTGCAACTGCTGGATTACGGCTTCGGGTATCGCCGCGACCCGCAATTCCCGGTCGACGACATCACTTGGTTCCTGCTGGAAAAACGTCCTTGAACAACGTCGCAATCATCCCGGCCCGTGGGGGCAGCAAGCGCATCCCGCGCAAGAATCTCAAGCCGTTCGACGGTGTGCCGATGATTGTCCGTTCGATACGCACGGCCCTCGATTCAGGGTTGTTCGAGCAGGTGATGGTCAGCACCGACGACGCAGAGATCGCGGACGTGGCGCGTGCCAACGGTGCTCAGGTGCCGTTCATGCGTCCGGCGGAGCTGGCCGATGATTTCACCGGCACCGCGGCGGTGATCGCGCATGCCTTGCAGCAACTGCCGGCCTTCGATTATGCCTGCTGTGTGTACGCCACGGCGCCGCTGTTGCAGGCGCGGTTTCTGCGTCAGGGCCTGGAGTTGCTGGCGCAGCATCCGGACAAGTCCTTTGCTTTTTCAGTCACTGATTTCGGCTTTCCGGTGCAGCGCGCCCTGACCCTGGACGGGAAGGGCGCGCTGACGGCGTTGTACCCCGAGTTTCGCAATACCCGTTCGCAGGATCTGCCGGCTGCCTTTCAGGATGCCGGCCAGTTCTATTGGGGCCGCAGCGAGGCGTGGCTGGCTGGCGAAGTGCTGTATTCGCCGGCCAGTCTGCCGGTGATCCTGCCCCGGCATCTGGTGCAGGACATCGATACCGTCGAAGACTGGAAGCGTGCCGAATACCTTTACGCCGCCCTCAAGGCTGGTGGAGAGCTGCAATGAGAGTGCTGATCCGCGCCGACGCCTCGCCGACCATCGGCAGCGGCCACATCGCGCGATGCCTGACACTGGCGCGAGTGCTGCGCACGCAAGGCAGTCATGTCGCGTTCGCCTGTCGTCGTTTGCCGGGGCATCGGCTCGATGCGTTGCAGAGCGAAGGTTTCGAGACCTTCGCGTTGCCGGAGCGCTACGCCGGTGAAGACCCGGAGCAGGCCATCGAATCGATGCTGCCGTGGCAGGCGGATATCGATGCACTGGCGGCGCAGCTGGAAGGGCAGCCCGGGTTTGACTGGGTCATCGCCGACCATTACGGCCTCGACCATCACTGGCAGACCGCGGCCCGTCGCTTCGCGCCACGGATCGCCGCCGTCGACGATCTGGCGACCCGGCGCTACAGCGTGGATCTGCTGCTCAATCAGAACCTCTCGGGCCTCAGCGAAAACTATCAGCCATTGCTGCCGACCGGGTGCCGAACGCTGCTCGGCCCGCGCTTCGCCATGCTGCGCGAAGAATTCAGTGGCCCGGCCATCGAGATCAAACCGGTGGCGCGCCGGGTGCTGGTGAATTTCGGCGGCTTTGATGCGGCACGCCAGACTCATCACGCAATGCTGGCGCTGGCGGATTTTTCCGAGCTGGAAGTGGATTTCGTCGCCGGCGCCGACAACCCGGCCTGGGCAGAGATGCAGGCGTTGGCCGAAACGCGGCCGCACTGGCGGCTGCACAGTTTTGTCAGCGATTTTCATCGGCGCATGACCGAGGCCGACCTGTTTATCGGTGCCGGCGGCGGCACCAGTTGGGAACGCGCGGCCCTGGGCCTGCCGACGATTTGCATTGCGGTGTCGAACAACCAGCAGGCCAACGGCGAGGTGATGGCGGCGGCCGGCGCGCATGTGTTCATGGGCGCGCGGGAGCAGGTCGGCGTCGAGCAACTGCGCGATGCCATCGGCTTTGTCGTGGGCAATTTTTATCTGCGCCAGAGCCTGTCCGAGCGTTCGCGGCATCTGGTCGACGGGCGCGGTGCGCTGCGGGTGGCGGCGGCACTGGCCGGTGCGGTGCTCAAGTTGCGTCTGGCGACGCCGGATGACGCGCAGTTGCTGTTCGAGGGGCGCAATGCAGAGGCGGTGCGCCGCTGGTCACTGGACAGCGGGGCGATTGACTGGACGCAACATTTGAACTGGCTAGGCGCGAGTCTGCGCAATCCTCAGCGGTTGCTGCTGGTGGCCGAGGCGGATGACGGCCCGGTCGGTGTCCTGCGCTACGATTTGCGCGGCTTCGAGGCAGAGGTTTCGCTGTATCTGCTCGAAGGGCGTTTCGGTCTCGGCTGGGGCAGGGCGCTGCTGGCGCAGGGTGAAGTCTTCGTGGCTGGGCACTGGCCGCAGATGAACGCCATTACCGCCCAGGTATTGCCGGCCAATCAGCCCTCGATGAATGTTTTTCGTGACGCCGGGTTTACCCAGAGTGCCTGCGCGTTCACCAAGGTTTTGAAGGAATTCCGTCAATGAGCAGTTTCAATATTGGCAACCGCCGGATCGGTGCCGATGCGCCGCCGTTCATCATCGCGGAAATGAGCGGCAACCATAACCAGTCGCTGGACGTCGCCTTGCAGATTGTCGAAGCGGCGGCCAAGGCCGGTGCCCATGCCTTGAAGCTGCAAACCTACACCGCCGAAACCATGACCCTGGATCTGGCGGAAGGCGAGTTCTTCATCAAGGACCCGAACAGTCTGTGGGCCGGTACCTCGCTCTATGACCTGTATGAAAAGGCCCACACGCCCTGGGAATGGCATGCGCCGATCTTCGCCCGGGCCAAGGAATTGGGCATGCTCGCGTTTTCGACGCCGTTCGACGACAGCGCCGTGGATTTCCTCGAAAGCCTCGATGTGCCGGCCTACAAGATCGCCAGTTTCGAAAACACCGATCTGCCGTTGATTCGCCGTGTCGCAGCGACTGGCAAACCGCTGATCATTTCCACCGGCATGGCCAGCATCGCCGAACTCGACGAAACCGTGCGCGCCGCCCGTGAGGCCGGCTGCAAGGATCTGGTGCTGCTCAAGTGCACCAGCACCTACCCGGCGACGCCGACCAACAGCAACGTGCGCACGATCCCGCATCTGCGTGAGTTGTTCGGTTGTGAGGTTGGGCTGTCAGACCATTCGATGGGTGTTGGCGTATCGGTGGCGGCGGTGGCGCTGGGTGCGACCGTGGTGGAAAAACACTTCACCCTCGACCGTGCGGCCGGTGGCGTGGACGCCAGTTTCTCGCTGGAACCGGCGGAACTGGCCAGTCTGGTGGTCGAGACCGAGCGCGCCTGGCAGGCCATGGGGCAGGTGCATTACGGGGTGACCGAGGCTGAGCAAAAGTCGCTGGTTTACCGCCGGTCGCTGTATGTCACGGCCGATATGGCGGCCGGTGAACTCTTCACTGTGGCTAATGTGCGCGCCATTCGTCCCGGTCTCGGCTTGCCGCCCAAGCACGCCGAAGCCGTCCTCGGGCGCCGTGCGCGCCAGCCGATCAAACGCGGTACGCCGCTGGACTGGTCATTGGTCGAATGACCCGATCTGTCACCGATTCGGCAAAATAGCGTGACCTGCGAGTCATAACGCGCATCTTCACTGTATTGTAATGACCGGGGAGATGGCGCCTGGCCCGTTTTCGGTTCCAGTGATAGCCCTTTGCGCTCCCCGTGGCTGCCCGTTGTGGCGGCCGTTTTCTGTTTGTCGGCGCCCCTCGAATCCTTGCGAGCGGTGGTATTGGGCTGTTTATTATTGGGAAGCCGTAATGATTGGCATAAAAAGCATTGCGAGCTACGTTCCTGTAGCCGGCGTGGACAATTACGCACAAGGTGCAAAATTCGAGAAGGATGAAGAATTCATCCTCGGCAAGATCGGTTCGGCCTTCCTCCCACGCAAAGACGCGGAACAGGAAACCTCCGATCTGTGCGTTGAAGCGGCCAATGCGCTGTTTGCCAACAACCCTGAACTGAAACGTGAATCCATCGATGCGCTGATCGTCGTCACCCAGAACGGTGACGAGGAAGGCCTGCCGCACACCGCGGCCATCGTCCAGGACAAACTCGGCCTGCCGACCAATGTCGCGGCGTTCGATATTTCCCTGGGCTGCTCCGGTTACGTCTACGGCATCTATGCGATCAAAGGCTTCATGGAAGCCGCCGGCCTGAAGAACGGCCTGCTGATCACAGCCGACCCGTATTCGAAGATCGTTGACCCGGAAGATCGCAACACCACCATGCTGTTCGGCGATGCTGCTACCGCCACCTGGATGGGTGAAGATCCGGTCTGGGCGCTGGGCAAGGCCAAGTTCGGCACCGACGGTTCCGGCGCACCGCACCTGAAAGTCACCGATGGTGTGTTTTTCATGAACGGCCGCCAAGTGTTCAACTTCGCGCTGCTCAAGGTGCCGGCGCACCTGCATGAACTGCTCGACGATTCCGGCCTGAAGGCCGATGACATCGATGCCTTCTGCATCCACCAGGGCAGTGCGGCGATTGTCGACGCCGTGGCGCGGCGCTTCGAAGGCGAGCCGGAGAAGTTCATCAAGGACATGGTCGAGACCGGCAACACCGTGTCGTCCAGTGTGCCGCTTCTGCTGGAAAAACACGTGATGGATTCCGACTGGAACCGCATCGCGATCAGTGGTTTCGGTGTCGGTCTGTCGTGGGGTTCGGCGATTATTTATCGTCCTTGAATCCGCTAAGAACGACGGATACAAAAATAGCGTTCAAGGGTTAACCTTGAACGCTATTTTTTTGCCTGAAGGGAGCGCGAGGCGCCATGAGTGAGTTTTTCCAGGCCAATGCTGAAGTCGTCGAGCGACGCTGGCCGGCGCTGTTCGCACGATTGCTGAACGAAGACAGTTCGGCGATTGAGGCCGAACTGACGCAAGGGCTGGGCTCGACGCTGAGCATTGGCGGCATTCAGCTCACCAGCCGGCATGATCGTGTCCGCGAGGCGCAGATTCAGGCCGCCAGCCTACCGGCGGACAAGCCGCAACTGCATGTCTACGGCACCGGCCTCGGGGATTTGCCCGCGGTGCTGCTGGAGCGCGCCGGGCTTGAGCGCTTGTATGTGCACATCCTCAATGGCGCGCTGTTTGCCCTGGTGCTGCAACTGCTCGATCAGCGTGAGTGGCTGCAGGAGCCGCGAGTTGAATTGCTCTACGCCGGCGACCTGCCCGACATCTGCACGCCATTCTTTGCATTGCCTGCCGAAATGCTGCTGGCCGATGACTTCAACGCGAAGATTCGTGATCGACTGGTCAGCGAAGTGCACTTGAGCTTCAACAACCGTGAGTTCGATCCGCAGTCACCGTTCATTCAACAGCGTCTGCAGGACTGCTTGCCGGTATTGCTTGCCGACGATGATGTGGCGGCGCTGTTCGGCACCTGCACCGGTCGGGAGATCTATGTGATCGGCACCGGGCCGACGCTGGAACAGCATTTCGAACGTCTGGCCGCGATCCGCGAGCGGGCCGAGCGTCCGTTGTTCATTTGCGTCGATACCGCCTACCGGCCGCTGCGCGAGCACGGGATCGTGCCCGACTATGTGGTGAGCATCGATCAGCGCATCAGCTTCCGGCATTTGCCTTTCGAGGACTCCGACGGCATCCCGCTGGTGTACCTGCCCATGAGTGATCCCGAGGTGCTGAGGGCCTGGAAGGGCAAGCGTTACGGCGGCTACTCGGCCAGTCCGGTCTATGCGGCATTGCGTGAACAGCACCCGAGGGCGCTGCTGCATGTGGGTGGCAGTGTGATTCACCCGGCCGTGGACCTGGCGGTGAAGATGGGCGCTGCACGCATCACGCTGTTCGGTGCCGATTTTGCTTTCCCGATGAACAAGACCCATGCCGGCTGGAATGACGGTGACCTGGGGCCGTCGGTGAATCAGGCGCGGCACTGGGTGCGTGACGGGTATGGCCAGCGCGTCAGTACCCAGCTCAATTTTCGCGGTTATCTGTGCGTGCTGGAGCGATACATCGCCAGTCAGCCGCAGGTGGCATTTTTCAACAGCAGCCGGGCGGGTGCGCAGATTGCCGGAACAGCGTTCAATCAGGAGTTTGTGCAATGACTGCACTGCAAAGCTGGGTAGACGAATGCCATCAGTGCGCCGGGTTGTTCCGCCTGGGACGTGATGTCGAGGCGGCGTTGACCATGGTCGATGTGTTCGAGGGCGCGCAGCAGTCATTGCTGTCGGCCGGCACGCAGACGCAGCAAGTCTGGGCGCAATTGCTCGCACAAATGCTCGAGTGCCAGGAGCGTCAGGACTGGCTGGGACTTGCCGATTTCATGGAGTACGAGTTGATTCAATTGCTGGAAGAATCGTCCGCCTGAAGAGGAGCGAAGGCGCTGGCCCGCCGGTTTGCGCCACGGACGGTTTTATGACGTCATTTTTTCGAAGGTGAAGTGCTGCTAAGTCTTTGTTTTCTAGGGGGTGGCAGGGTGATGGCAAATTTTTTCAAAAAAGCCCTCAAGCAACCTGCAAACCCGACGATAACTATTACGAAGGTTCTCTAGGCCATACCCGGCGGTTGCCAGGGCCGGAAGCCGCAGTACCCAACCAACGAGGAATTCGTCATGGCTTTAACAGTAAACACCAACACCACGTCGTTGAACGTTCAGAAAAACCTGAACCGCGCTTCCGACGCTCTGTCGACTTCGATGCAGCGCCTGTCTTCCGGCCTGAAAATCAACAGCGCTAAAGACGACGCCGCTGGCCTGCAGATCTCCAACCGTATGTCTTCCCAGATCCGCGGTAACACCCAGGCAATCCAGAACGCCAACGACGGTATCTCCGTTGCCCAGACCGCTGAAGGCGCTCTGCAAGCTACTACCGACATTCTGCAGCGTATGCGTGAACTGGCTGTTAAAGCACGTAACGGTACCAACGGCACTGCTGACCAGACCGCTACCAACGCTGAATTCGCTCAGATGTCCGACGAGATCACCCGTATCTCGGCTTCGACCAACCTGAACGGCAAAAACCTGCTGGACGGTTCGGCTGGTACTGTAACCCTGCAAGTGGGTGCAAACACCGGTTCGGCTAACCACATCGACCTGGTACTGAGCTCCAAGTTCGACGCCGTCAGCCTGTCGGTTGGTAGCGGTACTCTGTCCCTGACCGGTGCTACCGTAACTGGCGCTTCGCAGAACATCGACAACGCGATCACTGCAATCGACGCCGCTATCGCTGCAATCGGTGCAACTCGTGCCAGCCTGGGTGCTTCGCAAAACCGTCTGACCAGCACCATCCAGAACTTGCAGAACATCACCGAGAACACCACTGCTGCACAAGGTCGCGTACAAGATACCGACTTCGCCGCAGAGACTGCTAACCTGACCAAGCAGCAAACCCTGCAACAGGCTTCGACCTCTGTTCTGGCTCAAGCCAACCAACTGCCTTCCGCTGTACTGAAGCTGCTTCAGTAATTTCGGAATGAGTTTTAGCGGGGGAGTGCGCTTGCGTGCTCTCTCGCTTTTTACGTTATGAGGTGATGAGCATGGACATGAGCGTCAAGCTTAACGTGTCTTATCCGGCTCCCAAACCAGCCAATACCGTTACCGACAAGCCGTCGGAAACCAAGCCTCAGACCGTTGATGCTGTTCCTGCCTCGAAAAAGAGCCAGGAAGCAGATGAAACCAAGCTGAAGCTGGCGGTGCAGGAGATCGAGAAGTTCGTTCAGTCGATCAAGCGCAATCTGGAATTTTCGATCGACGAGCATTCCGGCAAGGTCATCGTCAAGGTGATCGCAAGCGAGACGGGCGAGGTCGTACGACAGATCCCCTCCGCAGAAGCCCTGAAGCTGGCAGACAGCCTCGCCAACGCAAGTCACGTGTTGTTCGACGCCAAAGTCTGATAGCTGGCATGAATAGTGTTTGAAGTTCTTTAGGCGCAGGTATTGGTCAAAAGACTGGCAACAACCCAAGGGAGATGCACATGGCAAGTCCAATTTTACCGGGTTCGGGCCTGGGTTCCGGCCTGGACATCGGTGCGATCGTTACTGCGCTGGTCAACGCTGACAAATCGCCGAAGCAGACGCAGATCGATAACCAGACCAAAACCAACACGCTGAAAATTTCCGGTGTGGGTGCTCTGAAGAGCGCGCTGACCACCTTTCAGGCGGCATTGGCCACTCTGGGCAGCAAGACCAATCCCGCATTCGCCGGCTACACGGCGACATCGAGCGTGCCTGGAACGCTGACTGTAACTTCCGATAACACTGCGGTTTCGGGCTCTTACAGCGTTGTCGTGAAAGAACTGGCTACCGGTTCGAAGGTCGCCTCTGCAGCCTTTGCCGGCGGTGCATCCAGTGCCATTCCGAGTGGTACCCTGAAAATCAGTCAGAATGGCACTGATTACAATGTCACCATCCCGGCCAATGCCACCTTGCAGAGCACGCGTGATGCGATCAACAAGGCCCAGGGCAGCAATGGTATTTCCGCCAACATCGTGACCGACGCCACTGGCGCCTCTCGTCTGGTGATTGGTTCGAACAAGACCGGTGCGGGTTCCGATCTCTCTGTCAGCGGTATCGCCGGCCTGGAAATCGATGGCACCAAGGTCATGTCGGCTACGCCGGCGGCAGGTGATTCCGGTTCCGTGGGCGCGCTCGCCAAGGATGCGTCCCTGACCATCGATGGCCTGGCAGTCACCAGCAAGAGCAATACGGTTACCGGTGCGATCAGCGGCATGACCCTGAATCTGGTCGCTGCCAGCGCGACGCCGTCCACGGTTACCGTTGATACCAATACCAAAGGGCTGCAGACGTCGCTTCAGCAGTTCGTCGATGCCTACAATTCGCTCAAGACCACCGTTGACAGCCTGTCCAAGGCCACGCCGGATGAAGACGGCAAGCTGACCGTGCAGGCGGCGTTCACTGGCGATTCCTTGCCGCGTTCGTTGATCGCGAGCATTCGCGCCGAGTTTACCGGCGCGGGCGCGGGTGGCTCGATGGCCTATCTGTCGGAAGTGGGCATCATGACCGACTCCATTACCGGTAACCTGAAGCTCGACACCACTGCCTTCAACAAGGCCATGGCGGCTCCGGGGGCAACGGGTCAGGTACAGCAGTTGTTCAGTGGTACCAATGACACCAACGGTCTGCTGGCGCGCATGAGCAAGGCGGTTGACCCGTATCTCAAGACATCGGCCGACGGCAAGACTCAAGGTCTGCTGGATCAGCGACTGACGATCCTGAATGCCAATAGCCGGACGATTACCGATCAGCAAAAAGCCCTGGATGTCCGTGTGGCCAACCTGACCAAGACGTTGACTGCCAAGTACAACGCCATGGACTTGCTGGTAGGGCAGATGAAGGCGACGGCGAGCAACATTACGTCGTTCTTCAGCTCGCTGAACGCTCAGCAATCCGCGAAGTAACATGCAAAAACGACAAAAACCCGGCTACGCTTTCGAGCGTGCGCCGGGTTTTTGTCTTATGGTCTAAAGTTTTTCGACTCGCTGGCGATACACTGTTCATACGAGTCATTGTGGCAAATGAGGTAGAACATGAATCCGATGTTAGCCCTTCGGCAATACCAGAAAGTAGGTGCGCACGCTCAGACCTCTGAAGCGAGCCCTCATCGCCTGGTGCAAATGCTGATGGAAGGCGGTCTGGACCGTATCGCCCAGGCCAAAGGTGCGATCGAGCGCAAGGACATTCCTGCCAAGTGCACGTCGATCAGCAAGGCCATCGGCATCGTCAGCGGGCTGCGTGAAGGACTGGATCTGGAAAATTCCGCGGATACGCTGGCTGATCTGGACGGTCTTTACATCTACATGATGAAGCGTCTCGCCGAGGCGAACATCAGTAGCGATCCGCGTATTCTTGATGAGGTTGCCGGCTTGCTGAGCACCGTCAAAGAAGGCTGGGATGCGATCGCGCCTGCGCCCGCTCCGCAGTTCTGAGGAGATCACCATGAGTCTTGTATTGCAGCGAATCGAAGAAACCCGGGCAGCGTTGGTCGGAGCACTGGCCGAGCGCAACTGGGAGGCCATCGGTCAACTGGATCTCGATTGCCGTTCCTGCATGGAAGATGTCTTGAGTGAGGCTTCGGTGGACGAGGTCGCATTGCGCGACAACCTCGAGGAGTTGCTGCATGTCTACAAGCAGCTGCTTGAAGTCGCCATGGGTGAGCGTCAGGCGATAGTCGACGAGATGTCGCAGATCACCCAAGCGCAGAACGCGGCAAAGGTTTACCATCTGTTTGGTTAATTAACCCCCAGTTAATCCAGACATGTGCGCCATAAATTTGACTGTGCACGGTTTTTTGACTTAACTAGTGGCTGTTTTCAGATTTCAGGCGTCTACAGGCACAAGGTGTCCTGCAAGCGTCTCGCTTGCCCCTCATTTTGGGCATTGAGTTGACTAGGGAAGTTGCTATTGCATGTGGCGTGAAACCAAAATTCTGCTGATCGATGACGATAGCGTCCGCCGCCGCGACCTGGCGGTGATCTTAAATTTTCTTGGCGAAGAAAATTTACCCTGCGGAAGCCATGACTGGCAGCAGGCAGTCGGCTCTTTGTCGTCTAGTCGTGAGGTCATTTGCGTACTGATCGGGACGGTCAATGCTCCTGGTGCGCTTTTGGGCTTGCTAAAGACACTCTCAACCTGGGATGAGTTCCTTCCGGTTTTGCTGATGGGCGATAATTCTTCGGTGGACCTGCCCGAAGACCAACGCCGCCGGGTACTTTCGACCCTCGAAATGCCGCCGAGCTACAGCAAGCTGCTGGACTCCCTGCACCGTGCCCAGGTCTATCGCGAGATGTACGACCAGGCCCGAGAGCGCGGCCGCCATCGCGAACCCAACCTGTTCCGCAGCCTCGTCGGCACCAGCCGCGCGATCCAGCACGTGCGTCAGATGATGCAGCAAGTGGCCGACACCGACGCCAGCGTGTTGATCCTCGGCGAGTCCGGGACCGGCAAGGAAGTGGTTGCGCGCAACCTGCATTACCATTCCAAGCGTCGTGACGCGCCATTCGTACCGGTCAACTGCGGGGCGATCCCGGCCGAGTTGCTGGAAAGCGAACTGTTCGGTCACGAGAAGGGCGCCTTCACCGGCGCGATCACCAGCCGTGCCGGCCGCTTCGAGCTGGCCAACGGCGGTACGCTGTTCCTCGACGAAATCGGCGACATGCCGCTGCCGATGCAGGTCAAGCTGCTGCGCGTGCTGCAGGAACGTACCTTCGAGCGCGTGGGCAGCAACAAGACTCAAAGCGTCGACGTGCGCATCATCGCCGCGACCCACAAGAATCTCGAAAGCATGATCGAGATCGGCACCTTCCGCGAAGACCTCTACTATCGCCTGAACGTGTTCCCGATCGAGATGGCGCCGCTGCGTGAGCGCGTCGAAGACATTCCGTTGCTGATGAACGAGCTGATCTCGCGCATGGAGCACGAGAAGCGCGGTTCGATCCGCTTCAACTCCGCCGCCATCATGTCCCTTTGCCGCCACGGCTGGCCGGGCAACGTCCGCGAGCTGGCCAACCTGGTGGAGCGCATGGCGATCATGCATCCGTACGGGGTGATCGGCGTGGTCGAGTTGCCGAAGAAATTCCGCTACGTCGACGACGAAGACGAGCAAATGGTCGACAGCCTGCGCAGCGACCTGGAAGAGCGCGTGGCGATCAACGGCCACACGCCGGACTTCACCGCCAACGCCATGCTGCCGCCGGAAGGTCTCGACCTGAAGGACTACCTCGGTGGTCTGGAGCAGGGCTTGATCCAGCAGGCGCTGGACGACGCCAATGGCATCGTTGCCCGCGCCGCCGAACGCCTGCGCATTCGCCGCACCACGCTGGTGGAGAAGATGCGCAAGTACGGCATGAGCCGTCGTGAAGGTGATGAACAGGCGGATGATTGACGCCTGTTTTTCAACTGCTTCATTTATAAGCGGTTTTTTTTAGGCACGGGTATTGCTACGTCCCTCGCAACGTTCCGTTTAACTGACGGTCAGCCAAGCGAGAGAGCACAATGCCCCAAGCCTCCCAGATGTCTTCTGTTCCCGAGTCCTCGGGGCAACTGCCGTCCGTAGAGCAGGCGAGCCGCCAGGGGCTTGAGCAGGCATTCGCCCTGTTCAACCAGATGTCGAGCCAGTTGACCGACTCCTACAGCATGCTCGAAGCCCGGGTCACCGAGCTCAAGGGCGAGTTGGCCGTAGTCAGCGCCCAGCGCATGCAGGAACTGGCGGAAAAAGAACGCCTGGCCAACCGTCTGCAAAACCTCCTCGATCTGTTGCCCGGCGGCGTCATCGTCATCGACGGTCACGGCATCGTGTGCGAGGCCAATCCGGCCGCCATCGATCTGCTGGGCCTGCCTCTGGAAGGCGAGCTGTGGCGCCATGTCATCGCCCGTTGCTTCGCGCCTCGTGAAGATGACGGCCACGAAATTTCCTTGAAGAACGGTCGACGCCTGTCGATTGCCACCCGCTCGCTGGATGCCGAGCCGGGGCAGTTGGTACTGCTCAACGACCTGACTGAAACCCGTCACTTGCAGGATCAGCTTGCGCGCCACGAGCGACTGTCTTCCCTGGGTCGGATGGTCGCTTCGCTGGCTCATCAAATTCGTACGCCGTTGTCCGCCGCCTTGCTGTACGCCAGTCATTTGACCGAGCAGGAACTGCCGGTCGCCACCCAGCAGCGCTTCGCCGGTCGCCTCAAAGAGCGTCTGCACGAGCTCGAGCATCAGGTGCGCGACATGCTGGTGTTCGCTCGCGGAGAATTGCCGCTGACTGATCGCATCACGCCCAATACCTTGATGCAATCGTTGCAGGCCGCGGCGCTGACCCATGTGCAGGATCTGCCGATCCGCTGGCAATGCGACAGCCATGCCGGCGAGTTGCTGTGCAATCGCGACACGCTGGTCGGGGCGCTGCTCAATCTGATTGAAAACGCGATTCAGGCGAGTGCCGGTGAGGTGCGTCTGAAGGTGCATTGCTATACCCGCGACAACACTCTGCGTTTGTGTGTCAGTGACAGCGGCAGCGGTATCGATGCGACAGTGCTGGCGCGGCTGGGCGAGCCGTTTTTCACCACCAAAGTCACCGGGACCGGCCTGGGCCTGACCGTGGTCAAGGCCGTGGCGCGTGCGCATAAGGGAGAATTGCGGCTGCGTTCGCGGGTCGGGCGCGGTACGTGCGCGCAGGTCATCCTGCCGTTGTTTTCTGCTGTACAGGGAGCTGAGTGAAGGTCATGGGCATCAAGGTTCTGCTGGTCGAGGATGACCGCTCGTTGCGCGAAGCGCTGGCCGATACGCTGTTGCTGGCCGGTCACGACTATCACGCGGTGGGTTCGGCCGAAGAGGCGCTGAACGCCGTCGAGCGCGAAGCGTTCAGTCTGGTGGTCAGCGACGTCAACATGCCGGGCATGGATGGTCATCAATTGCTCGGCCTGCTGCGCGCGCGACAACCGCAATTGCCGGTGCTACTGATGACCGCCCATGGCGCGGTCGAGCGCGCGGTCGATGCGATGCGTCAAGGCGCGGCGGATTATCTGGTCAAGCCGTTCGAGCCCAAGGCTCTGCTGGATCTGGTGGCGCGTCACGCCTTGGGCAGCCTTGGCGTGAGTGATACCGAAGGCCCGGTCGCGGTCGAGCCCGCCAGCGCTCAATTGCTGGATCTGGCAGCGCGGGTCGCGCGCAGTGATTCCACCGTGCTGATTTCCGGCGAGTCCGGCACCGGCAAGGAAGTGCTGGCGCGCTACATCCACCAGCAATCCCATCGCGCCAGTCAGCCGTTCATTGCGATCAACTGTGCGGCGATCCCCGACAACATGCTCGAAGCCACCCTGTTCGGTCACGAAAAAGGCTCGTTCACCGGCGCCATCGCGGCCCAGGCCGGCAAGTTCGAACAGGCGGACGGCGGCACCATTCTGCTCGACGAAATTTCCGAAATGCCTCTGGGCCTGCAAGCCAAGCTGCTGCGGGTGTTGCAGGAGCGGGAAGTGGAGCGGGTCGGCGCCCGCAAGCCGATCACTCTGGATATCCGCGTGGTAGCGACCACCAACCGTGATCTGGCCGGCGAAGTCGCGGCGGGGCGATTCCGTGAAGACCTCTATTATCGTCTGTCGGTATTTCCGCTGGCCTGGCGTCCGTTGCGCGAGCGCACCGCCGATATCCTGCCGCTGGCCGAGCGTCTGTTGGCCAAACACGTCAATAAAATGAAGCACGCGATGGCGAAGTTCTCGCCCGAGGCGCAAGCGTGCCTGATCGGTTATCCGTGGCCGGGCAACGTGCGCGAGCTGGATAATGCGGTCCAGCGGGCCTTGATTCTGCAGCAGGGCGGGTTGATCCAGCCGCAGGATTTCTGTCTCTCCGGGCCTGCGCTGTTCGCCCCGTTGCCGTCGGTTGTGCCGGTTGCGCCGGTCATTCGTGAAGTCGAAATCGAGGCGGATTCGGCCGGTGCGCTGGGCGATGACCTGCGTCGCCGCGAGTTCCAGATGATCATCGACACCCTGCGTACCGAACGCGGTCGACGCAAGGAAGCCGCCGAAAAACTCGGCATCAGCCCGCGCACCCTGCGTTACAAACTGGCGCAAATGCGCGATGCGGGCATGGATGTCGAAGGCTACCTGTTCGCCACCTGACGGGTGGCGCAAACGTTTGAAACGGCTTTTCTGAAAGCGGTGCCCATGAGCTGGCACCGTTGTTGCTAACACCTGAGTACCCGCCGAGTGAGTGTCAAAAAATTGCGGGCCGCCCAAGAGAGTAGACCATGAGCCAAGGTATTGAATTTAATCGGTTGATGATGGACATGAAGGCCATGCAAATGGACGCCATGTCGAAGCCGAAATCGATTGCCGCTGCCCCTGAAGTGGCAGGCAGCAGCTTTTCCGACATGCTCGGTCAGGCCATCAACAAAGTCAGTGATACCCAGCAGGCGTCGACTCAGTTGGCCAACGCATTTGAAATCGGCAAGAGCGGCGTCGATCTGACGGACGTGATGATTGCCTCGCAAAAAGCCAGCGTGTCGTTCCAGGCTCTGACCCAGGTGCGCAACAAGCTGGTTCAGGCTTATCAAGACATCATGCAGATGCCGGTTTAAGGACGAGATTGAGTCATGGCAGAAGCAGTCGCCGATAACGTTCCGGCCAAGGCCACCCCGATAGACGGCAAACCGCCGCTGTTCGGCCTGTCCTTCCTGGAAAACCTCTCCGAGATGACCGTGCTGCGTCAGGTGGGCCTGTTGGTCGGCCTGGCCGCGAGCGTGGCGATTGGCTTTGCCGTGGTGCTGTGGTCGCAGCAACCGGACTACCGGCCTCTGTACGGCAGCCTTGCCGGCATGGACGCCAAGCAGGTCATGGACACCCTGGCCTCCGCCGACATTCCCTACACCGTCGAACCGAATTCCGGCGCCTTGCTGGTCAAGGCCGATGACCTGTCCCGTGCGCGGCTCAAGCTCGCGGCCGCTGGTGTCACTCCCAGCGACGGCAACATCGGTTTTGAAATCCTCGACAAGGAACAGGGTCTGGGCACCAGCCAGTTCATGGAAGCGACCCGTTATCGTCGCGGCCTCGAAGGCGAACTGGCCCGCACCATTTCCAGCCTGAACAACGTCAAGGGCGCGCGCGTTCACCTGGCGATCCCGAAAAGCTCGGTGTTCGTGCGTGACGAGCGCAAGCCAAGCGCTTCGGTACTGGTCGAGCTGTATTCCGGTCGTTCGCTGGAGCCAGGCCAGGTCGTTGCCATTATCAACCTGGTGGCAACCTCCGTTCCCGAGCTGAGCAAATCGCAGATCACCGTCGTCGACCAGAAGGGCAACCTGCTGTCGGATCAGGCGGAAAATTCCGAAATGACCATGGCCGGCAAGCAGTTCGACTACAGCCGCCGCATGGAAAGCATGCTCACCCAGCGCGTGCACAACATTCTGCAACCGGTACTGGGCAACGATCGCTACAAGGCTGAAGTTTCGGCCGACGTCGATTTCAGTGCCGTCGAGTCGACTGCCGAGCAGTTCAACCCGGATCAACCGGCTCTGCGCAGCGAGCAGTCGGTCAACGAACAACGCACCGCCAGCAATGGCCCGCAAGGTGTGCCGGGTGCCCTGAGCAACCAGCCGCCGTCGCCGGCCTCGGCACCGCAGACCACCGGTGGCGCAGCCGCGCCGGCGAGCATGGTGCAGCCAGGTCAGCCACTGGTTGATGCCAACGGTCAGCAGATCATGGACCCGGCCACCGGCCAGCCGATGCTCGCGCCGTACCCGGCGGACAAGCGTCAACAATCCACCAAGAACTTCGAACTCGACCGTTCCATCAGCCACACCAAACAGCAGCAGGGTCGCCTGAATCGCCTGTCGGTGTCGGTAGTGGTGGACGATCAGGTCAAGATCAACCCGGCCAACGGCGAAACGACTCGCGCGCCGTGGAGCGCCGACGAATTGGCGCGCTTCACTCGTCTGGTACAGGACGCTGTCGGCTTCGACGCCAGCCGTGGCGACAGCGTCAGCGTGATCAACATGCCGTTCTCCGCCGAGCGCGGCGAAGTGATCGCCGACATTCCGTTCTACTCCCAGCCATGGTTCTGGGACATCGTCAAACAAGTGCTGGGCGTGTTGTTCATCCTGGTGCTGGTGTTCGGCGTGCTGCGTCCGGTGCTCAACAACATCACCGGTGGCGGCAAAAGCAAGGAGCTGGCCGGTCTGGGCGGCGACATGGAACTCGGTGGCATGGGCGGTCTGGATGGTGAACTGTCCAACGATCGCGTCAGCCTCGGCGGCCCGACCAGCATCCTGCTGCCGAGCCCGAGCGAGGGTTATGACGCTCAGTTGAACGCAATCAAGAGTCTGGTGGCAGAAGACCCGGGTCGTGTGGCCCAGGTCGTGAAAGAGTGGATTAACGCAGATGAGTGATAACCGAGCCGCCGTCGCCAAACTGTCCCGGGTCGATAAAGCCGCGATTCTGCTGCTGTCCCTGGGTTCGACCGATGCCGCACAAGTGCTGCGCCACATGGGCCCCAAAGAGGTCCAGCGAGTCGGCGTGGCCATGGCCCAGATGGGCAACGTCCACCGTGAGCAGGTCGAGCAGGTCATGAGCGAGTTCGTCGACATCGTCGGCGATCAGACCAGCCTGGGCGTCGGCTCCGACGACTACGTGCGCAAAATGCTCACCCAGGCCCTGGGTGA
Organism: Pseudomonas sp. CH235; assembly: GCF_004368175.1. Lineage (NCBI taxonomy): Bacteria > Pseudomonadati > Pseudomonadota > Gammaproteobacteria > Pseudomonadales > Pseudomonadaceae > Pseudomonas > Pseudomonas sp. CH235. Next base: position 88,510 of record NZ_RRZJ01000013.1, read on the forward strand.
AGACAAGGCCAACGGCCTGATCGACCGCATTCTGCTGGGTGGCAACACCAGTGGCCTCGACAGCCTGAAATGGATGGAGCCGCGCGCCGTTGCCGACGTGATCCGTTACGAGCACCCGCAGATCCAGGCGATCGTGGTCGCGTACCTCGATCCGGATCAGGCCGGTGAAGTGCTGGGCAACTTCGACCACAAGGTGCGTCTGGACATCATCCTGCGCGTCTCGTCGTTGAACACCGTGCAGCCGGCCGCGCTGAAAGAATTGAACCAGATCCTCGAGAAGCAGTTCTCCGGCAACTCGAACGCCTCGCGCACCACCCTGGGTGGCATCAAGCGGGCGGCGGACATCATGAACTTCCTCGACAGCTCGATCGAAGGCCAGCTCATGGACTCGATCCGCGAAGTCGACGAAGACCTGTCCGGTCAGATCGAAGACCTCATGTTCGTGTTCAACAACCTGGCCGATGTCGACGACCGCGGGATCCAGGCGCTGTTGCGCGAAGTGTCTTCCGATGTGCTGGTGCTGGCCCTCAAGGGTTCGGACGAAGGCGTCAAGGAGAAGATCTTCAAGAACATGTCCAAGCGTGCCGCCGAACTGCTGCGCGACGACCTCGAGGCCAAGGGCCCGGTGCGCGTCAGCGACGTGGAGACCGCGCAGAAGGAAATCCTCACCATCGCCCGCCGTATGGCCGAAGCCGGAGAAATCGTGCTCGGTGGCAAGGGCGGCGAGGAAATGATCTAAGCCCATGGACAAGCATGACGACGATGTGACGGACCTGATCCGTGCCCGGGACGTCCGTGGTTTCGAATCTTGGGCGTTGCCCAGCTTCGACCCGCCGAAACCTGAGCCCGAGCCGGAACCGGAGCCTGAACCGCCGGAAATGGAAGAGGTGCCGCTGGAGGAAGTCCAGCCACTGACTCTGGAAGAGCTCGAAAGCATCCGTCAGGAGGCCTACAACGAAGGCTTCGCCATAGGCGAAAAGGAAGGCTTTCACAGCGCCACCCTCAAGGTGCGCCAGGAAGCCGAAGTGGTCCTGACGGCCAAGGTCAACAGCCTTGAGCAGCTGATGGGCCACCTGTTCGAGCCCATCGCCGAGCAAGACACCCAGATCGAAAAGTCACTGGTCGACCTCGTGCAGCACATCGCCAAGCAGGTGATTCAGCGCGAACTGGCCATCGACTCGACGCAGATCGAACACGTCATGCGCGACGCCCTCAAGCTGCTGCCGCTGGGCGTGGGCAATGTGCGGCTGTACGTCAATCCACAGGATTTCGAACAGGTCAAAGCCCTGCGCGAACGTCATGAAGAAACCTGGCGTATCGTCGAAGACGAAACCCTGCTGCCGGGCGGTTGCCGGGTCGAGACCGACCACAGCCGGATCGACGCCAGCATCGAAACCCGCGTCAGCCAGGTCATGGCCAAGCTGTTCGACCAGTTGCACGAACAGGCCCTGCACCCGGCCGCGCCGGACCTGAGTCTGGATCTGCCGGAGTCGCCAAAACCGGCACCGGTCGCAGATGAGCCGCTCGCGGACGCCCCCGATGCGCCTTGAACGCACCAGTTTCGCCAAGCGCCTGAGCACCTACGCTGAGGCCACCGAAATCGCCGGTGCGCCGATCCTCGAAGGGCGCCTGCTGCGCATGGTCGGCCTGACACTCGAAGCCGAAGGCTTGCGCGCCGCCATGGGCACCCGCTGCATGGTGATCAACGACGACACCTATCACCCGTCCCAGGTCGAAGCCGAAGTCATGGGCTTCTCCGGCAGCAAGGTGTTCCTGATGCCGGTCGGCAGTGTGGCTGGCATTGCCCCGGGCGCCCGCGTGGTGCCGCTGGCCGACACCGGTCGCCTGCCGATGGGCATGAGCATGCTCGGTCGCGTGCTCGACGGCGCCGGACGTGCGCTGGACGGCAAGGGCGGCATGAAGGCCGAAGACTGGGTGCCGATGGACGGCCCGACGATCAACCCGCTCAACCGTGACCCGATCAGCGTGCCGCTGGACGTCGGCATCCGTTGCATCAACGGTTTGTTGACGGTCGGTCGCGGCCAGCGTCTGGGTCTGTTCGCCGGTACCGGTGTCGGTAAATCGGTGCTGCTGGGCATGATGACCCGCTTCACCGAGGCCGACATCATTGTCGTCGGCCTGATCGGTGAGCGGGGTCGAGAAGTTAAGGAATTCATCGAACACATCCTCGGTGAAGAAGGCCTCAAGCGTTCCGTGGTGGTGGCGTCGCCGGCGGACGATGCGCCGCTGATGCGTCTGCGCGCGGCGATGTACTGCACGCGGATCGCCGAGTATTTCCGCGACAAGGGCAAGAACGTCCTGTTGCTGATGGATTCCCTGACCCGTTTCGCCCAGGCCCAGCGGGAAATCGCCCTGGCCATCGGCGAGCCGCCGGCGACCAAGGGGTATCCGCCGTCGGTTTTTGCCAAATTGCCGAAACTGGTGGAGCGCGCCGGTAATGCGGAGAAGGGCGGGGGTTCGATCACCGCGTTCTACACCGTATTGTCCGAAGGAGATGACCAGCAGGACCCGATCGCCGACTCGGCGCGTGGTGTGCTCGACGGCCACATCGTGCTGTCGCGACGCCTGGCCGAAGAGGGCCATTACCCGGCCATCGATATTGAAGCCTCGATCAGCCGGGTAATGCCCGCGGTGGTGTCGCCGGAGCACATGCAGCGCGCGCAATACTTCAAGCAGCTGTGGTCGCGCTATCAACAGAGCCGCGACCTGATCAGCGTCGGCGCCTATGTCGCGGGCGGTGACCGCGAGACTGACCTTGCCATCAATCTGCAGCCGCAACTGGTCAGATACCTGCGTCAGGGTCTCAACGACAACATCAGCCTGGGTGAAAGCGAAGCGTATCTCGGCACGATTTTCGCCCCGGCGGCCGGCGGGTAACCGGTCATGGCCCTGAGTCGAGCCGCGCGTCTGGCGCCGGTGGTGGACATGGCCGAGAAGGCCGAGAAAACCGCCGTGCAACGCCTGGGTTACTTTCAGGGGCAGGTGAAGGTGGCCGAGAGCAAGCTCGCCGACCTGCATGCCTTTCGTCTGGATTACTCCGAGCAGTGGATCGTACGCGGCAGCACCGGCGTGTCCGGGCAGTGGCTGCTCGGTTTTCAGGGCTTTCTGGCGCAACTCGACACCGCCGTCGATCAGCAGCGCCAGAGTCTGCAATGGCACCAGAACAATCTGGACAAGGCCCGCGATGCCTGGCAGCAGGCATTCGCCCGGGTCGAAGGTCTGCGCAAGCTTGTACAACGTTATCTGGATGAAGCGCAGCGCGCCGAAGACAAGCGCGAACAGAAGCTGCTGGACGAGTTGTCCCAGCGTTTGCCGCGCCACGAGGCGTTTTGACGGGCAGATCTCGCACAGATCCCGACGCCATCGCGCCTTGCCCATGGCCCCTCCAAGTGCTAAACCTTGTACAAGTTCGTCAATGACAAGGAAGCCAGTACATGTCAGTCGTTACAGAAGTGTCTGCGGACAAGAAAAAACTGACGATTTCGGTCAAGGGGCGATTCGATTTCGCCAAGCATCAGGAATTTCGCCAATCCTACGAAAAAGAGCAGCCCGAATCTGTGATTGTCGACCTCAAGGAGGCGACCTATCTCGACAGTTCGGCACTCGGCATGCTGCTTCTGCTGCGTGATCATGTCGGCGGGGACGACTCGGAAATCCGCGTGGTCAACAGCAGTTCCGACGTGAAGAAAATCCTCGCCATCTCCAACTTCGACAAGCTGTTCGACATCAGTTGACGGCCATGCAGCCGCAAGAGCCGCTGACGATCCTGATCGCCGAAGACAGCGCCGCTGACCGGCTGTTGTTGTCGACCATCGTCCGTCGTCAGGGGCATGAAGTGCTGACGGCTACCAATGGGGCCGAAGCGGTCGAGGTGTTTTCCAGCCAGCAGCCGCATTTGGTGCTGATGGATGCCATGATGCCGGTCATGGACGGCTTCGAGGCCGCGCGGCAGATCAAGGTGCTGGCCGGTGAAAACCTGGTGCCGATCATCTTCCTCACGTCGCTGACGGAAAGTGAAGCGCTGGCCCGCTGCCTTGAGGCTGGCGGTGACGACTTTCTGGCGAAGCCCTACAACCAGGTGATTCTCGCCGCCAAAATCAAGGCGATGGATCGCTTGCGCCGCTTGCAGGCCACGGTTCTTCAGCAACGCGACCTGATCGCCAAGCATCACGACTATCTGCTCAACGAGCAGCGGGTCGCCAAGGCTGTATTCGACAAGGTCGCGCATTCCGGTTGCCTGAGCGCGCCGAATATCCGTTACCTGCAATCACCCTATGCGCTGTTCAATGGCGACCTGCTGTTGGCGGCGTACACCCCGGCCGGCGACATGCATGTGTTGCTCGGTGACTTCACCGGTCACGGCTTGCCGGCGGCGGTCGGCGCCATGCCGCTGGCCGAGGTGTTCTATGGCATGACCGCCAAGGGTTACGGTCTGGCCGAGACCCTTAGGGAAATGAACGCCAAGCTCAAACGCATCCTGCCGGTGGACATGTTCTGTTGCGCGACGCTGTTGTGCCTGAGCTTTCAGCGGCGCTCGGTGGAAGTCTGGAACGGCGGCATGCCCGACGGTTATCTGCATTGCCTGGCTACCGGGGAGCGTAAGCCGCTGGCGGCTCGGCATCTGCCGCTGGGCGTGCTCAGCCCGCAGACCTTCGATGACCGCACCGAGGTTCACTCGATGGCGGTGGGTGATCGGGTGTTTCTGCTCTCCGACGGGGTCATCGACACCTGTGATGCCAACGATCAGTTGTTCGGTGTCGAGCGCTTGCACCAGGTGTTCGCCGCCAATCGCCAGCCGGATCGGCTGTTCGAGGACATCGAGCAGGCCTTGCAGGACTTTCGCGGTGAGGCCCGGGACGATGTGAGCATGGTCGAGGTCAGTCTGCTGGAGATGGCGCAGGTCAATCCGTCGGCGCCGGTTTATTCCGACAGTGGCCAGTCCTGTCCGCTGGACTGGTCGGTGAGCTTCGAATTTCGCGGTGCCACGCTCAAACGCTTCAATCCGCTGCCTTATCTGTTGCAGTTGCTACTGGAAGTGCATGGCTTGCGGGCGCAGAGTGGCGCACTGTACAGCGTGCTGGCCGAGCTTTATTCCAACGCGCTGGAGCATGGCGTGCTGGGCCTGGATTCGAGCCTCAAGCGCGATGCATCGGGTTTCGCCCGTTATTATGAGCAGCGCAATGCGCGCCTCGAGGCCTTGCAGGACGGTTACGTGCGCGTGCATTTGCAGGTGCGGCCGGAAGGTGAGGGCGGTTGTCTGGTGGTGCGGGTCGAAGACAGCGGCCAGGGATTCGATGTCTCGCGCGTGATGGAGCGGCCGCTCGACGGTGTCCGTCTGTCGGGGCGCGGAGTCAGTCTGATCCGGCAATTGGCGCGTAATGCCAGCTGGTCCGACGATGGTCGCAGTGCTCGCGTGGAGTTTTTCTGGGAGGCTCTGGCATAATCCGCGCATTCTTGATCAAGGAGTGAACAAGTGGCTGATACACATGTGGACCACGAAGCGCTAAGCGTGCTGCGGGAAGTGATGGAAGACAGCTATCCGGAACTGCTGGATACCTTTCTCGCCGATTCCGAAAATCGCCTGCGGGAGTTGCAGCAGACTGCCGATGCCGACGCATTGTCTTCCGTTGCGCACAGCTTCAAGGGCAGCAGCAGCAACATGGGTGCGACCCGTCTTGCGGTGCTGTGCCAGGAGCTGGAACAGCATGCCAAAGACAAAAGCCCTTCTGAAATCATCAAACTGGTCGCCGACATCCATAGCGAATTCGCCGATGTGCGGCCCGTTTATGTCGCCGAGCGGCAGCGCTCGCTGACCCACTGATCCTGCCGTCGGGCGGTTTTGCCGGAATTCTGACGAAACTGGCCCGGCACTTGCAGTCATCTATCCCAACTGTACCTACGATCCCAGTGCAGCGGAGACCGTGCCATGCCTGCAAGCCCCAACATTCTTCTTCAGACCGCCGCCCAGGCCAAGGCGCAAGCTGCCTCGTCCAAATCATCGGCAGTGGCCGCAGAGCCCGGGGACAAGGCCTCCAGCTTCGCTCAGGTGTTCGCCGATCAAGGCCCGAACAAGCCCTCGGTGAGCGTCGACAATTCGGCAAAGCCTGCCCGTGACAAGGTGGCTGACAACAGCGGCAAGAAAGACCTCGGCAAGGATCAGTCTGCCGCCCCGGAGCCGGCGGTTGCCGATAGCGGCAAAGCCTTGCCCGCCGACAAATCGGCGACGGCGGCAACGGACGACAAGACCGCTACTGATGATGAGACTGCCGATACCGCAACGACTCCTGTTGTCGACACAGCACCGGTGGATCCGGCACTGGTGGCGGCGGTAGAACCTGTCGTTACCGCACCGGTAGCCGCCACCCCTGTCGTCGATACCGCTGCGAAACCGGAAACCGATCAACCTGCCGTGGCGGCATTGCCGGGTATGGTCAAGGATCCGGCGCCGGCCACTGATCCTGCTTTCGACCCCGAGGCGGATCCGCTGGATTCGCTGCCTGCCGTGCGCATGGCCATGGAGCAGAGTGGTCACATTTCCGCTTCCAGTCAGTCCCAGCCCAAGGCCACCCCGGCCCAGACTCAGGCTGACGGCGAATTGACCTCGGCGCAGACCTTCGCTGCCGGCATGGCCAGCATGCTCGATGTGCAGGCTGACAAGGACAGCACCAGTCAGGGCGGTGAGAAGGCGTTCAGCGGCCTGATCGATGACGGCCTGAAAGACCTGAAGACCGCCACAAGCGACACTCGTGTCGATGATTTCGCCAACCGTCTGGCGGCGCTGACCCAGGCTGCCACGCCGAAAACCGCCAACGCGGTGCCGGTGAACCAGCCGATTGCCATGCACCAGAACGGCTGGACCGAAGAAGTGGTCAACCGGGTCATGTACCTGTCGAGCAACAACCTGAAGGCGGCTGACATCCAGTTGCAACCGGCCGAGCTCGGACGTCTGGATATCCGGGTGAACATGGTCCCGGACCAGCAGACCCAGGTGACCTTCATGAGCGCGCATCCGAGCGTGCGTGAAGCCCTCGACGGTCAGATGCACCGCCTGCGGGACATGTTCAATCAGCAAGGCATGGGGCAGGTCGACGTCAACGTGTCCGACCAGAATCGTGGCTGGCAGGGCCAAGGCCAGGAACAGGCGCAGCAGGGGCAGAGTGGTCGCACCAGCGCTGCCGGCGGTCGCCTGGATTCGGCTGAAGAAGAGTTGACCCCGACGGCTGTCGCTGAAGCCGCGGCCACCGCCACTCACGTGATCGGCTCCAGCGCCGTCGACTACTACGCCTGATCAAATCAAAAGCCCCTCACCCTAGCCCTCCCGAAACGTCGGACCGCCCGGAGGGAGAGGGAACTGATTGGGGGATGCCCGGATGCTCGCTAACCTGATTGTTTTGAGCTGAATCCAAATCGACTCGATGCTTCAGGTCGACATATCACGAAAAGACAACTCGATCGGCCCCCTCTCCCTCCGGGAGAGGGCTGGGGTGAGGGTTGCTTTTGACTTTAGTGTTGTCACCACGACTCCCGACACTTCTGGCATAACACTTGCTCTTGCCTTGCCGTGCGACTGTGAAAACCCGATTAGTGACGGATTATTGGCATGGCGAAGAGCGAAGCTGCAGCAGTAAAAGACCCCGCAACCAAAGGCAAACTCAAGATGATCATTGCGATCGTGCTCGGGTTGCTGCTGGCCATCGGCGCATCTGTGGGGGCGACCTGGTTCTTCATGCACAGTGCCCAGAGCAAGCCCGAGGCGGCGGCCGAAGCGGCCCCGGTCGGCAAGCAACCGGCGATTTTCGAGCCGATGGCGCCGGCCTTCGTGGCCAACTACAACCAGAACGGCCGTCAGCGCTACATGCAGGTGAGCATCACCATGCTGGCGCGCAATCAGGCGGATCTGGAAGCGCTCAAAGTGCACATGCCGGTGATCCGCAACAACCTGGTGATGCTCTTCTCCGGTCAGGATTTCGCCACGCTGGCGACCCCGGTCGGTCAAGAGATGTTGCGCCAGAAGGCCACAGCCAGCGTCCAGGAAGTGGCGCAGAAAGAGCTGGGCAAAGTGGTGATCGAACAGTTGCTTTTCACTAATTTCGTACTGCAGTAGGAACACGACATGGCCGTGCAGGATCTGCTGTCCCAGGATGAAATCGACGCGCTGTTGCATGGTGTCGACGATGGTCTGGTACAGACCGATAACGCTGCCGAACCCGGCAGTGTCAAAAGCTACGACCTGACCAGCCAGGATCGCATCGTCCGTGGACGCATGCCGACTCTGGAAATGATCAACGAGCGTTTTGCCCGCTACACCCGCATCAGCATGTTCAACATGCTGCGCCGCTCGGCGGACGTTGCCGTCGGTGGCGTACAGGTGATGAAGTTCGGCGAATACGTGCACTCGCTGTACGTGCCGACCAGCCTCAACCTGGTCAAGATCAAACCCCTGCGCGGCACCGCGCTGTTCATCCTCGACGCCAAACTGGTGTTCAAACTGGTGGACAACTTCTTCGGCGGCGATGGCCGTCACGCCAAGATCGAAGGGCGTGAATTCACCCCGACCGAACTGCGCGTGGTGCGCATGGTGCTGGAGCAGGCGTTCGTCGATTTGAAAGAAGCCTGGCAGGCGATCATGGAAGTCAACTTCGAGTACATCAACTCGGAAGTGAACCCGGCCATGGCCAACATCGTCGGCCCGAGCGAAGCGATCGTGGTTTCCACGTTCCACATCGAACTCGACGGCGGTGGCGGCGATCTGCACGTGACCATGCCGTACTCGATGATCGAGCCGGTGCGCGAAATGCTCGATGCCGGTTTCCAGTCGGACCTCGACGACCAGGACGAGCGCTGGGTCAACGCCCTGCGCCAGGACGTGCTCGACGTCGACGTGCCGATCGGTGCCACCGTGGCTCGCCGCCAGTTGAAACTGCGCGACATCCTGCACATGCAGCCGGGTGACGTGATTCCGGTCGAGATGCCGGAAGACATGATCATGCGCGCCAACGGCGTGCCGGCCTTCAAGGTCAAGATGGGCTCGCACAAAGGCAACCTTGCGTTGCAGGTTATCGAGCCGATCGAGCGCCGCTGAAGCGGCGCCCTCACTCCCTGATTCTTTTACCGGTTTTTTGCCCGCCGAGGACAAATGATGAACGACGATATGAACACCCAGGACGATCAGGCACTGGCCGATGAATGGGCTGCCGCCCTGGAAGAAACCGGTGAAGCCGGGCAGGCCGACATCGACGCGCTGCTGGCCGCCGATGCAGGTGCTTCGAGCTCCAACCGTCTGCCGATGGAAGAGTTCGGCAGCGTGCCGAAGAACAACGATCCGGTGACCCTCGACGGTCCGAACCTCGACGTGATTCTCGACATCCCGGTGTCGATCTCGATGGAAGTGGGCAGCACCGACATCAACATCCGCAACCTGCTGCAACTCAACCAGGGTTCGGTGATCGAGCTTGATCGTCTGGCCGGCGAGCCGCTGGATGTGCTGGTCAACGGCACCCTGATCGCTCACGGTGAAGTGGTTGTGGTCAACGAAAAGTTCGGCATCCGTCTGACTGACGTGATCAGCCCGAGCGAACGCATCAAGAAGCTGCGCTGAGTGAAAAAGGTTCTGGGGGCTTTGTTCGGTCTGGCGCTGGCCTTGCCGTTCAGCGTGCTGGCGGCCGAGCCGGTGGCGGCAAATGCGGCCACTGCTGCGCCGGCCGTCAACAGCGGCGTGGCCGGACAGCTGACGCAACTGGTGCTGGGTTTGTTGCTGGTGCTGGGGTTGATCTTCTTCCTCGCCTGGCTGTTGCGCCGGGTGCAGCAGGCAGGTCCCGCCGGCAAGGGCCAGGTGATCGAGCTGATAGGCTCCCGCGCGCTCGGGCCGCGTGACCGTCTGATGCTGGTGCAGGTCGGCAACGAGCAGATTCTGCTCGGTCTCAGCCCCGGAACCATCACTGCGTTGCACGTGCTCAAAGAGCCGGTCGAGGTGCCGAGCACCGCCGACAAAGCGACTCCGGAATTTGCCCAGCATCTGTTGAAGATCCTCGGCAAGGATCAGAAGGATAAGAAGTAATGGGTGCGTTGCGCATCGTCTTGACCCTGGCCTTGATGTTGGCCGCGCCGCTGGCATTCGCCGCCGATCCGTTGTCGATCCCGGCGATCACTCTGGGTACCAACGCCGAGGGCGCGCAGGAGTACTCGGTCAGCCTGCAGATCCTGCTGATCATGACGGCGCTGAGCTTCATTCCGGCCGCCGTCATCCTGATGACCAGTTTCACCCGGATCATCATCGTCTTCTCGATCCTGCGTCAGGCCCTGGGCTTGCAGCAGACACCGTCGAACCAGATCCTCACCGGCATGGCACTGTTCCTGACGCTGTTCATCATGGCACCAGTGTTCGACCGCGTGAACAACGATGCCTTGCAGCCGTACCTCGCGGAAAAGCTGACGGCCCAGCAGGCGGTGGAAAAGGCTCAGGTGCCGATCAAGGACTTCATGCTCGCCCAGACCCGCTCCAGCGATCTGGAGCTGTTCATGCGCCTGTCCAAGCGCACCGACATCGCCACTCCGGATGCTGCGCCGCTGACGATTCTGGTGCCGGCGTTCGTGACGTCTGAACTGAAGACCGCGTTCCAGATCGGCTTCATGATCTTCATCCCGTTCCTGATCATCGACCTGGTGGTCGCGAGCGTGCTGATGGCGATGGGTATGATGATGCTGTCGCCGCTGATCATTTCCCTGCCGTTCAAAATCATGCTGTTCGTGCTGGTGGATGGCTGGGCGCTGATCATCGGCACCTTGGCCAGCAGTTTCGGAGGTGTATCGCCATGACGCCAGAAGTAGCGGTCGACATCTTTCGCGAGGCCCTGTGGCTGACCACCATGATGGTGGCGATCCTGGTGGTGCCGAGCCTGCTGGTGGGCCTGCTGGTGTCGATGTTCCAGGCCGCCACCCAGATCAACGAACAGACCCTGAGCTTCCTGCCGCGTCTGCTGGTGATGCTGGTAACGCTGATCGTCGCCGGCCCGTGGCTGGTGCAGACGTTCATGGAATACATCACTCAGCTGTACAAAAACATTCCGATGGTCATCGGCTAAGCCATGCAATCGCTGCTTCAGTTGACCGATACCCAGATCAGTACCTGGGTGGCGTCGTTCATGCTGCCGATGTTTCGCGTCGCCTCGATGTTGATGGTGATGCCGGTCTTCGGAACCACGCTGGTGCCCCGGCGGATCCGTCTGTATTTCGCCTTCGCGATCACCGTGGTGATCACGCCCAACCTGCCGCCGATGCCGGCGGTCAGTCCTCTGGACCTCAGCGGCCTGCTGCTGATCGCCGAGCAGATTCTCGTTGGCGCGGTGCTGGGTTTCTCCTTGCAGTTGTTCTTTCAGGCCTTTGTGGTGGCGGGGCAGATCGTCGCGATCCAGATGGGCATGGGCTTCGCGTCGATGATCGACCCTACCAACGGCGTGTCGGTGGCGGTGATCGGGCAGTTCTTCACGATGCTGGTGACCTTGCTGTTCCTGTCGATGAACGGGCACCTGGTGGTCTTCGAAGTGCTCACCGAAAGCTTCACCACGCTGCCGGTCGGCGGCGGGTTGATGACCACGCATTACTGGGAGCTGGCGGGCAAACTCGGCTGGGTACTGGGTGCCGCGTTGTTGCTGGTGCTGCCGGCGGTCACTGCGCTGCTGGTGGTCAACATCGCCTTTGGCGTGATGACCCGGGCCGCGCCGCAGCTCAACATTTTCTCCATCGGCTTTCCGCTGACCCTGGTGCTCGGCCTGTTCATCGTCTGGGTCGGGTTGGCGGACATTCTCAATCAGTATCAACCGCTGGCTACTGAGGCCCTGCAGTTTTTACGCGAACTGGCAAAGGCGCGCTGAGTCATGGCTGAGAGCGAAAGCGGTCAGGACAAAACAGAAGACCCCACGGAGAAGCGCAAAAAGGACTCCCGGGAAAAGGGTGAGATTGCGCGCTCCAAGGAGCTCAACACCCTGGCGATCATGCTCGCCGGCTCTGCCGCGCTGCTGATTTTTGGCGGGATGCTGGCGCAGGAATTGATGGACCTGATGCGCCAGAACTTCACGCTGTCGCGGGAAGTGATCATGGACGAGCGCTCCATGGCGACGTTTCTGATGAGCTCCGGATTGCAGGCATTGCTGGCGATTCAGCCGATCATGATCACCCTGTTGCTGGCGGCTTTCCTCGGGCCGATCGCGCTGGGCGGCTGGCTGTTCGCCGCCGGTTCGCTGGCCCCCAAGTTCAGCCGGATGAACCCGGCGGCAGGCCTCAAGCGGATGTTCTCGATGAAGGCCGTGGTCGAGCTGCTCAAGGCGCTGGCCAAGTTCCTCATCACGCTGGGTGTGGCGCTGGTGGTGCTCAATGCGGACATCGATGACCTGCTGCGCATCGCCCACGAGCCGCTGGATCGGGCGATCATTCACAGCTTGCAACTGGTGGGCTGGAGCTCTCTGTGGTTAGCCTGCGGTTTGATCATCATCGCGGCCGTCGATGTACCCGTGCAGATCTGGGAGAGCATCAAGAAGCTCAAGATGACCAAGCAGGAAGTGCGCGACGAGCACAAGGACCAGGAAGGTCGGCCGGAGGTCAAACAACGGATTCGCCAGGTCCAGCGCGAGATGTCGCAGCGGCGGATGATGGCGGCGATTCCGGATGCCGACGTGGTCATCACCAACCCGACCCACTACGCCGTGGCGCTCAAGTACGACGCCGAGAAGGGCGGGGCGCCGATGCTGCTGGCCAAGGGCAGCGACTTCCTGGCGCTGAAGATTCGCGAAATTGCCGTGGCCAACAACGTCATGCTCCTCGAATCGCCAGCGCTGGCGCGTTCGATCTATTACTCCACGGAGCTGGAAGAAGAAATCCCCGGCGGCCTGTACCTGGCGGTCGCTCAGGTTTTGGCTTACGTCTACCAGATCCGCCAGCACCGCGCGGGCAAGGGCAAGTTCCCGGAACCGCTCAAGGACGACCTGCCGATCCCGCCGGATCTGCGGCGCGATTCCTGATCGTGATCAAACAAAAAAACCGCCATCCGGTTGAATCCGGTGGCGGTTTTTTTATGCCTGATGACCTGTGTTGCCTGCTCGCGAAGGCGTCAGCCGCCACGACACCTCTCTCAAGCCTTTACGCGGAAGTCTGCGTCGACGGTATTTCCAGATTATCCAGCACCCGATTCACTGCCAGTTCCCCGAGCATGATCAGTTGCGCAATACCCACCAATGTCCTGCGCTGGGAGGCGGGCATGAGGTGGGTGAAGTCATTGACGATGGTTCTGGCGGAAGCCAGCGTTTCGCAGGCATCGGCCAGCAGCTCTTCGTTTTTGAAGTCCGCGGTGACGGCGTACATTCTGCGGGTCTTGCGCGGTGGTGGCGTGGAGCCGGGCGGGCAGAGATAGTGATCAAGAGCGCGGTCGGCGGCTTCGTGAAGCTTTCTGGAATCGGCGGATTCGTAGGGCGAGGCGGGGTCGGTTACGGGTGGGTTGGGTGTTGGTTTGATCATGGTGAAGCTCCTGAGGTTATGGAGCCACTTTCCCCTGTCGCTAAACAAGTGAAGGTGGCAGCTGTACGCAGGTTAGCGAACCGGTCTCAGGCACCCCGGTAGACCCAAAGGTCTCCCGCATACAGCCGCCATAACGTAATTGCGGACGAAGAGTCCCACAACGAAGCCATGAACGCTGATGCGCTGAGAAAGTTCGAGTCGCTAAACCCGATCGCTGATTCGTCAGCGACCGATCCACAATAGAACCCGACCCCACAGCGCACAAGCCGGCGGATTCTGGCGTAGCCGTAGGCAACGACGCAAGGATTCGTAGCCTGTAAGGCGTGTCTGAAGGTGTCTTTTAAACACCTGAGTTTAAAAGGCGCTTTTTGCTGAACTCTTGCGAAGGAAACATCCCGCCCAGCAGAAAAACCACGCCCAAACCCCTCTGTTTCAATCATCGGCAAAAGTTGGAAGGCTTCTTGCAGTAGCCGCCGTGCGCCCGCTCTGGGCGTCAAAAGTTTGCTTTAAAGGAACGGGGAAAACCGGTGGATCGCTCTCAGTTATTCAACACTGCTCGCTCGAATGTTGCCGACCTCAGTCGAGGCAATCTGGGTGTGCCGCTGTTGCTGCTGGTCATGCTGGCGATGATGATGTTGCCGGTGCCGCCGTTCCTGCTCGACGTGTTCTTCACCTTCAACATTGCCCTGTCGATCGTCGTGCTGCTGGTCTGCGTGTACGCCTTGCGGCCGCTGGATTTCGCGGTGTTCCCGACGATCCTGCTGGTGGCGACGCTGCTGCGGCTGGCGCTGAACGTGGCGTCGACGCGGGTGGTGATGCTCCACGGTCAGGACGGCCACGCCGCCGCCGGTAAGGTGATCCAGGCTTTCGGTGAGGTGGTGATCGGCGGTAACTACGTGGTCGGTATCGTGGTCTTCGCGATCCTGATGATCATCAACTTCGTCGTGGTAACCAAGGGGGCCGGCCGGATCTCCGAAGTGAGCGCGCGTTTCACCCTCGATGCGATGCCCGGCAAGCAAATGGCGATCGACGCCGACCTCAACGCCGGTCTGATCGATCAGGCCCAGGCCAAGGCCCGTCGTTCTGAAGTTGCCCAAGAGGCAGAGTTCTACGGTTCGATGGACGGTGCCAGCAAGTTCGTACGCGGTGACGCCATCGCCGGTCTGCTGATTCTGTTCATCAACCTGATCGGCGGCATGGCTGTCGGTATCTTCCAGCACAACATGACTTTCGCTGACGCCGGCAAGGTTTACGCCTTGCTGACCATCGGTGACGGTTTAGTGGCGCAATTGCCATCACTGTTGTTATCTACAGCTGCAGCGATCATGGTGACCCGTGCTTCCGGCTCGGAAGACATGGGCAAGCAGATCAATCGCCAGATGTTCGCCTCGCCCAAAGCGCTGGCGGTGGCTGCCGGTCTGATGGCGGTCATGGGCCTGGTGCCGGGCATGCCGCACTTCTCGTTCCTGACCATGGCTGCGCTGGCTGCCGGTGGCGCTTACCTGTTCTGGAAGAAGCAGAACGTGGCCAAGGTCATCGCGCTGGAAGAGGTCAAGCGTCAACAGGAACTGCTGCCGTCGCCAGCCCGCGCCATGGAAACCAAGGAGCTGGGCTGGGACGACGTGACCCCGATCGACATGATCGGCCTGGAAGTCGGCTACCGCCTGATTCCGCTGGTGGACCGCAACCAGGGCGGGCAATTGCTGGCGCGGATCAAGGGCGTGCGCAAGAAACTCTCGCAGGATCTGGGCTTCCTGATGCCGACCGTGCACATCCGCGACAACCTCGACCTGGCGCCGAGCGCCTATCGCCTGACCCTGATGGGCGTGATCCTGGCCGAGGCCGAGATCTACCCGGATCGCGAACTGGCGATCAACCCGGGGCAGGTCTACGGCACGCTCAACGGCATTACCGCCAAAGATCCGGCTTTCGGCCTGGAGGCGGTGTGGATCGAGGTCAGCCAGCGTGCCCAGGCGCAATCGCTCGGTTACACCGTGGTCGATGCCAGCACCGTGGTTGCGACCCACTTGAACCAGATTCTGTACAAGCACTCCAGCGAGCTGATCGGCCACGAAGAAGTGCAGCAATTGATGCAATTGCTGGCCAAGAGCTCGCCGAAACTGGCCGAAGAGCTGGTGCCCGGCGTGGTCACGCTGTCGCAACTGCTCAAGGTGTTGCAGGCGTTGCTGGCCGAGCACGTGCCGGTGCGCGATATCCGCAGCATTGCCGAAGCCATCGCCAACAATGCCGCCAAGAGTCAAGATACCGCCGCTTTGGTGGCCGCTGTGCGGGTCGGCGTATCCCGCGCCATCGTCCAAAGCATTGTAGGGACTGAGTCGGAGCTGCCAGTTATCACGCTGGAGCCAAGGTTGGAACAAATATTGCTCAATAGTCTGCAGAAGGCAGGACAAGGCTCGGAAGAGGGCGTTCTGCTGGAGCCGAGCATGGCCGAGAAGCTGCAGCGTTCGCTGATCGAAGCGGCGCAGCGCCAGGAAATGCAAGGTCAGCCGGTGATCCTGTTGGTAGCAGGCCCGGTACGCGCGATGCTCTCGCGCTTTGGTCGCCTGGCAGTTCCCGGACTGCATGTGCTGGCCTACCAGGAAATTCCGGACAACAAGCAAGTGACCATCGTTGCGACAGTAGGGCCCAACGGCTGAGGTAGTGGTTTATGCAAGTTAAGCGTTTTTTCGCCGCCGATATGCGTCAGGCCATGAAGCTGGTTCGTGATGAGCTGGGCGCTGATGCCGCCATCATTGGCAACCGCCGCATTGCCGGCGGCGTCGAGCTGACGGCGGCGCTCGATTACAAACTGTCGGCGCTGGCCCCGCGTGTTCCGAACATGGAACTCGAGGATGAGCTGCGCAAGACCCAGTCGCGCATCGTCACCGCCCAGGCCGAGCTGAGCCTGCGTGGCGAAGCCGACGGCAACACCAATCGCCAGTTGTTCGCCGGGCTGCCGTTGACGGCCGGCCTGCCGCTGACCGCTGCCGAGCCGCTGACTGAGCCCACTTACGAGGCGCCGGCCCGCCCAGCCCCGGCGCCTGCACCGGCCGCCGCTGGCGTCGACCCGCGTGCACTGGATTCGATGCGTTTCGAACTCAACAGCCTGCGCGAACTGATGGAAGTGCAACTCGGCACCCTGGCCTGGAACCAGCTGCAAGGCAGCCGTCCGGCTCAGGCCAATCTGTACCGTCGTCTGCAACGCATCGGTTTGTCCGGCCCGCTGTCCCGGGATCTGCTGTCGATGATCACCGAGATCGACGAGCCTCGTCAGGCCTGGCGCATGCTGCTGGCGCACCTTGCGCGGATGATAGCCGTACCGGAAGTCGAGCCGCTGGAAGAGGGCGGGGTGATTGCCATGGTCGGCCCGGCCGGCATGGGCAAGACCACCACCCTGGCCAAGCTGGCCGCCCGCTACGTGCTCAAGTACGGCGCGCAGAACATCGCGCTGGTGAGCATGGACAGTTTCCGTATCGGCGCGCAGGAGCAGCTCAAGACGCTGGGCCGCATCCTCAATGTGTCGGTGACCCATGTCGATCCGGGCCAGTCCCTGGTGCAGGCGCTGGATCCACTGCTGCGCAAACGCGTGGTGCTGATCGATACCGCCGGCCTGCAAGCCAGCGATCCGGCCCTGCGCATGCAGCTGGAAAGTCTGGCCGGTCGTGGCATTCGCTCAAAAAATTATCTGGTCCTGGCAACCACCAGCCAGAAACAGGTTCTAACCGCCGCTTATCACAGTTACAAGCGTTGCGGGCTGGCCGGCTGCATCCTGACTAAACTGGATGAGACGGCAAGCCTTGGCGAAGTGCTGAGCCTGGCGATCAGTCACGAACTGCCGGTCGCCTACCTGACCGATGGGCCGCGTATTCCGGATGATCTGCATCTGCCGCGCCGTCATCAACTGGTCAGCCGCGCCGTCAGCGTGCAAATGCAGGAAGAACCCAGCGAAGAAGCCATGGCTGACATGTTCGCTGATATCTACCACAGTCCGACCAAGCAGGTTGGCTGAGGTAATGAACCGTTTTTGTACCTACATCGATGGTCTGCCATGCATTGTTCCGGTTGTGAACGCGCAGCCAGTAATGTGGCCTCCGTCTATGCAAGACAAGGTAAAGAAATAACATGGGCAGCATGCATCCCGTACAGGTGATCGCGGTGACCGGCGGCAAAGGTGGCGTCGGCAAGACTAATGTGTCAGTGAACTTGTCCCTGGCGCTGGCAGAGCTTGGCCGTCGGGTCATGCTGCTGGACGCCGACCTGGGGCTGGCGAACGTCGACGTTCTGCTGGGCCTCACACCCAAACGCACCCTGGCCGACGTGATCGAAGGCCGCTGCGAGCTGCGCGACGTGCTGTTGCAAGGCCCCGGCGGGATCCGCATCGTGCCGGCCGCTTCCGGCACCCAGAGCATGGTTCACCTGAGCCCGGCCCAGCATGCCGGCCTGATTCAGGCGTTCAGCGACATCGGCGACAATCTCGACGTACTGGTGATCGACACCGCTGCGGGCATTGGTGACTCGGTAGTCAGTTTCGTGCGCGCAGCGCAAGAAGTGTTGCTGGTGGTCTGCGACGAGCCGACCTCGATCACCGACGCCTACGCGCTGATCAAACTGCTGAACCGCGATTACGGCATGAATCGCTTCCGCGTCCTGGCCAACATGGCCCAGAGCCCGCAGGAAGGTCGCAACCTGTTCGCCAAGTTGACCAAGGTCACGGATCGCTTCCTCGACGTCGCCCTACAATACGTCGGCGCGGTGCCCTACGACGAAAGCGTGCGCAAGGCGGTGCAGAAGCAGCGTGCGGTCTATGAAGCCTTCCCGCGTTCCAAGTGCGCACTGGCGTTCAAGGCGATCGCACAGAAGGTCGACACCTGGCCGCTGCCCGCCAACCCGCGCGGCCACCTCGAATTTTTCGTCGAGCGCCTCGTGCAGCAAACGGCAGGACCTGTGCTATGACCGCCAGCGGTATGAATTTCTACAAGAAGTCGGCGCGTGACGCGCAGTACGAGCTGATCGAGCGTTACGCGCCACTGGTCAAACGCATCGCCTACCACTTGCTGGCGCGATTGCCGGCCAGTGTGCAGGTCGAAGACCTGATCCAGGCCGGGATGATCGGCCTGCTCGAAGTCTCGACCAAATACGACGCCAGCAAGGGCGCCAGTTTTGAAACGTACGCGGGCATCCGGATCCGCGGTGCGATGCTCGATGAAGTCCGTAAGGGGGACTGGGCGCCACGCTCGGTTCACCGCAATACCCGTATGGTCAGCGACGCAATTCGCTCGATTGAAGCTAAAACCGGCCGTGACGCTAAAGATCACGAAGTTGCGGCCGAACTCCAATTGAGTCTCGACGATTACTACGGGATTTTGAACGACACCCTGGGCAGCCGGCTGTTCAGTTTCGACGACCTGTTGCAGGACGGCGAACACGAAGGGCTGCACGAGGATGGCGCCAGTGCTCATCTGGAGCCGTCGCGCGATCTGGAAGACGAACGTTTCCAGGCCGCGCTGGCGGACGCGATTGCCAATTTGCCGGAGCGTGAGCGACTGGTGTTGGCGCTGTACTACGACGAAGAGCTGAACCTCAAGGAGATCGGTGAAGTCCTTGGCGTCAGTGAATCGCGGGTCAGCCAGTTACACAGCCAGTGCGCGGCCCGCTTGCGGGGGCGTTTGGGGGAGTGGCGAGCGCGCTGAAGGCAGTGTGGGGACACTGCGAACGAGGCTGGTGCGGTGGTGAACGGCACCGGTCTTGCTCTGTTGTGCTCCAGACAGTCATCGAGTGTTTTGCCGGATTGATTGAAATGGCGCGTCCAGGTGCTGGGCGCGTTTAAGACTGCTTGGAGGTCGAATTGAACAAAGACATGAAAATCCTCATCGTTGATGACTTCTCAACGATGCGGCGGATCATCAAGAACCTGTTGC
Organism: Pseudomonas sp. CH235; assembly: GCF_004368175.1. Lineage (NCBI taxonomy): Bacteria > Pseudomonadati > Pseudomonadota > Gammaproteobacteria > Pseudomonadales > Pseudomonadaceae > Pseudomonas > Pseudomonas sp. CH235. Next base: position 107,955 of record NZ_RRZJ01000013.1, read on the forward strand.
GTGATCTCGGGTTCACCAACACCGTTGAAGCCGACGATGGCACCACTGCCATTCCGGTGCTCAACAGCGGCAGCATCGACTTTCTGGTGACCGACTGGAACATGCCCGGCATGACCGGTATCGACCTGCTGCGCCACGTGCGCGCCGATGAAAAGCTCAAGCACCTGCCGGTGCTGATGGTGACCGCTGAAGCCAAGCGCGAGCAGATCATCGAAGCGGCCCAGGCCGGCGTTAACGGCTACGTGGTCAAACCTTTCACGGCCCAGGCGTTGAAAGAAAAAATCGAGAAGATTTTCGAACGCATCGGCTGATGAACGCGCGGGGGAGCTATGGAGCATAACGAATCTTCACAGGGCGATTTTGAGTCGACCCTGAAAAAACACGCGGTCGAACTGGTCGAGAGCCTTGAAAAAGGCAAGTTCGGCGACGCTGTGCAACTGATCCATGAGCTCAATCAGACCCGTGACCGTGGCCTGTACCAGGAAGTGGGCAAGCTCACGCGTGAACTGCACAGTGCGATCGTCAATTTCCAGATCGATCCGCACATGCCGCAGGCTGAGGAAGTGTCGCAAATCACCGACGCTACCGAGCGCCTGGGCTACGTGGTCAAACTGACCGAAGCTGCTGCCAACCGCACCATGGATCTGGTGGAAAGCGCGACCCCTGTGGTCAATGGCCTGGCTGACGAAGCCCAGGCCTTGAGCGCCGATTGGGGCCGCTTCATGCGCCGTGAGGTCGGGGCTGAAGAGTTCCGTGAACTGGCGCGCCGGGTCGACGGTTTTCTGGCACGCAGCAGCGCGGACAACCGCGCGGTGTCGAGCAATCTGAACGACATTCTGCTCGCCCAGGATTACCAGGACCTCACAGGTCAAGTGATCAAGCGCGTGACCCAATTGGTCACCGAAGTCGAAAGCAACCTGCTCAAGCTCGTGCTCATGGCCAGCCAGGTGGACCGCTTTGCGGGCATCGAACATGACCGTGCGGCGATGCTTGCTGAAAAAGATCCACAAAAACATCTCTCGCAGGGTGAAGGTCCGCAGATTCATGCCGATAAACGAGAAGACGTTGTGTCCGGTCAGGACGATGTGGACGATTTGCTATCCAGCCTTGGATTTTGAGTTTTTTTGGGTTTTTAGACCTGTAGGAGCACCCCATTAATGAGCTTCGGCGCCGATGAAGAGATCCTTCAGGATTTCCTGGTTGAGGCCGGCGAGATTCTTGAGCAACTGTCCGAACAACTGGTCGAGCTGGAAAGCCGCCCGGATGACGCAGATCTGCTCAACGCAATTTTTCGCGGTTTCCACACTGTAAAAGGGGGCGCCGGCTTCCTTCAGCTCAACGAGCTGGTGGAGTGCTGTCACATCGCCGAAAACGTGTTCGACATCCTGCGCAAGGGTGAACGACGCGTCGATGCAGAACTGATGGACGTGGTGCTCGAAGCGCTGGACGCGGTGAACAGCATGTTCAGCGAAGTCCGCGATCGCAGCCCGATCACCGCCGCCACCCCGGAACTGCTGGCCGCCCTGGCGCGTCTGGCCGAACCGCAATCGGCGGATGAAGCCCCGGCTTCGCCGGTTGCCGAGATGATCGAAGAACTGGTCGTCGAAGGCGATTCGGGCGACATCACCGATAACGAATTTGAACAGTTGCTGGACTCGCTGAACGCCGTCAAGGCCGAAGCCGAAGCCCCGGCGGCTGCCGCTGCGCCGGCTTCCAGCGAAGCGGCCAGCGATGAAATCACCGACGCCGAGTTCGAGTCGCTGCTCGACCAGTTGCATGGCAAGGGCCAGTTCGCGGCCGACGCCGTGGCACCGGCGGCCGCTGCACCGGCTGCTCCGGCGGCGGGCGACAGCTCGGACATCACCGACGACGAATTCGAGGCCTTGCTCGATCAGTTGCACGGCAAGGGCAACTTTGCCGTTGATGCGCTGGAGTCGGCGATTGCTTCCGTTCCTGCAACGGCTGCTCCGGCAGCGGCTGCGGCCGGTAGCGATCTGATCAGCGACCACGAGTTCGAATCGCTGCTCGACGATCTGCATGGCAAAGGCAAGTTCACTGACGTCGCCACCGGTGCGGTCGTGACTGCCGGCAATGCTTCGGCGGTTGCAACGCCTGCTGCGAAGGCCCCGGCCGCTGCGGCAAAACCTGCTGCGAAAGCGCCTGAGCCGAAAGCCGAACCGGCCAAGCTAGCCGCCGCTGCTGCACCGGCTCCGGCCCGTGCACCGGCGACGCCGCCACCGGAAAAACCGGCGAGCGAAGCCGAGACCACCGTACGTGTGGACACTGCGCGTCTCGACGAAATCATGAACATGGTCGGCGAGCTGGTACTGGTTCGTAACCGTCTGGTGCGCCTGGGCCTGAACAGCGGCGACGAGTCGATGCAGAAGGCCGTGTCGAACCTCGACGTGGTCACCGCCGACTTGCAGACCGCCGTCATGAAGACCCGGATGCAGCCGATCAAGAAAGTCTTCGGCCGTTTCCCGCGTCTGGTTCGCGACCTGGCACGCCAGCTCAAGAAAGAGATCAACCTGGAACTGGTGGGCGAAGAGACCGACCTCGACAAGAACCTCGTCGAGGCCCTGGCCGACCCGCTGGTCCACTTGGTGCGCAACGCGGTCGACCACGGCATCGAGTCGCCGGAAGAACGTGAAGCGTCGGGCAAGGCCCGTGGCGGCAAGGTGATCCTGGCGGCCGAGCAGGAAGGTGACCACATCCTGCTGTCGATCTCCGACGACGGCAAGGGCATGGACCCGAACGTCCTGCGCGCCATCGCCGTGAAACGCGGTGTGATGGACAAGGATGCCGCCGATCGCCTGAGCGACACCGAGTGCTACAACCTGATCTTCGCCCCGGGTTTCTCGACCAAGACCGAGATCTCCGACGTGTCCGGCCGCGGTGTCGGCATGGACGTGGTGAAGACCAAGATTTCCCAGCTCAACGGTTCGATCAACATCTACTCGACCAAGGGCCAGGGCTCGAAGATCGTCATCAAGGTGCCGCTGACGCTGGCGATCATGCCGACCCTGATGGTGATGCTCGGCAATCAGGCGTTCGCGTTCCCGCTGGTGAACGTCAACGAAATCTTCCACCTCGACCTGTCGACCACCAACGTGGTGGACGGCCAGGAAGTGGTGATCGTGCGGGACAAGGCGCTGCCATTGTTCTACCTCAAGCGCTGGCTGGTCAGCTCCGCCGCTCACGAAGAGCAGCGCGAAGGCCATGTGGTGATCCTTTCGGTGGGCACCCAGCGGATCGGCTTCGTCGTCGATCAACTGGTCGGTCAGGAAGAAGTGGTCATCAAGCCATTGGGCAAGATGCTCCAGGGAACTCCGGGCATGTCCGGCGCCACCATCACCGGTGACGGCCGCATTGCACTGATTCTCGATGTTCCGAGCATGCTCAAGCGTTACGCCGCACGGCGTATTTGAATCCGGGGCGGCGGGGCGACAACGTCCCGCCGCACCTAATGGAGTGTTTATGGCAGTCAAAGTCCTGGTGGTGGACGATTCGGGTTTTTTCCGCCGCCGCGTCTCGGAAATTCTTTCAGCGGATCCGAGCATCCAGGTTGTCGGCACGGCAACCAACGGTAAAGAGGCGATCGATCAGGCCCTGGCCCTCAAGCCGGACGTGATCACCATGGACTACGAGATGCCGATGATGGATGGCATCACGGCCGTGCGGCACATCATGCAGCGCTGCCCGACCCCGGTGTTGATGTTCTCCTCGCTGACGCACGAAGGCGCCCGGGTCACCCTGGATGCGCTGGATGCCGGCGCGGTGGATTTCCTGCCGAAGAATTTCGAAGACATCTCCCGCAATCCGGAGAAGGTCAAGCAACTGCTGTGCGAGAAGGTTCACAGCATCTCGCGCAGTAACCGTCGTTTCAGTGCCTACAGTGCGCCAGCGCCTGCCGCTACACCTGCACCTGCGCCGACTCCGGCAGCAGCGCCGTCGAGCTTTGGCAGCCACAGTGCTCCGGCCCGTCCGGCACCTGCGCCTGCACCGACTCGCGCGCCAGCGGCCAGCGCTTCGTCGCCGGCCCCGAAACGCAAAAACTACAAGCTTGTGGCGATTGGTACATCGACCGGCGGCCCGGTAGCGCTGCAACGGGTTCTGACCCAGTTGCCGGCCAACTTCCCGGCACCGATCGTGCTGATCCAGCACATGCCGGCAGCCTTCACCAAGGCCTTCGCCGAACGTCTGGACAAGCTGTGCCGCATCAGCGTCAAGGAAGCCGAGGATGGCGACATCCTGCGTCCGGGCCTGGCGCTGCTGGCGCCGGGTGGCAAGCAGATGATGATCGATGGCCGTGGCGCGGTGAAAATCCTGCCGGGCGACGAGCGTCTGAACTACAAGCCGTGCGTGGACATCACCTTCGGTTCTGCAGCCAAATCCTACAGTGACAAAGTTCTGGCGGTGGTACTGACCGGCATGGGCGCCGACGGCCGTGAAGGCGCACGCCTGCTCAAGCAGGGTGGCAGCACGGTCTGGGCTCAGGACGAAGCCAGTTGCGTGATCTACGGCATGCCGATGGCCATCGTCAAAGCTGACCTCGCCGACGCGGTGTACAGCCTGGACGATATCGGCAAGCACATCGTCGAGGCATGCGTCTGATGGATGTTCTAAGCCTTATCGGGATCATCATGGCGTTCGTCGCCATCATCGGCGGCAACTACCTGGAAGGTGGTCACCTCGGCGCGCTGGCCAACGGCCCGGCGGCGCTGATCGTGCTCGGTGGCACCGTCGGTGCCGCGCTGCTGCAATCGCCGATGAGCGCGTTCAAGCGCGCCATGCAGATTCTGGCGTGGATCTTTTTCCCGCCGCGTGTGGATCTGGCCGGCGGTATCGACCGCGTGGTCAACTGGAGCCTCACCGCCCGCAAGGAAGGCCTGCTGGGCCTGGAAGGCGTGGCGGATGCCGAGCCTGATGCCTACTCGCGCAAAGGCCTGCAACTGCTGGTCGACGGCGCCGAGCCGGAAGCGATCCGCAGCATCCTCGAAGTGGATTTCTACACCCAGGAAGCCCGCGATGTCGAAGCGGCCAAAGTGTTTGAAAGCATGGGCGGCTACGCGCCGACCATCGGCATCATCGGTGCGGTGATGGGCCTGATCCACGTGATGGGCAACCTGGCCGATCCGTCGCAACTGGGCAACGGTATCGCGGTCGCGTTCGTCGCTACCATCTACGGTGTAGCCAGTGCCAACCTGATCCTGTTGCCGGTGGCCGCCAAGCTCAAGTCAATCGCGTTGCGACAGTCGCGTTATCGCGAAATGTTGTTGGAAGGGATCTTGTCGATCGCTGAAGGTGAAAACCCACGCTCCATCGAGTTGAAGCTTCAGGGCTTCATGGATTAAGGGACTAACCTCATGGCACGTCGTCGCCAGCATCAAGAGCACGTAAACCATGAACGTTGGCTGGTTTCCTACGCCGACTTCATTACCTTGCTCTTTGCCTTCTTCGTGGTGATGTACTCCATCTCGTCGATCAACGAAGGCAAGTACAAGATCATCTCCGAAGCGCTGATCGGGGTCTTCACCGACTCCGACCGCGCGCTCAAGCCGATCCCGATCGGTGAAGAACGACCGAAGACCGTGACCCCGGCCAAGCCGCTGGTCAAGGACGCCGAACAGGTTGACGCCGGCATCGCCGGGGCCAGCGATCCGCTGAAAAGCATCGCCGATGACATCAGCGCCGCGTTCGGTGACCTGATCTCCTCGAACCAGATGACCGTGCGCGGCAACGAGCTGTGGGTCGAGATCGAACTCAACTCCAGCCTGTTGTTCGGCAGCGGTGATGCGATGCCCAGCGATATCGCGTTCAACATCATCGACAAGGTCGCAGCGATTCTCAAACCGTTCGACAACCCGATCCACGTCGAAGGCTTCACCGACGATCAACCGATCCGCACGGCGCAGTACCCGACCAACTGGGAACTGTCCTCGGCGCGTTCGGCGAGCATCGTGCGCATGCTGGCGATGCAGGGTGTCAACCCTGGCCGCATGGCGTCGGTGGGCTACGGCGAATTCCAGCCGGTGGCCAACAACGCCACCGCCGAAGGCCGGGCGAAGAACCGTCGTGTGGTGCTGGTGGTGTCGCGCAATCTTGATGTGCGCCGCAGCCTGACCGGCACCGGAACCGCCCATGCGCAACCGGATGCCGCGTTGAAGCGTGCTGGCACACAAACTGCACCGACCCCGGTCAAGACGCCGGGACGCGAGAGTGCCGTCAATTCTCCGTCGCCCGCATTAATACGCTGAACCATGTCTCGGCCGAGTATACCGGCCGGGAGGAACGATCTGAATGAGAGTCTGGGCAGTCGCCAATCAAAAGGGTGGTGTTGGTAAAACCACTTCTTCCATCGCTTTAGCCGGTTTGCTGGCAGAGGCGGGCAAGCGCGTGGTCGTGGTCGATCTCGACCCGCACGGCTCGATGACCAGCTATTTCGGTTACGACCCCGACAGCCTGGAACACAGCAACTACGACCTGTTTCTGCACAAGGGCAGCGTGCCGCAAGGCCTGCCGGGCCAGCTGCTGCTGTCGACCAGCGATGAACGCATTTCCCTGTTGCCGTCGAGCACCGCGCTGGCCACCCTCGAGCGCCAGTCGCCGGGGCAGAGTGGCCTGGGTCTGGTGATCGCCAAGAGTCTGGCGCAGCTGTGGCAGGACTTCGATTACGCGATCATCGACAGCCCGCCGTTGCTCGGCGTGTTGATGGTCAACGCCCTGGCCGCGAGCCAGCAACTGGTGATCCCGGTGCAGACCGAGCACCTGGCCGTCAAAGGCCTGGAGCGTATGGTCAATACCCTGGCGATGATCAACCGCTCGCGCAAACAGGCGCTGCCGTTCAGCATCGTGCCGACCCTGTTCGACCGCCGCACTCAGGCGTCGATGGGCACCTTGCGCGTGCTGCGTGACAAATTCCCCGACGAGATATGGCAGGGTTACATCCCGGTCGATACCCGTCTGCGCGACGCCAGTCGTGCCGGTGTCACCCCTTCGCAGTTCGACGGCAAGAGCCGTGGCGTGCTGGCTTACCGCGCGCTGCTCAAGCATCTGCTGGCGCAGCAACTCGTTCCGCAGGTGGCTTGAGCATGAATCGGCCGATCAAGCTGACGTCGAAGCCGCAACTGGCGCTGCAGTCCTATCTGGACGGCTTGCTGCAGGAAGTGCCGGACGAGGTCGAGCAGCAAATCGCAGCCCCGGTCGAGGTGGTCGAGACCGCCGCGGCGCTCGATGAATTCCAGGCCGCCGTGCTTGAAGAGCAGGCCCGGGATGCGCAAAAAGCCGCCCGGCCGATCGCCCCCGTTGCAGCGCCTGCCGCTGTGGTAGCGAAGGCGCCTGCGACGTTGATCAAAGAGCCTGAGCCGGTGCGCGTGGTATCGACCCTGGCGCCGCTGCTGCAAACCCAGCTTCTGCAAACGCCTCCGGCTCCCGTAGTCCCAGAGCCAGAATCTGAAGCACCTGCGCCAGCCCCGGTCGAGCCGACCCTGGTTGCGCCGCTGGTGGAAGTGCATCTGCCGCCCAGCAACACGCCGCCACCGGTAGAAACCGACGGTCGTCCGGCCTGGGCTTCGGAAGCGTTCGAATGCCTGCTGTTCGACGTCGCCGGGTTGACCCTGGCGGTGCCGCTGGTGTGCCTGGGCTCGATCTATTCGCTGGCCGGCCATGAGCTGACGCCGCTGTTCGGTCAGCCGGAATGGTTCCTCGGGATTCTGCCGAGCCAGGCCGGCAACCTGAAGGTGCTGGACACCGCACGCTGGGTCATGCCGGATCGCTACCGCGATGATTTCCGTCAGGGCCTGCAATACGTGATTTCGGTGCAGGGTTACGAGTGGGGCCTGGCGGTGCATCAGGTCAGTCGCTCGTTGCGTCTGGACCCGAATGAAATCAAATGGAGAAGTCACCGGGGTCAGCGGCCATGGCTCGCCGGCACGGTGATTGAACACATGTGCGCCTTGCTCGATGTTTCCGCACTGGCCGAGTTGATCGCCAGCGGTGGGGCAAAGCACATGTCCGGCAGTAAGCCGAACCACAAACCGACATAAAGACAGTACCGGCATTCAAATGCCGGCGAACGAAACACACACCGCCAGGCGCGGTTTTTCGAGGGGCTAGGGTATGAACGACAAGGCTACGGCGGCAAAGGGTTCCGAAGATCCGATCCTGCAATGGGTGACCTTCAAGCTGGACAACGAAACCTACGGCATCAACGTGATGCGCGTTCAGGAAGTCCTGCGCTACACCGAGATCGCTCCGGTTCCGGGTGCGCCAAGCTACGTGCTGGGCATCATCAACCTGCGCGGCAACGTGGTGACCGTGATCGATACCCGTCAGCGCTTCGGCCTGATGAGCGGTGAGATCAGCGACAACACCCGTATCGTCATCATCGAAGCCGACAAGCAAGTGGTTGGCATCATGGTCGACAGCGTGGCCGAAGTGGTTTACCTGCGTCAGTCGGAAATCGAAACCGCACCGAACGTCGGTAACGAAGAGTCGGCCAAGTTCATCCAGGGCGTGTGCAACAAGAACAACGAGTTGCTGATCCTGGTCGAGCTGGACAAGATGATGAGCGAAGAAGAATGGTCGGAACTGGAGAACATCTGATTGATTCTCGAGGTAGCGGTCATTGTCCTGTTCCTGTTCTGGGCAGGCACGCTGGCGATGTTTCTGGCGTACATCAAGGCGCAGCGGATGATCGCTGCGCAACAGGCCCAGGGCGATGCGCTGCGTGATCAGCGCATCAAGGACCTGGCCAAGCGTGTCGACGATTACCAGAACGGCAACGTGCGCATGGGCGAAGCCCTGCACGAGCTGCGCTCGGTCGTCGGTCCGATCCCGGACAAACTCGCCCAGCTCGAGCAGCGTGATCCATCCAGCCTGTCATTCGCCCAGGCGGCGAAACTGGTGGGGATGGGCGCGAGTGTCGATGAGCTGACCCAGTCCTGCGGGTTGACCCAGGCTGAGGCGGAGTTGATGCGCAAGCTGCACAGAAGCAGCTAAAAGCTTCAGGTGGGAACGAAAAAACGCAGTCATCGATGACTGCGTTTTTTTTGCCTTCAGTAATCGTCGCCGCGTTCGGTGACGTCTTTCTCGACCATCGGTGCATCCGGGTTGTGTCCCGCCGGGAACTTGCCCTTGAGGTTCCAGGCGAACGCGATGATCTCGGCGATCGTGCGGTACAGCTCTTCGGGGATGCTGTCGCCCAGTTCCATCCGCGCCAGCAACTTCACCAGTTCGGCGTTTTCGTAGATCGGCACTTCACAGTCGCGGGCGATCCGCAGGATTTCTTCGGCCAGTGCTTCGTCGCCCTTGGCGGTGAGGGTCGGGGCGTGGCTGCCGTCGTATTTGAGGGCGATGGCCTGGCGTGGAGCGGTGGTGTCATTCATGCGGTTTCGTCGACCCAGCGGTGTTCGAGGCGGGTTTGGATGCCTTGCGGCGGGGTGCCGAGGTGGCAGTCGATGTCGCCGACGTTCAGCCCGGAATCCAGCAGGCGCTGGCGCAGTGCAGTCAGATTGCTTTCGATCAGGCTCGCGGTGTACGGCCGCTCGGCCCATAGCTGACTGGACAGGCTGCCGCTGATCAATTGCGCCTGAATCTGCATCGGCCCCAGCGGTTCCATGTCGAACGCCAGATCGACGCGCCACAGTTGTTGTTTCGGCTCGCGCTCATCGCGGCGCTGCTCGTTCGCTTCCTGTTTCTCCGGTGCTTCTTCGCGCTGGAACTTGACCTGCAACGGCACGATGTCCTGCAGGTTGCGCATCGGGATTTCCAGTTGCCAGGTGCTCAGCAGGCGGCCGTCGTCGGTGACGCCGGTCTGTTCCAGACTCGACAGCTGATGGCTTTGCAAGCGCGACACGGCGGCTGCGGCGAGGCGCAGCAAATGTTCCAGATCGCCTTCACCTTCCAGACTTTGCAGCAGCCGGTCGGGCAGCGGAAAACTGCTCGGCACCGGCTTCGCACTGACCTGACCGAGCATGCCCAGGGCGTTGCGCACAAAGCTCGGCAGCGCCTGGGCCAGCGTGTTGGCGGCGATGATCGCATTCAGGTTGGTATTGCCGGGCAGGCCGGGGGTTATCTGGGCGATCAGCTTGAGCAGATCGGCTTTCATGTCCGGGGCCAGTGTCGGGTTCTGTCCGGTCAGCAGTTTGGTTTCGAGGAACACGCCGCTGTTGGCCAGCGCCTGGGCCAGACCTTTTGGGGTGCTCAGTTGCTGCACGTCCGGCAGGTTGGCGAGCAGTTTGTCCACGGCGGCACGCAAATCCTGGGAGGTCTGATTGGTGGCGGGGGGCAGGCTCTGGAGCATTTTCAGCAAGCCGTCGAGCGAGCCCTGACGGCTTTGCTGACTGACCAGTTGCTGGCTGACCGCCAGTTGTTCCTGGCGATTGCTCAGCGGCAGGAACTTCAGGGTTTGCGAGTCCTGCACCAGCGCCGACAGCAAGGTGCCGATACGCAACGGTTGCGGGCTGTCGATGCTCAGGGTGGTGCCGCTCAACGCGGTGTTGAGCAGGCTGACCATCGAGCGATACACCGTCGGTTGCCCCGGCACCTGCGGCAAGACCTGAGCCGTCAGCACCTTGCCTTGCAGCAGCGTGCCGACCGGCAGTTGCGCGGTGTCGATGCGGGTGAGGGTGGCGACGCTGCTGGCGATGGCCTGTTGCACGGTGATCGCCAGATTGCCCGCCGACGGCTGGGTGATCGCCAGGCTGGTGCCCTGAGGCAGCGGCAGATTGCTGGTCGCCTGCACGGTGGTCTGACGGCCGCTGTCCAGCGTCACCTTGAGCAGCAACTGAAAGGTCTGATCCGCCTGCTTGAGCGACAACACCTCGGCCTTGGCGCTCTGGCCGGCGGCAATCAGCCCGTCGACCGGCGTCAGCAACTTCAGCAGCTCACCCACCTGCGGGCGAACGGTCGCCGGGGTGGTGGGCGGGAGCGGGAGGATGTTCATTTCGCCTGTCATACGCGGACACAACCTGAGGAAAATGCACTCTGGAGAGAGGATGGCGACATGTATAATGCCGCCCGTCGTTCCAGGAGTGGCGAAAACATTGCAATTGTTTGACGCAGCTCTCTAGATCGAGCCGTCAATGCATCTATGCTGCAACTCTTTAACGGCCGCGCCAGAGCCGACTTGAACCGTATAAGGCCCGTGAACCCTTGACCAGTCCTGTCCTGCAAACCGTTGCCCTCGCGTGTGAACGTGATCTCAGACTGCTCTTCGACAATCTCGAATTGAGACTGGCCAGTGGCGATATGGTGCAGATCAGCGGCCCCAACGGCAGCGGCAAGACCAGCCTGCTGCGTTTGCTGGCCGGTTTGATGCAGCCGACCGACGGTCAGGTACTGCTCAACGGCAAGCCGCTGGGCGAGCAACGCAGCGAGCTGGCGCGCAACCTGCTGTGGATCGGCCATGCCGCCGGGATCAAGGATCTGCTCACGCCGGAAGAAAACCTCGCCTGGCTCTGCGCCCTGCATCAACCCGCCGAACGCGACGCGATCTGGCAGGCCCTGGCGGCGGTTGGATTGCGCGGTTTCGAGGATGTTCCCTGCCACAGTCTGTCCGCCGGCCAGCAGCGCCGCGTGGCATTGGCGCGGTTGTATCTGGACAGCCCGCCGTTGTGGATTCTCGACGAACCGTTCACCGCCCTCGACAAACAGGGCGTGGCACAGCTTGAAGAACACCTGGCCGGGCACTGCGAACGGGGAGGGCTGGTGGTGCTCACCACGCACCATACGCTGAGCCGGATGCCGGCCGGTTATCGCGACATCGATCTGGGGAATTGGGCGGTATGAGTGTGTTCGGCCTGCTGGTTGCCCGTGAATCCCGACTGCTGTTCCGTCGCCCGGCGGAGCTGGCCAATCCGCTGATTTTCTTCGCCATCGTCATCGCGCTGTTCCCGCTGGCCGTCGGACCGGAAACTCAAGTATTGCAAAACTTGTCCCCGGGGTTAGTCTGGGTGGCGGCACTTTTGTCGGTCCTGCTCTCGCTGGACGGGCTTTTCCGCAGTGATTTCGAAGATGGCTCCCTTGAACAGTGGGTCCTTTCGCCGCACCCCCTGCCACTTCTGGTATTGGCCAAGGTGCTGGCACACTGGCTTTTTTCCGGGCTGGCACTGGTTTTGCTCTCGCCGTTACTGGCGTTGATGCTCGGGTTGCCGGCTGCGTGTCTGCCGGTTTTGCTGCTTTCGTTGCTGCTGGGAACACCGGTGCTGAGCTTGCTCGGCGCGGTGGGCGCGGCGCTGACGGTCGGTCTGAAACGCGGTGGCCTGTTGCTGGCGCTGCTGATTCTGCCGTTGTACATCCCGGTGTTGATCCTCGGCAGTGGCGCCTTGCAGGCGGCGTTGCAGGGCATGCCGGCGCTTGGTTATCTGTTGTGGCTTGGCAGCCTGACCGCCCTGGCGATAACCCTGACACCTTTTGCAATAGCGGCTGGCCTGAAGATCAGCGTCGGCGAATAATGAGGTCTGGTTAAAATTTAACCAGCAAAGACCCTGAGACTGCTCACACCGATGAGCGGCACCCGTGATGGAAACAGTATGAACTGGACCTGGTTTCACAAGCTCGGCTCGCCCAAGTGGTTCTACGGCATCAGCAGCAAGTTTTTGCCGTGGTTGAGCCTCGCCGCGTTGTTGCTGATCTGCGTTGGCGTCATCTGGGGCCTGGCCTTCGCGCCGCCGGACTATCAGCAAGGCAACAGCTTTCGCATCATCTATATCCACGTGCCCGCCGCGATGCTCGCTCAGTCGATCTACGTGATGCTGGCGGTGTGCGGGGTGGTCGGGCTGGTGTGGAAGATGAAACTGGCCGATGTCGCCCTGCAGTGCGCCGCACCGATCGGTGCGTGGATGACCGCCGTGGCGCTGGTCACCGGGGCGATCTGGGGCAAACCGACCTGGGGTTCGTGGTGGGTCTGGGACGCGCGTCTGACCTCGATGCTGATTCTGCTGTTCCTGTATTTCGGCGTGATCGCGCTGGGCAACGCCATCAGCAACCGCGACAGCGCCGCCAAGGCCTGCGCGGTGCTGGCCATCGTCGGCGTGATCAACATTCCGATCATCAAATACTCGGTGGAGTGGTGGAACACTCTGCACCAGGGCGCGACCTTCACCCTCACCGAAAAACCGGCGATGCCCGTCGAGATGTGGCTACCGCTGCTGCTGACGGTGCTGGGTTTCTACTGTTTCTTCGGCGCCGTGCTGTTGCTGCGCATGCGCCTTGAAGTGCTCAAGCGCGAAGCCCGCGCCAGTTGGGTGAAAGAAGAAGTGCAGAACAGCCTGGAGGCCGCTCGATGAGTTTCGCGTCATTCGGCGACTTCCTCGCCATGGGCCATCACGGCCTGTATGTCTGGTCGGCCTACGGCATCTGTCTGGCGGTACTGATCCTCAACGTGGCGGCGCCGATCGCGGCCCGCAAGCGTTATCTGCAACAAGAGGCGCGTCGTCTGCGCCGGGAGAACGGCAAGTGAATCCGCTGCGTAAAAAGCGTCTGATCATCATCCTGGCAATTCTGGTCGGGGTCGGCGCTGCCGTCGGCCTGGCCCTGAGCGCCCTGCAGCAGAACATAAACCTGTTTTACACCCCGACCCAGATCGCCAACGGCGAAGCGCCGCAGGACACCCGCATCCGCGCCGGCGGCATGGTCGAGAAGGGCTCGCTGCAACGCTCCACGGATTCGCTGGACGTGAAATTCGTGGTCACTGACTTCAACAAGTCCGTGACCATCACCTACCGTGGAATCCTGCCGGATCTGTTCCGTGAAGGGCAGGGCATCGTCGCACTGGGCAAGCTCAACGCCGATGGCGTGGTAGTCGCCGATGAAGTACTGGCCAAGCACGACGAGAAATACATGCCGCCGGAAGTGACCAAAGCCCTGAAGGACAGCGGCCAATCCGCGCCAACCCCTGCGAAGGAGGGTTGATCGATGACATCCAGCATTTTCATTCCTGAGTTGGGCCATCTGGCCATGATCCTCGCGCTGTGTTTTGCGCTGGTGCAGGCCGTGGTGCCGTTGCTCGGTGCCTGGCGCGGCGACCGTCTGTGGATGGGGCTCGCCCAACCGGCGGCGTGGGGGCAGTTCGCATTTCTGCTGTTCGCCTTCGGTTGCCTGACCTACGCCTTCATGACCGACGATTTCTCCGTGGCTTACGTCGCGATGAACTCCAACAGCGCGCTGCCGTGGTACTACAAGTTCAGCGCGGTGTGGGGCGCCCACGAAGGGTCGCTGCTGCTGTGGGCGTTGATCCTTGGCGGCTGGACCTTCGCCGTGTCGGTGTTCTCCCGGCAACTGCCGCAAGTGATGCTCGCTCGCGTGCTGGCGGTGATGGGCATGATCAGCACCGGTTTCCTGCTGTTCCTGATCCTCACCTCGAACCCGTTTTCGCGGATCCTGCCGCAGATCCCGGCCGACGGTCGTGACCTCAACCCATTGCTGCAGGACATCGGCCTGATCGTGCATCCGCCGATGCTCTACATGGGCTACGTCGGTTTCTCGGTGGCGTTCGCCTTCGCCATCGCCGCGTTGCTCGGCGGTCGTCTCGATGCCGCGTGGGCACGCTGGTCGCGTCCGTGGACCATCGTCGCCTGGGCCTTCCTCGGCATCGGCATCACCCTCGGTTCGTGGTGGGCTTACTACGAACTCGGCTGGGGTGGCTGGTGGTTCTGGGACCCGGTGGAAAACGCCTCCTTCATGCCATGGCTGGTGGGCACGGCGCTGATTCACTCGCTGGCGGTCACCGAGAAACGTGGCGTGTTCAAGAGCTGGACGGTGTTGCTGGCCATTGCCGCGTTCTCCCTGAGCCTGCTCGGCACCTTCCTCGTGCGTTCCGGCGTGCTGACCTCGGTGCACGCGTTTGCCTCCGATCCTGAGCGCGGCGTGTTCATCCTGATCTTCCTGCTGTTCGTGGTCGGTGGTTCGCTGACCCTGTTCGCATTGCGCGCTCCGGTGGTCAAGAGCCAGGTCGGCTTCAACCTGTGGTCGCGGGAAACCCTGCTGCTGGGCAATAACCTGGTGCTGGTGGTGGCAGCGTCGATGATCCTGCTCGGCACCCTGTATCCGCTGATTCTCGACGCGATCAGCGGCGCCAAGCTGTCGGTCGGCCCGCCGTACTTCAACGCGTTGTTCATTCCGTTGATGGCGCTGTTGATGCTGGTGATGGCGGTCGGCGTGATCGTGCGCTGGAAAGACACCCCGGTGAAATGGCTGGTCAGCATGCTGACCCCGGTGCTGCTGGGCAGCGTTGCGCTGGCGGTGGTAGCCGGCGTCGCCTACGGCGATTTCAACTGGGCCGTCATCGCGACGTTCCTGCTCGCGGCCTGGGTGTTGCTGGCCGGCGTGCGCGACATCTTCGACAAGACCCGCCACAAAGGTCTGATCAAAGGCCTGCCGACCCTGACCCGCAGTTACTGGGGCATGCAGATCGCCCACCTCGGTATCGCCGTCTGTGCGCTGGGCGTGGTGTTGTCGAGCCAGAACAGTGCCGAACGCGACCTGCGTCTGGCACCGGGCGAGTCGATGGATCTGGCCGGTTATCAGTTCGTGTTCGAAGGCGCCAAGCACTTCGAAGGCCCGAACTTCACCTCCGACAAGGGCACCGTCCGGGTGATCCGCAACGGTCAGGAAATCAGCGTGCTGCACCCGGAAAAACGTCTGTACACCGTGCAGAACTCGGTGATGACCGAGGCCGGGATCGACGCCGGTTTCACCCGTGACCTCTACGTCGCTTTGGGTGAACCGCTGGGCGATGGCGCCTGGGCAGTGCGGGTCCACGTCAAACCGTTCGTGCGCTGGATCTGGTTCGGCGGCCTGCTGACCGGTTTCGGTGGTTTGCTGGCGGCGCTGGATCGGCGTTATCGAGTGAAGGTCAAAGCCAAAGTGCGTGAAGCGCTGGGCATGGAAGGAGCCGCTGCATGAGACGTTGGTTGATGCTGGTGCCATTGGCGATTTTCCTGCTGGTGGCCGTATTCCTTTATCGCGGTCTGTATCTGGATCCGGCGGAGCTGCCGTCGGCGATGATCAACAAGCCGTTCCCGGAGTTTTCGCTGCCGGCGGTGCAGGGCGACAAGACCCTGACCCGCGCCGACATCCTCGGCAAACCGGCACTGGTCAACGTCTGGGGCACCTGGTGCATTTCCTGCCGGGTCGAGCACCCGGTGCTGAACAAACTCGCCGAGCGCGGCGTGGTGATCTACGGGATCAACTACAAGGACACCAACGCCGATGCGTTGAAGTGGCTGGCCGAATTCCACAATCCGTATCAACTGGACATCCGCGACGACGAAGGCTCGCTGGGCCTGAACCTGGGTGTCTACGGTGCGCCGGAAACCTTCTTCATCGACGCCAAGGGCGTCATCCGCGACAAGTACGTCGGCGTAATCGACGAGCAGGTCTGGCGCGAAAAACTGGCGGCCAAGTATCAGGCGCTGGTCGACGAGGCCAAGCCATGAAGCGCTTTTTAGCTGCCATGGTGTTGGGCTTGAGCCTGGCCGGTGTGGCCCACGCCGCCATCGACACCTACGAGTTCGCCAAAGAAGGCGATCGCGAGCGTTTCCGCGAGCTGACCAAGGAACTGCGCTGCCCCAAGTGCCAGAACCAGGACATCGCCGACTCCAATGCACCGATTGCCGCCGACCTGCGCAAAGAGATTTTCCGCATGCTCGGCGAGGGCAAGGACAATCAGCAGATCATCGACTTCATGGTCGATCGCTACGGTGATTTCGTCCGCTACAAACCGGCGCTCAATGCCAAGACCGCGTTGCTCTGGTTCGGCCCGGCCGGCCTGTTGCTGGGTGGCTTCGTGGTGATTGCCGTGATCGTCCGCCGCCGTCGCGGGCAACGCGCCGAGACGCCGCAATCGCTGTCCCCTGAAGAGCGTCAGCGCCTCGACCAACTGTTGGATAAAAACCAAGAATGATTGATTTCTGGCTTGCCGCAGGGCTGTTGCTTCTGGTCGCCCTGAGTTTTCTGCTGATCCCCGTCCTGCGTGAACGTCGCGCCCAGCGTGAAGAGGATCGAACCGCCCTCAACGTAGCGCTGTATCAGGAACGCGTCGCCGAACTGCAATCGCAGCAGGCCGAAGGCGTCCTCGATGCTGCGCAAATGGACAGTGGCCGTGCCGAAGCGGCCCGTGAGTTGCTTGCCGACACTGAAGGTGTGGCGCCGGCGCGGGTTTCGCGTCTGGGCAAGCCGTTGCCGCTGCTGGCAGCCGTGCTGGTGCCGGTGTTGGGACTCGGTCTGTATCTGCATTTTGGCGCGAGCGACAAGGTCGAACTGACCCGCGAGTTCGCCCAGGCGCCGCAGTCGATGGAAGAGATGACCCAGCGTCTGGAGCGCGCAGTTGCCGCACAACCGGATTCGGCTGAAGGCGTGTATTTCCTCGGTCGTACCTACATGGCTCAGGATCGCCCGGCGGACGCGGCGAAGATGTTCGAACGTGCCGTCAATCTCGCCGGTCGCCAGCCGGAACTGCTCGGCCAGTGGGCGCAGGCCCAGTACTTTGCCGACAACAAAAAATGGTCGGACAAGGTTCAGGCCCTGACCGACGAAGCGCTGAAAGCCGATCCGAAGGAAGTCACCAGCCTCGGCCTGTTGGGCATCGCCGCGTTCGAAGGCGAGCGTTATCAGGAAGCCATCGACTACTGGAACCGTCTGCTGGCGCAACTGCCGCCACAGGACAAATCCCGCGAGGCCCTGCAGGGCGGCATCACCCGCGCCACCGAAAAGCTGCAGGCCAGCGGTGGCAAGGTCGCCTCGGCGCCAGCAGCGAAAGCGGCGGCGTTGTTGAAAGTGCGTGTGGATCTGGCCAGCGAGCTCAAAGCCAAGGTGCAACCGGGTGACAGCGTGTTCATTTTTGCCCGCGCCACCTCGGGCCCGCCGGCACCGCTGGCAGCCAAGCGCCTGACCGTCGCCGATCTGCCGGTGACTGTCGAACTGGGCGATGCCGACGCGATGATGCCGCAATTGAAACTGTCGAACTTCCCCGAAGTCCAACTGGTTGCGCGCATCTCCCGTGCCGGTGAGCCGACCGCCGGTGAGTGGGTCGGTCGCAGCGGGCCTCTGGCCAGCAGCACCACCGCGCCGCAGACACTGACCATCGACAGCCCGGACAAATAGCCGGAACCAACAGGAAAGTACCGCCATGAACGCCATCGCCCGAATCACAGTCCTCACACTGGCCCTGGGCTTGAGCGCATGTGCGGTGCAACGACCGGAGCCGACCACCAGGCTGCCGCCTATCCCGCCGTCACAACCCAGCCCGACCCCGTCGACCAGCCCGACGCCGAGCAAGCCCGGCATCCCGGCCAAACCCGCCAAACCTGTCCCGCGCACCTCCGCCAGCTTCGCCCCGCCCCCTGGCGGCAACAGCCACTGGGACCAGAAACTGGGCGTTTACGTGCTCGACGACCAGACCAACACCTTCTACCGTCAGCGCACCTACTACCGCTGGAACAACGGCTGGAGCCGCTCGATCAGCCCCAACGGCCCGTGGGAAGAAACCAACATCCACGGCGTACCGGCGGGACTGGGCAAGCAGTTCGGGGAGTAATGAAAAACGGCGATCTCAGGATCGCCGTTTTGCTGTCTGGGGTGATGAGCAATGCCTCACTCGTATCCTGTCATCAACGCCTGAGCTTGCTTTGCGAGAAGCGCCAATGCCAGCTCGCTGGGGCAGTGCATCAATCACATGCTGCAAAACAACCGAACGTCGTGCTGCGAATTTCTGTGCTTGAGTAAAGATAACTCTAGGGTTACTTTTGTTAAGCCGAAGCAAGGAGGCGGTTGGTGCAGAGCAGGTTATTGATCAAGGAGCTGGAGGAGGCAGGCTGGACGCTGGACCGGATAACCGGCAGCCACCACATCTTCACGCACCGTTACAACCCATACACGATTCCCGTCCCGCATCCGAAAAAGGATTTGCCGGTCGGGACGGTCAAGAGCATCAGGAGGCGTGCCGGGTTGTACAACCCGCCAGCCAGTTACAGAGGAGATCCGTAATGCAATACCCAATCTGCATCGAATGGGGTGACGAGAACACCGCCATCGGGATTCAGATCCCCGATATTCCCGGCGCGATTACTGCCGGAGATACGTTTGAGGATGCCTACAACGCGGCCGTCGAGATTGCCCACATCATGCTGCAGGAGATTGCGGCCGATGGCGACTCGATTCCGATGCCGACTTCGGCGGCCACCCATCGCAACAACCCGGAGTTTGCCGACATGGGCTGGGGCATGCTCGAGCTGGACATCTCGCCGTACATGGGCAAGACCGAAAAGGTCAATGTGACGTTGCCGGGCTATGTCATCCAGCGCATTGACCGCTACGTGCGTGAACACAATGTCAAAAGCCGCTCCTCTTTTCTGGCGGATGCCGCCATGGAAAAACTGGTTCGGCATTGAGCCTCGAGCACTGTCGGATCAGCGATCCGGCAGTGCTTTTCAGAGTCTAGGCCGTTGCCAGAACAGGCTTCTGCGAAGCACTCAAAAACCGCACAAGCGCCAGCAGCGGGAACGCGCTGCCAACAATCACGATCCACAACCAGCCGCCATGCTCGTACACCGCACTCGCCACTGACGAGCCGAAGGCGCCGCCGACGAAGATGCTGGTCATGTACAGCGCGTTGAGGCGGCCGCGGCTTTTGGCGTCGAGGGAGTAGACCGCGCGCTGGCCGAGCACCATGTTCATCTGCACGCAGAAATCGAGCACCACGCCGGTCACGGCCAGGCCGATCACGCTGTAGGCCGGGTGGATGAAGGCGGGCAGGAAGCTCAGGCTGGCGAACAGCATGGCCAGCAACGAAGCGATGCGGGTGTGGCCGGCGTCGGCCAGGCGTCCGCTGATCGGGGCGGCGATGGCACCGATGGCGCCGACCAGGGCGAAGATCGCGATTTCACTCTGGGACAGGCCATGGTTGCGCGCCAGTTCCAGCGGTACGGCGGTCCAGAACAGGCTGAAGGTGGCGAACATGCAAGCCTGATAAAACGCCCGCTGACGCAGCACCGGTTGTTTGCGCAGCAGCGTCCACAACGAACCCAGCAACTGGCCGTAGGAGGCGCTGTGATCCGGCTGGCGCTTGGGCACAGTCAGCGCCAGAACCACGCTGATCGCTGCCATCAAGGCTGCGGCGATCATGAACATCGCCCGCCAGCCGAGATGGTCGGCGACCACGCTCGACACTGGCCGCGCCAGCAGAATCCCCAGCAGCAAACCGCCCATGATCCCGCCGACCACCCGGCCACGGGATTCTTCCGGCGCCAGATGAGCCGCCAATGGAATCAACACCTGCACCGACACCGAGCTGAACCCCACCAGCAACGAAATCAGCAGGAACACATTCGGTTGATCGGTAAACGCCGCACCCAGCAGGCTGGCAATTGCCACCACGGTGGTGATGATCATCAACCGGCGGTTTTCCAGCAGGTCCGCCAGCGGCACCAGGAAGAACAGGCCCAGCGCATAGCCGATCTGGGTCAGCGACACGATGAAGCTGGCCATGGTGTCGGTCAGGCCGATGTCTGGCGCGATGAGGCCGATGATCGGCTGGGCGTAGTAGATGTTGGCAACGATGGCGCCGCAGCAGAAAGCGAACAGCAGCACCATGCCTCGGGTCATTGTGTGAGTTGTGGCGGTCATAGGGTTTCTCGATCCAGCGAAAAGGAATGCGGTGAGGCTAAGGGACGGGCCGAGCCGGCAGTAGAGGCTTCTGATCGATATCAGTTATTCCGTTGCGGAACAGGTGGCGCCGAACAATCCATTGTTCATCGGCGAACCTTGCGTCCGACCGTTGAGCGTCGATGATACATTCACTTACATCTTGTTCGATAGCGTGCTTATGTTGTGACCGGGTTTCAGCATTCATCAACGGAGGATTGCGATGTTTCGTCAGTTGCTTCGCCACACCACAACGATTGCCCTGATCAGTCTGCTCGGCGCCACGGCCGTGCAGGCCGCCGAAGCGCCCGGCATGCGCATGGGCGTGCGCGGCGAGATCACCGGGGTCAGCCCCGACTCGCTCAAGGTTCACGTCAACAGCGGTGAAAACGTCGTGATCCAGTTGACCCCGGACACCAAGGTCCGCGCGGTCACCCTGGCCAACATCGAAGACATCAAGCCCGGCAGCTACATCGGCTCGGCCGCCATTCCCCAAGAGGATGGCACGCTCAAGGCGCTGGAGGTTCACGTGTTCCCGCCAGAGCTGGCCGGCAGCGGCGACGGTCATCGGCCGTTCGACCTGGCCAAGGGCAGCAGCATGACCAACGGCAGCGTCGGCGATTTGGTGGTGAGCAACGGCCGGGTGCTGACCGTCAACTACAAGGGCGGCCAGCAGAAGATCCTGGTGCCGGAGGACGTGCCGATCGTCAACCTGACGCCGGGTGATCGCAGCCTGCTCAAGGTCGGGGTGAAGATCGTCACCTTCGTGACCCAGAGCGCGGATGGCACGCTGACTGCGCAATCGATCTCGGCGGGCAAGGATGGCGTCAAGCCGCCGATGTAGCCGGCCACAAAAAAGGCGACCTCTGCAGGTCGCCTTTTTCATGTCAGCTCAAGCCTTACTGGCCGCTGTAGATCTGGTCGAAGATCCCGCCATCGTTGAAGTGGGTCTTCTGCACGGTGCGCCAGTCGCCGAAGGTCTTCTCGACCGACAGGAAGTCGACTTTCGGGAAACGGTCGGTGTACTTGGTCAGCACCGCCGGGTCACGTGGACGCAGGTAGTTGGCGGCCGCGATTTCCTGACCTTCCGGCGACCACAGGAACTTCAGGTATTCCTCGGCAGCGGCGCGGGATCCTTTCTTCTCGACCACTTTGTCGACCACCGACACTGGCGGCTCGGCTTCGGCGGAGACGCTCGGGTAGATGACTTCGAACTGGTCGCGGCCGAACTCGCGGGCGATCATTTCGGCTTCGTTTTCGAAGGTCACCAGCACGTCGCCGATCTGGTTGGTCATGAACGTGGTGGTCGCGGCGCGGCCACCGGTATCCAGCACCGGTGCCTGTTTGAACAGCTTGCCGACGAAGTCCTTGGCCTTGTTCTCGTCACCGCCGTTTTTCAGCACGTAGCCCCAGGCCGACAGGTAGGTGTAGCGGCCGTTGCCCGAGGTTTTCGGGTTCGGCACGATCACTTGCACGCCTTCCTTGAGCAGGTCCGGCCAGTCTTTCAGGGCTTTCGGGTTGCCTTTGCGCACGATGAACACGGTGGCCGAGGTGAATGGCGCACTGTTGTTCGGCAGGCGGGTGACCCAGTCCTTCGGCACCAGTTGGCCGTTATCGGCCAGGGCGTTGATGTCGGTGGCCATGTTCATGGTGATCACGTCAGCCGGCAAACCGTCGATCACGGAGCGAGCCTGTTTGCTCGAACCACCGAAAGACATCTGCACGGTGATGGCTTCCTTGTGTTCGGCCTGCCAGTGTTTCTGGAACGCAGTGTTGTAGTCCTTGTAGAAATCGCGCATCACGTCGTAGGACACGTTGAGCAGGGTCGGTGCAGCCTGAGCCACGCTGCCGAAGGCAAGACCAGCGGCGAGAAGTGAGGCGCCAAAGAGTTTTTTCACTGCGCATTCCTTGTTCTGTAGGGGGTGTTTTTTACAAAGATGAGGCCATTTGCCAGCGACTATAGCGGGGCACGCATAGTCGTTTAAAGATTAAAAAGAACTTTGCTTATTCCATCTTCTTGAATAACTGATTGCCGCATCGCGAACAAAAGGCGGCGCCGCTTTCATGGCTCTTTTTCTGGCAAACCGGGCAGTCGTGTTGCAACTGTTCACCACGCATCGCATTGGCCAGTTCGGCGGTGAAGATTCCGGTGGGTACCGCGATGATCGAGTAACCAGTGATCATCACCAGCGACGAAATCACCTGGCCCAATGGAGTCTTCGGCACGATGTCGCCGAAGCCGACGGTGGTCAGGGTCACGATAGCCCAATAGATGCCCTTGGGAATGCTGGTGAAGCCGTGTTCCGGGCCTTCGATCACGTACATCAACGTACCGAACACCGTTACCAGTGTGCAGACGCTCACCAGAAACACCACGATCTTCTGCTTGCTGCCACGCAGCGCCGACATCAGGTAGTTGGCTTGCTTGAGGTACGGACTGAGTTTGAGGACGCGGAAAATTCGCAGCATCCGGATGATCCGGATAATCAACAGGTACTGCGCATCGCTGTAGTACAGCGCGAGAATGCCCGGCACGATCGCCAGCAGATCCACCAATCCATAAAAACTGAAGGCATAGCGCAGCGGTTTGGGCGAGCAGTACAGACGCAGAATGTACTCGCCGGCAAAGATGATGGTGAACCCCCACTCGATATACGCCAGCACATCGGCGTAATTGCGGTGAACGCTGTCGATGCTGTCGAGCATCACGATCACCAGGCTGGCCAGAATGATCAGCAGCAGAATGCCGTCGAAACGTCGCCCGGCGGGGGTGTCGCTCTGGAAAATCATGACGTAAAGCTGTTCACGCCAGTGCTGGTTACTGTCCATGGATCACGCCTGAATCAAAGATCAGCGCAGCCTAGGTTGATTCTCCCCGTGAGCGCAAGGCGCGCCGTTGATCTGCGGTTGCTGCATCAGGCGAATGCCGGTGCGCAGCAGCCAGCAGGCGAGAATGAACGGTGCCGTGAGGGTTGCCAGACCCAAGGCACTGAACAGCGGCGTCAGCAGCAGCGCCAGGCCGATGCCGAACAGCGGCAGCCACGGTTGCTGGCGTTGGGCGCTGAAGGCGAGGGCGGCGAGCACCGCGTTGTAGCCACCCAACCCCAGCAACGCGACCTGGCTGTCGTGGTGCAACAGACTGGAACCCAGACCGATTACCGAAGCCAGCAGCGCCCAGGCAAAGGCCCGGCGATCGGCGATCAGCAAACCGGCGGCGATCAATCCACCGGCCAACGGATGGTCGAGGAACATCACCTGACCGAAGCCTTTCAGGGCGGCACCGAGCAGGTTCACGATGTTCAGCTCAAGTGCCGGAGCCGGCGTCGAAGGCTCGGCGAAACACAGGAACACCCAGCTCAACAATACGAACGGTGCAGTGTAGACGGGCAGGTACTCGGTGAGGCGTGCGCGCTTGAGCCATTGCTGCGTGATCATCGCGCTCAGACCGCCGGCCGCCAGAATCAGCGGCGGCAGCATCGGCGACCAGGGGAAATACAGGCTCAGCAACAGACCGACCAGCACGCCGTTGTAGCTGAACAGTCCGGCCTGGCGATCCGCCTTGGCGTAGTTGCGCCGTTGCGCGGTGAGCAAACCGGCGACCGCGCCCAGCAGCGCGCCGGCGAACAGCACCGGCGCGGTAAATAAAATGGCCAGAAGGCACAGGAGTCCACACAGCGGATGGCGCTGGAGGAAGATTTGACTGAAGCCGTTGAGCAAGGCCTCGGCCCAGTCAGGGCAGTGGGTGTTGAAATGATTGGCAGGCATGTCTGGAGAATCTGGGCAGTGGGAAAATCAAAAGGTCTTGCTTGAAGCGGTGGCGAGGAGCTCGTGCCCGGTGAATGCGGTGTCTCTTGTGGAAACCGTCATGCCGGGCGGCGGGAGCACGCTCCCTCGCCACACAGGTGTTGCTTAAATCAATGTTTCGATCCGCAGCGAATTGGTCGACCCCGGCTGCCCGAACGGCACACCCGCGGTGATCAGCAACGTATCGCCACGCTCGGCCATTCCTTGAGCCTGAGCGATTTCCAGCGCGGTCGAGCACACCTCATCCACCTGACGCAGGCGATCATTGACCACCGAATGAATGCCCCACGCCACGCTCAACCGGCGGGCGGTCTGCAGGTTCGGCGTCAGGTTGAGGATCGGCGCTTTCGGCCGCTCCCGCGCTGCACGCAGACTCGATGCGCCGGACTCGCTGTAATTGACCAGCACCGCCACCGGCAGCACGTTGCTGATCCGGCGGATCGCGCAGCTGATTGCATCGGACACGGTCGCTTCGGCTTTCGGCCGGCTGACGTCGAGTTGGGTCTGGTAGTCCGGACCGTTTTCCACCTGGCGGATGATCTTGCTCATCATCTGCACGGCTTCCAGCGGATACTCGCCGGATGCGGTTTCGGCCGACAGCATCACCGCATCGGCGCCTTCGGCTACGGCGTTGGCGACGTCGGTGACTTCAGCGCGGGTCGGCGCCGGCGAGAAGCGCATCGACTCGAGCATCTGCGTCGCCACCACCACCGGTTTGCCGAGCTGGCGGCACGTGGTGATGATGTTTTTCTGGATCTGCGGCACGCTCTCGGCCGGCACTTCCACGCCCAGGTCGCCGCGAGCCACCATGATCGCGTCGCTCAGTTCGGCGATCTCGCGCAGTTGCTCGACGGCCGACGGCTTCTCGATTTTCGCCATCAGGAACGCCTTGTCGCCGATCAGTTCGCGGGCCTCGATGATGTCTTGCGGGCGCTGCACGAACGACAGCGCGACCCAGTCCACACCCAGCTCCAGACCGAAGCTCAGGTCGCGACGATCCTTGGTGGTCAACGGGCTCAGGTCGAGCACCGCTTGCGGCACGTTCACGCCTTTGCGGTCCGACAGTTCGCCGCCGTTGAGCACGGTGGTGTCGATCGCGTCGGAGTATTTGGTGACGACGCGCAGACGCAGTTTGCCGTCATCGAGCAGCAGATCCATCCCGGCTTCCAGCGCGGCGATGATCTCCGGATGCGGCAGGTTAACCCGGCGTTCGTCGCCCGGTGTTGCGTCCAGATCGAGGCGGAAGGCCTGACCGCGATGCAACTGAACCTTGCCGTCAGCGAACTTGCCGACCCGCAGTTTCGGCCCTTGCAGGTCCATCAGGATCCCGAGCGGGTAGTTGAGCTGGCGCTCGACTTCGCGGATCCACTGATAGCGCTTGGCGTGGTCGGCGTGATCGCCGTGGCTGAAGTTGAGGCGGAAGATATTGACCCCGGCCTCGACCAGCTCGCGGATGTCTTCGATGCCGTCGACGGCAGGCCCGAGGGTGGCGAGGATTTTGACCTTTTTATCAGGCGTCATGATTTAGAGCTCTCGAGGATCAGGATGGCGCGGAAGTCGTTGACGTTGGTGCGGGTCGGCTCGGTGACGATCAGCGCATCGAGCGCCTCGAAGTAGCCGTAGCCGTTGTTGTTATCCAGCTCGTCGCTGGCGCTCAGGCCCAGGGCGGCGGCGCGGGCGTAGCTGTCCGGGGTCATGATCGCGCCGGCGTTGTCTTCCGAGCCGTCGATGCCGTCGGTGTCACCGGCCAGCGCATAAACGCCGGGCTGGCCCTTGAGGCTGTCGGTGAGGCTGAGGAGGAATTCGGCGTTGCGGCCGCCACGGCCATTGCCGCGCACGGTCACGGTGGTTTCGCCGCCGGAGAGAATCACGCACGGCGCTGCCAGCGGCTGGCCGTGATGAATGATCTGGCGCGCGATGCCGGCGTGGACTTTCGCCACTTCGCGGGATTCGCCTTCCAGGTCGCCGAGGATCAGCGTGCTGAAACCGGCCTGACGGCATTTCACTGCCGCGGCATCCAGCGATTGCTGAGGGCGGGCGATCAACTGGAAGTGACTGCGGGCCAGGCTCGGATCACCGGGTTTGACGGTTTCCGATTCCGGGCTCTGCAGCCAGCTGCGCACGGAGGCCGGAATCTCGATGCCGTAACGTTTGATGATCGCCAGCGCTTCGGCGCTGGTGCTCGGGTCGGCCACGGTCGGGCCGGAGGCGATGACCGTGGCGAGGTCGCCCGGTACATCGGAAATCGCGTAGGTATAAACAGTCGCCGGCCAGCAGGCCTTGCCCAGGCGTCCGCCCTTGATCGCCGAGAGGTGCTTGCGCACACAGTTCATCTCGCCGATGGTCGCGCCGGATTTGAGCAGGGCCTTGTTGATCGACTGCTTGTCGGCCAGGGTGATGCCTTCGGCCGGCAGCGCCAGCAGGGCAGAGCCGCCGCCGGACAACAGGAAGATCACGCGGTCGTCTTCGGTCAGGTTGCTGACCAGTTCCAGCACGCGTTTGGCCACGGCCAGACCGGCAGCATCCGGCACCGGGTGCGCGGCTTCGACCACTTCGATTTTTTCGCACGGGGCGCCGTGACCGTAGCGGGTCACCACAAGACCCGAGACTTCACCTTCCCAGCAGCGCTCGACCACTTGCGCCATGGCAGCGGCAGCCTTGCCGGCGCCGATGACGATCACGCGACCTGTGCGATCGGCCGGCAGATGCGCTTCGAGGACCTGGTTCGGATGGGCCGCGTCGATGGCTGTGGCAAACAGCTCGCGCAGCAGTTGTTGCGGATCGACCGACATGGCGGGCTCCCAATCTTATTGTTCTTGGTTAGTGCAGGTGATCGTTCCCACGCTCTGCGTGGGAATGCTTCAATGGACGCTCTACGTCCGCTTCGGCAGGGACGCGGAGCGTCCCGGGCTGCATTCCCACGCAGACGGTTCGACGCCTCGACGTGGGAACGAGCGACGGGGCAGGGCTTACTTCTTGTCGCGAATCGAGAAGTTGGCCATGTGTTCCAGGCCCTTGATCAGCGCCGAGTGGTCCCAGTTGCTGCCACCGATGGCCGCGCAGGTGCTGAACACTTGCTGGGCGTTGGCGGTGTTCGGCAGGTTGATGTTCAGCTCCTTGGCGCCTTGCAGGGCCAGGTTCAGGTCCTTCTGGTGCAGGCTGATGCGGAAGCCCGGATCGAAGGTGCCTTTGATCATGCGCTCGCCGTGCACTTCGAGGATCTTCGAGGAGGCGAAACCGCCCATCAGCGCTTCACGCACCTTGGCCGGATCGGCACCGTTTTTCGAAGCGAACAGCAGGGCTTCGGCGACGGCCTGAATGTTCAGGGCAACGATGATCTGGTTCGCCACCTTGGCGGTCTGACCGTCGCCATTGCCACCGACCAGGGTGATGTTCTTGCCCATGGCCTGGAACAGCGGCAGTGCGCGTTCGAAGGCATCGGCGTCGCCACCGACCATGATGCTCAGGGTTGCGGCCTTGGCACCGACTTCACCACCGGACACCGGGGCGTCGAGGTATTGCGCGCCTTTCTCGTTGATCTTCGCAGCGAAAGCCTTGGTGGCGGTCGGCGAGATCGAGCTCATGTCGATCACGACCTTGCCTTTGCCGATGCCGGCAGCGACGCCGTCGGCGCGGAACAGCACGTCATCGACCTGCGGGGTATCCGGCACCATGACGATGATGAATTCAGCTTCCTGGGCCACTTCGCGTGGGTTGGCCAGAGCGACGGCGCCAGCGGCGACCAGGTCGGCAGGGGCGGCGTCGTGGTGCGCCGACAGGAACAGGCTGTGACCGGCTTTCTGCAGGTTCGCCGCCATTGGGTGGCCCATGATGCCGGTGCCGATGAATCCGATTTTAGCCATGAGAAAATCCTCTTGTTTTTGTCTTGCTCAAGCAAATAGGGGTCAGATCGCGTTGTGGCTCTTCAGCCAGCCGAGGCCCGCTTCAGTGGTGGTCAGCGGTTTGTACTCGCAGCCGACCCAGCCCTGATAACCGATGCGATCGAGGTGTTCGAACAGGAAGCGGTAGTTGATCTCGCCAGTGCCCGGCTCGTTGCGGCCCGGGTTGTCGGCCAGCTGCACATGGTTGATCTCGGCCAGGTGCGATTGCAGGGTGCGGGCCAGATCGCCTTCCATGATTTGCATGTGATAGATGTCGTATTGCAGGAACAGGTTGGCGCTGCCGACCTGCTCGCGAATCGACAGGGCCTGCGCCGTGTTGTTCAGGTAGAAGCCCGGGATGTCGCGGGTGTTGATCGCTTCCATCACCAGTTTGATGCCGACGGCTTGCAGCTTGTCGGCGGCGTACTTGAGGTTGGCGACGAAGGTCTTTTCAACAGTGGCATCGTCCACGCCCTGCGGACGGATACCGGCCAGGCAGTTGACCTGGGTGTTGCCCAGAACCTGTGCGTAAGCGATGGCCAGATCGACCCCGGCGCGGAACTCTTCGACCCGGTCCGGCAGGCACGCGATACCGCGCTCGCCCTTGGCCCAGTCACCGGCCGGCAGGTTGAACAGCACTTGGGTCAGACCGTTGGCGTCGAGTTTGGCCTTGATTTCGGCAGAGCTGAAATCGTACGGGAACAGGTACTCGACACCGCTGAAGCCAGCCTTGGCGGCGGCGTCGAAACGGGCAAGGAAATCCTGTTCGGTGAACAGCATGGACAGGTTGGCTGCGAAACGCGGCATGGTGGTCTCCTAAAACAGTTTTGACACGGTTGGTCAGACTGAACGCGATCAAGTCCCCTCTCCCGGAGGGAGAGGGAGCCGGTTACGTTCAGTCGAGCAACGAAATCGCCGTAGGCGCATCGTTGCCGACCAGCGCCAGGTCTTCGAATTCGTTGACGGCGTTGATCTCGGTCCCCATGGAGATGTTGGTCACACGCTCCAGAATGATCTCGACGATCACCGGCACCTTGAACTCTTCGATCAGCTCTTCGGCCTTGCGCAGGGCAGGGGCGATGTCAGCCGGTTCGAACACACGCAGCGCTTTACAGCCCAGGCCTTCGGCGACTGCGACGTGGTCGACACCATAACCGTTGAGTTCCGGCGCGTTCAGGTTATCGAAGGACAGCTGCACGCAGTAGTCCATATCGAACCCGCGCTGGGCCTGACGGATCAGACCCAGGTACGAGTTGTTCACCACGACGTGGATGTACGGCAGTTTGAACTGAGCGCCGACCGCCAGTTCTTCGATCATGAACTGGAAATCATAGTCCCCCGACAGGGCCACGACTTTACGGTTCGGATCGGCCTTCACCACGCCCAGCGCTGCCGGAATGGTCCAGCCCAACGGGCCGGCCTGGCCGCAGTTGATCCAGTGACGCGGCTTGTAGACGTGCAGGAACTGCGCGCCGGCAATCTGCGACAGACCGATGGTGCTGACGTAGCAAGTGTCCTTGCCGAACACTTGGTTCATTTCTTCGTAAACGCGCTGCGGCTTGACCGGCACGTTGTCGAAATGGGTCTTGCGGTGCAGGCTGGCCTTGCGCTGCTGGCAATCCTGCAGCCAGGCAGAGCGGTTCTTCAGTTTGCCGGCGGCTTGCCATTCACGGGCGACTTCGATGAACACGGTCAGCGCGGCTGCGGCGTCGGAAACGATGCCCAGGTCCGGAGTGAACACGCGGCCGATCTGAGTCGGTTCGATGTCGACGTGAATGAACTTGCGGCCTTCGGTGTAAACGTCGACCGAGCCGGTGTGACGGTTGGCCCAGCGGTTGCCGACGCCCAGTACCACGTCGGATTTCAGCATCGTGGCGTTGCCGTAGCGGTGCGAAGTCTGCAGACCGACCATGCCGACCATCAGCGGGTGATCGTCAGGAATGGTGCCCCAGCCCATCAGGGTCGGGATTACTGGAATGCCGGTCAGCTCGGCGAACTCGACCAGCAGCTCGCTGGCGTCGGCGTTGATGATGCCGCCGCCGGCCACCAGCAATGGACGCTCGGCCTGATCGAGCATCGCCAGGGCTTTTTCGACTTGCACGCGGGTCGCGCTCGGCTTGGCCAGCGGCAGTGGCTGGTAAGCGTCGATGTCGAATTCGATTTCAGCCATCTGCACGTCGAACGGCAGGTCGATCAGCACCGGGCCCGGACGGCCGGAGCGCATTTCATAGAAGGCTTTCTGAAAGGCGTAAGGCACCTGGCCCGGCTCCAGAACGGTGGTCGCCCACTTGGTCACCGGCTTGACGATGCTGGTGATGTCGACGGCCTGGAAGTCTTCCTTGTGCATACGGGCGCGGGGGGCTTGCCCGGTGATGCAGAGGATCGGGATCGAGTCCGCGGAGGCGCTGTACAGACCGGTGACCATGTCGGTACCGGCCGGGCCGGAAGTACCGATGCACACGCCGATGTTGCCGGCCTTGGTGCGGGTGTAGCCCTCGGCCATGTGCGAGGCGCCTTCAACGTGGCGAGCGAGGACGTGATCGATGCCACCGACTTTCTGCAAGGCGGAGTACAGCGGGTTGATTGCAGCGCCTGGAATGCCAAAAGCGGTATCAACCCCTTCACGGCGCATCACCAGAACGGCGGCTTCGATTGCTCTCATTTTGCTCATGGTTTTGTGCCTCTTTACGTTTTGTAATTGTATACAAGTGGCTTTGCGCAGAGTGTATTCACGGCGGACGGCGCAGGTCAATCCATTTTCTCAAGCGCCTGTTTCATTCGTCGGAAGCCTTTTCTGCTGTGGCTTTTCGTCGCATGGGGCGCTTTTCGAGAATTATTGTATACAAAAAAATAGTTCATTGTGTTCTATTTATTGCATCTGGCTGCGGCAGAAAAGCGCAGCCCAACGACTTTCCCAATAACAAAATGAGGACGGCACCATGAGCGCTTTAACCTTGAAAGTCGCAGTCAAGCTGGTCAACGAAGCCATCAATGCGGGGCGGGCCATCTCCGCCGCGCCGCTGACCATCGCGGTACTGGATACCGGCGGCCATCTGGTCACCTTGCAACGCGAAGACGGTGCCAGCCTGCTGCGCCCGAACATCGCCATCGGCAAAGCCTGGGGCGCCATCGCGCTGGGCAAGGGCTCACGCCTGCTGGCGCTGGACGCGCAACAACGCCCGGCGTTCATCGCCGCACTTAACAGCATGGGGCAGGGCAGCGTCGTGCCGGCACCGGGTGGTGTGCTGATTCGTGATCAGGCGGGGAACGTGCTGGGTGCGATCGGCATCAGCGGCGATCTGTCGGACATCGATGAGCAGGTCGCAATCAAGGCCGTGGAGGCCCTGGACCTGCGGGCGGATGCGGGGGTGGCAGCCTGAGTGGCTAAAACCGGATAGTCGCTGAAACGCGCAAGCCCGCCCTCACAGGATGATGTGAGGGCGGGCTTGTTTGTGTCTGGAGGTGCGGACTTCAGTCCGGCTCGCAGCCCTTGAGCACCAACCGGATGATGGTTTGTGCTGCCGCTTCATAGTCGGCTTCGTCGAGCTTGTCCTTGCCGGTGACGGCGGAGATCTGCCAGTCGAAGTCGGCGTAGGTCTGGGTTGCGGCCCAGATGCTGAACATCAGGTGGTTGGGGTCGATCGGGGCGATCTGGCCGCGGTCGATCCAGGTCTGGATGCAGTCGATGTTGTGCTTGGCCTGGCCGTTGAGCTGCTCGACCAGGTCGGCGCTCAGGTGCGGGGCGCCGTGCATGATTTCGCTGGCGAACACCTTGGAGGCGAAAGGCAGGTCGCGGGAGATGCGGATCTTCGAGCGGATGTAGCCGCTCAGCACTTCGCTCGGTACGCCGTCCGGGTTGAACGGGGTCGAGGCCTGCAGGATCGGCACGATGATACTTTCCAGCACCTCGCGGTAGAGGTTTTCCTTGGACTTGAAGTAGTAATAGACGTTGGGCTTGGGCAGTCCTGCCTTGGCGGCGATGTCGCTGGTTTTGGTGGCAGCGAAGCCCTTGTCGGCAAACTCTTCACTGGCTGCACGCAGGATCAGTTCTTTGTTGCGCTCGCGGATTGTGCTCATAAACCCGGTGGTTCCTTGCCTGTTCTGGCGGTTGCGCATGGTAGCACCGGCCTCGCGCGGCGCTCAACAATGCCCCGTGTGGCCTGCAGTCGCGGTATGCTGCGCGGCATTATTCACATAAGGAAACAAGATTCATGGCAGGAAGCAGTTTGCTGGTGCTGATCGACGACATCGCCACCGTTCTGGACGACGTTGCGTTGATGACCAAAATGGCTGCCAAGAAGACCGCCGGCGTGCTCGGCGACGACTTGGCGCTCAACGCCCAGCAGGTCTCCGGCGTACGCGCGGAGCGGGAAATTCCCGTCGTTTGGGCGGTGGCCAAGGGCTCGTTCGTCAACAAACTGATTCTGGTGCCGTCGGCGCTGGCGATCAGTGCGTTCGTGCCGTGGCTGGTGACGCCGCTGCTGATGGTCGGTGGCGCCTACCTGTGTTTCGAGGGTTTCGAAAAGCTCGCGCACAAGTTCCTGCACAGCAAGGCCGAAGACGAGGCCGAGCATGCGCAACTGGTTGACGCCGTGGCCGATCCGGCCACC
The DNA here is from genome assembly GCF_004368175.1 of Pseudomonas sp. CH235. Taxonomy (NCBI): domain Bacteria; kingdom Pseudomonadati; phylum Pseudomonadota; class Gammaproteobacteria; order Pseudomonadales; family Pseudomonadaceae; genus Pseudomonas; species Pseudomonas sp. CH235. The sequence goes on from NZ_RRZJ01000013.1 coordinate 140,893, forward strand.
GATCTGGTGGCGTACGAGAAAGACAAGATCAAGGGCGCGATCCGCACCGACTTCATCCTCTCGGCGGAAATCATCGCCATCACCCTCGGTACCGTGGCCGATGCTTCGCTGACCCAGCAAGTGATCGTGATGTCGGGCATCGCCATTGTCATGACCGTGGGCGTTTACGGCCTGGTGGCCGGTATCGTCAAACTCGATGACCTCGGTCTGTGGCTGACTCAGAAGCCCGGCCAGATGGCCAAAAGTATCGGCAACGGCATCCTGCGCGCCGCGCCCTACATGATGAAAAGCCTGTCGGTGATCGGCACCGCAGCGATGTTCCTGGTCGGTGGCGGCATCCTGACCCACGGCGTGCCGGTGGTGCATCACTGGATCGAAAGCGTCGGCGCAGCGGCCGGTGGCGCCGGGTTTGTGGTGCCGATGCTGTTGAACGGCGTGGCGGGGATCATCGCGGGTGCGGTGGTGCTGGCGGGCGTGTCCGTGATCGGCAAAGTCTGGAAAGCGCTGAAGGGTTGAATCCTGAGGCAAACAAAAAGGCCATTCGACTCGCATCGAATGGCCTTTTTTGTGGCCGGCGTTTTTACTCGGCGATCTGCAACTTGCGCGACTCGGTGTAGACGTAGCGCACCTTCTCGTACTCGAACGGTGAGTTCAGCTGACCGTAGCGGAAGCTGGTCTGGTAACGCTTGTCGACGCCACGCAGTACCCACACTTCCGGATGGTTGGAGCTGACTTCCGAGACGTTGAGGAAGTTGATCGCAGACTCGGCGGTGTAGTCCACGGCCAGACCTGCAGTATCACGCAGATTCGACGGGCCGAGGATCGGCAGCACGAAGTAGGCGCCGCCCGGTACGCCGTAGAAGCCCAGGGTCTGGCCGAAGTCTTCGTTCTGACGCGGCAGGCCCATGGCGGTGGCCGGATCCCAGAGCCCGGCGATGCCGATGGTGGTGTTGAGCAGCAGGCGCGCGGTGGTTTCCATCGAGCGCTTGCCCTTGAACTGCAACAGGCTGTTGACCAGGTTCGGCACGTCGCCAATGTTGTTGAAGAAGTTGCTCACGCCGGTGCGCACGAAGCTCGGAGTGATGTAGCGATAGCCATCGACCACCGGCAGGAACACCCATTGGTCAAAGCGGTAGTTGAAGTGGTAGACGCGGCGGTTCCACTCTTCCAGCGGGTCGTAGACGTTCAGCGCGTTGAGGGTCGAGCGCTCGAACTCGCGCTGATCCAGCCCCGGGTTGAACTTGAGTTTGGACAGCGGCTCCTTGAAGCCGTCGCTGTCGATGACCACCGGTGCATTGGCTTTGCTGTTGTCGGCCTGGGCCATACCTGCACTGAGGAGCGCTGCAATCAGCAGAAGATATTTAGCCACGGAAGAACTCCAGCATGGCGTCGCTGTTGACGCGGTAGTTAAGGTTGCCGCAATGGCCGCCCAGCGGGTAAACGGTCAGGCGATCGCCGAAGGTCTTGCGCAGGAAACCGAGGTCGCCCGGGCCGAGGATCACGTCATCGGCGTTGTGCATGACGGCGATTTTCGGGCTGTCGTGCAGGTAATCCTTCAGGGCGTAGAGGCTCACCTGATCGATCAGCTGCAGCAGGCTGCCGCCGTCGGTGCGGGCGCGCCACATCGGAATCACCTGTTCGGTGAGGTAGCAGTCGAAGTCGCATTGCAGCGCACGCTTGAGGAACGGCGTGAGGCTGGTGCCTTCGGTGATCGGGAATTTCGGCGGGGTGATCAGGCCGCGACGGTTGATCAGGTCCGAAGTGAACGCGATATCGGCCGCCGAGAAGCGGAACGAAGTGCCGATCAGCATAGCCATCTGCTCGTTGCTCAGGTGCTGCTTGGACTGCTGGAAGTCGTAGAGCAGCGCATCGTTGAGGTCGATGTAACCCTTCTGCTGGAAGTAACGGGTCAGTTTGCTCAGCACCAGTTCATAGAAGGTGGTGCTGTTGTTGATGCCCTTGACCTCGGTCTGCACCAGCTTGTCGAGGTTGGTGATCGAGGTGTAGAGGTTGACCGGCGGATTGAGCAGCAGGACTTTCTTGAAGTTGAAGCTGCGGCGGGTTTCATCCAGGTGGGCAACGAACGCCGCGTCCAGCGCGCCGAGGCTGTAGCCGCTGAGGTAATAGTCGGTGACCGGCAGTTTCGGGTTCTGCGCCCGCACGGCCTGCATCACCCGGTACATGTCTTCGGCGTCTTCCTTGGTCACGCCGGGGGTGGCGAAACGCGAGGCGGCGCTCATGAAGTCGAAGCTGGTCGGCGAAGACAGCTGCACCACGTGGTAGCCGGCCTTGTAATAAAGCTTCTTCAGGTATTCGTTGAGCGTGCTGTCGTAGCGCGCGCCGGTGCCGGCGATCAGGAAGATCAGCGGCGCGGCCTTGTCCTGGGTGGCGATGCGGTAGGTGAGTTTTTTCACCGGCCAGAAATTGTCCGGCAGGATGAATTCGCGCTCGGGGCGCAGGGTGACGCTGCGATCGGTCTGATCGATGTCGTCGTCCAGTGGCAGTTCAGGGCGCAAGTCCGGCGGCGTGGTGGCGATGGTCGCCTCGAACGGATTGGTCAGGGGATAGCCATAGCTGGCGGCGTCGATATCCACCGCCAGCGCGGACGCACTCAGAATAAGGCCGCCAAACAGGGCGGCGAAGCGCAAGGAACGGAGCATGACTAGATCCCTTAGAGGAAGGTGCCGAATGAGGTTCGCAGGCTATGACCACCGGGTTTGCGCCAAAGTGCCATGCCACGGCACCAAACTGACGGAATTCGGAGTAATAGTAGCCGGACGATACACTTTGCAAGGAAGGAATGACCAGTTAAGAGTTGTTAGTCCTTGCGTATGCGCGGCGGCAGATTAAGCTGGCCGCCGATTTCATCGATTGGAGTGTTCCATGTCCCGCCGCTTGCCCGTGATTCTGCTGCTCGTTCTGTTGCCGTTGTGGCTGGCCGCCAGTTATGGCGCGCGTTATGGCTTCATGGAAGATGCGCAGTGGGTGGGCATCTGCGTGGATGAGGCGAGCCGCTGGGAATGCTCGGTGCGCTCGAACCTGGGCCTGATGATTCATTTTCAGATGCTGGGCTGGGCGGCGGTCGCGGCTGCGGTGATCGGTTTTGTCGTGCCGGGACGGGCAGGGTGGTGGCTGGCGGTGCTGGCGCTGGTGTTCGGGTTGCCGGCGCTGGCGCTGTACAACACGACGCTGGCGGTGTTTGCGGTGGTGATTGCCGGGTTGCGACTGGTGCGGGAATCGCGCGACGCCAAGTAGTCATGCATCGCGGGCTCGCCCGCGATGCAATGCTTTCAGATGCTGAAGGTCAGCCCTTGCGAGCCCGCAGGCAGCGCCAAAGTGCAGCCACCATCAACACGCTGACCAGCGCCCAACTCCACGCCTGCTGATTCTGCAATCCTTCACGGAACAGCTGCGGCGCAATGCCGGCGCCGATGATGAAGGTCAGCAGGGCGATCTCCCGCCGGGCAACGGGCACCGGGCGGCACAGGTAAACCAGCGCTGGCAGGATGAAGGCCACGCTCGGAAAGCTGCGATAGCGCGGATCGAATACCAGCTCCAGCATCATCACGGCAGCGGCGAAACCGGCTGCCGCCACCAGCCAGCCGGCCCGTCGCTCGAAAGCGTTGAACGCCTGTTCACGCCAGCCACTGCGGGCGCTCAAGGTCAGCGCGGCATGGGCCAGCACCAACAGATTCAGAGCCGTCAGCAACCCGACCCACAGCCATTCGCTGGCAAATCGCGTGGTCACCCGGGCCAGATCACCCCAGGCACCAATCGAGCAGGCGGCGAGGGCGCCGAGCAGCGGCAGGATCAGCGCCGAACGCGTCGTACGAACCCGACCACCCAGCAGCAGTGTTCCGAGGAAAATCAGTCCACCGACCGCCAGCCACTGCGACCAGTAGGGTACGTTCGACACTGGACCGGCCAACACGCCCTTGTCCTGGCGATTCGCATCGAACAGCCCCCAGTAACCGCCGACCGCGCCTTCGCTGCCGCGCTTCCACGGCTGGTCGAACGCTTCGATCAGGTTGTAACGCCAGCCTTCCTGTTCGGCGAGGGTGACAAAACCACGAATGAACTTGGCCTCGTTGACCCGGCTCGGCAGCGCGGTCTCACGCTGGCGGCCTTCGCTCGGCCAGCCGGTTTCGCCAATCATCACGTCTTTTGGGGCGAACTTGTTGCCGAACACCTGACGCACTTCGGCCACATGATGCAGGGCCGCGTCGATGTTCGATGGATCGTCTTCCCAGTACGGCAGCAAGTGAATGGTCAGGAAATCCACCGCCGGCGCGACTTCCGGGTGCTTGAGCCAGAATTCCCAGACATCGGCGTAGGTCACCGGCTGCTTGATGTGGCTTTTGACCTTGTTGATCAGCTTCACCAGTTGGGTGGCGGTCACTTCCTTGCGCAGCAAGGCTTCGTTGCCGACGATCACGGCGCTGACCACGTCCGGGTTGGCGTTGGCCGAGGCGATCAGCAGATCGACTTCCTTCTCGGTGTCGACCGGATTGCTGTTGACCCACGCGCCGATCATCAACTTCAAACCGTGCTTGCGCGCCAGATCCGGCAGCGCTTCGAGGCCCGTCATCGAGTAGGTACGGATGCATTCGAAACGGGTGGCGAGCAGGGCGAGGTCGGCGTCCATGCGCTCCGGGCGCAGTTTGAACGGCACGTCGAACGGCGACTGGTCCTTGTCGAACGGGGTGTAGGAGGCGCATTGCAGCTTGTGGCTCGGGGTGGCGACGTCCGGCAGGATCACCGGTTTACCGAGGCCGTACCAGAAGCCGCACAGGGCAAACAGCCCGAGCAGGCAGGCGAACACATAAGGAAAAAAGGGGAAGCGGGAAGTCGCGGACATGGTCAGGCCGAGTGGCTGCAAAGCGACGCATGTTACCTGCATTTATAAGCAGGTTGGTGGCCCGCACGATTTTGACATGCAAAGTTCGGGCGGATTGTCTGGCGCCAAATATCCTGACGCAGTTAATGGCTTTCTGATGTCGTTTCTCGTTGCTTCGAGGTCGCTGGCAGAGCAGGTCTTAACGGGCGTCAGGTTGATGATCAGACTCATCAGTACTCCGCTGATGTTCGAACGAGTTCGCGAACGGGCGTGATGGGGGCGCCGAGCACCATAACAACACGTTGACGATGCCCGGCATCCGTCGGGCGCAGCATTTCGGGGAAGTAACGATGAAGATGCGACGACTTTTAGGCGCAGGTGCCGCTCTGGTGCTTGCGATGGGCTCCACACTCGCCAGTGCTGAAACCAAGACCCTGAACATCGGTTACGTTGACGGCTGGTCCGACAGCGTCGCGACCACCCACGTGGCGGCCGAAGTGATCAAGCAGAAACTCGGCTACGACGTGAAACTGCAAGCCGTCGCTACCGGCATCATGTGGCAGGGCGTTGCCACCGGCAAACTCGACGCCATGCTCTCGGCCTGGCTGCCGGTGACCCACGGCGAATACTGGACCAAGAACAAGGATCAGGTCGTCGATTACGGCCCGAACTTCAAGGATGCGAAAATCGGTCTGATCGTGCCAGAGTACGTCAAGGCCAAGACCATCGAAGACCTGAAAACCGACGACTCCTTCAAAAAGCGCATCGTTGGCATCGACGCCGGTTCAGGCGTGATGCTCAAGACCGATCAGGCGATCAAGGATTACGACCTGACCGGCTATCAACTCAAGGCCAGTTCCGGCGCCGGCATGATTGCCGAGCTGACCCGTGCCGAGAAGAAAAACGAATCCATCGCCGTCACCGGCTGGGTGCCGCACTGGATGTTCGCCAAGTGGAAACTGCGCTTCCTCGACGACCCGAAAGGCGTGTACGGCGCGGCTGAAACCGTGAACAGCATCGGCAGCAAGGAACTGGCGACCAAGGCGCCGGAAGTGGCCAAGTTCCTGAAGAACTTCCAGTGGGCTTCGAAAGACGAAATCGGCGAAGTCATGCTGGCGATTCAGGACGGTGCAAAACCTGACGCAGCGGCCAAGGATTGGATTGCCAAACACCCGGAACGTGTTGCCGACTGGACCAAGTGATTTAAGCCGAAGCGTCTAATCTGCGCTTCCCGGGGCCGCCCGACATGACAGTCGGGCGGCCTTTTTTGTTTGCCCACTATTAATAAGCAGCGTTGGCCGTTTTCGGCTTGTCTGGAAATTGGCAAAAACGTCATGGCGTTCTACTACTAAGGTCGTCTGGAACCCGGCTCGCAGCCGCATACAGTGGATATGTTCCAAAAATAAAAATCTGTGCTGCGAGGATAAAAACAATGAACGACAGCATTTACCTCTCGATTCAGAACAGCCCGCGCTTCAAGGAGCTGGTCAAGAAAAGAGAAAGGTTCGCCTGGATACTCTCGGCGATCATGCTCGGGCTCTACTCCGGCTTCATCCTTCTGATCGCGTACGGGCCGCAAGTGCTCGGCACGAAAATCAGTCCCGAATCGTCCATCACCTGGGGCATCCCGATCGGTGTCGGACTGATTATCTCGGCCTTTATCCTGACCGGCATTTACGTGCGCCGCGCCAATGGCGAGTTCGACGACCTGAACAACGCGATTCTCAAGGAGGCTCAGCAATGATCCGGCGTCTACTGGCTCTTTTGAGCATCGCAGCGTTCGCTCCAGCCGTCTGGGCCGCTGACGCCCTGACCGGCGAAGTCCACAAACAACCACTCAACGTTTCCGCGATCGTCATGTTCGTCGCGTTCGTTGGCGCAACCCTGTGCATCACTTACTGGGCGTCCAAACGCAACAACTCGGCGGCCGACTACTATGCGGCGGGCGGCAAGATCACCGGTTTCCAGAACGGTCTGGCGATTGCCGGTGACTACATGTCGGCGGCGTCCTTCCTGGGTATTTCCGCGCTGGTGTTCACCTCCGGCTACGACGGCCTGATCTACTCGATCGGCTTCCTGGTGGGCTGGCCGATCATTCTGTTCCTGATCGCCGAGCGTCTGCGTAACCTGGGCAAATACACCTTTGCCGACGTGGCGTCCTACCGCCTCGGGCAAACCCAGATTCGCACCCTGTCTGCCTGCGGTTCGCTGGTGGTGGTGGCGTTCTACCTGATCGCGCAAATGGTCGGTGCCGGCAAGCTGATCCAGCTGCTGTTCGGTCTCGACTACCACGTTGCGGTGATTCTGGTCGGTATCCTGATGTGCATGTACGTGCTGTTCGGCGGCATGCTGGCGACCACCTGGGTGCAGATCATCAAGGCGGTGCTGTTGCTGTCCGGTGCCTCGTTCATGGCGCTGATGGTGATGAAGCACGTCAACTTCGACTTCAACACCCTGTTCTCCGAAGCCATCAAGGTTCACGCCAAAGGCGAAGCGATCATGAGCCCGGGCGGTCTGGTAAAAGATCCGATCTCGGCGTTCTCCCTCGGCCTGGCACTGATGTTCGGTACCGCTGGCCTGCCGCACATCCTGATGCGCTTCTTCACTGTTAGCGACGCGAAAGAAGCCCGCAAGAGCGTGCTGTACGCGACCGGTTTCATTGGCTACTTCTACATCCTGACCTTCATCATCGGCTTCGGCGCGATCCTGCTGGTCAGCACCAACCCGGCCTTCAAAGATGCGGCGGGCGCTCTGCTCGGCGGCAACAACATGGCAGCGGTGCACCTGGCCAACGCCGTGGGCGGCAGCGTGTTCCTCGGCTTCATCTCGGCGGTGGCGTTCGCGACCATTCTGGCAGTAGTGGCCGGTCTGACTCTGGCCGGTGCTTCGGCGGTGTCTCACGACCTGTACGCCAGCGTGATCAAGAAGGGCAAGGCCAACGAGAAGGATGAGATCCGCGTTTCGAAGATCACCACCATCGCACTGGGCGTTCTGGCCATCGGCCTGGGCATCCTGTTCGAAAGCCAGAACATTGCGTTCATGGTGGGTCTGGCGTTCTCCATCGCGGCGAGCTGCAACTTCCCGGTGCTGCTGCTTTCGATGTACTGGAAGAAGCTGACCACCCGTGGCGCCATGATTGGCGGCTGGTTGGGTCTGGTGAGTGCGGTGGGTCTGATGATCCTTGGCCCGACCATCTGGGTGCAGATTCTGCATCATGAGAAGGCGATCTTCCCTTATGAGTATCCGGCGTTGTTCTCGATGATCATTGCGTTTATCGGGATCTGGTTCTTCTCCGTTACCGACAAGTCGGCGGCGGCTGAGAACGAGCGTGCGGCGTTCTTCCCGCAGTTTGTGCGTTCGCAGACTGGGTTGGGGGCTAGTGGGGCGGTTTCGCACTGAGGCTTTTGGATTGAATATGTAGTTTGAGTTGGATGGAAATGCCCTGGTCGAGAGATTGGGGCATTTTTTTGTGGGCGGTTATCGGACTTTCTTGGGGGTAATTTTGGTTTGTGTGTATATCCGTTGCTGCGGTAACGGCTTCTTAGGGTTTCGCCCTTACGGCGAGTCACCTTTTCCAAACGCCGAAAAGGTAACCCAAAAGGCTTTACCCTGACGTACGGCCCTCGCTGTGGCTCGGGTTCCTTCGCTCCGGGATTGATCCGGGGGCATCGCCTACGGTTTGCTTCGCTGCACCTCCTCTCGATGTGTTTGGCTTCGCCAAACGGTCGCTGCGCTCCCACCCCC